>JAUQYW010000746.1 GCA_030587525.1 Candidatus Sigynarchaeota archaeon | reverse complement strand
AGATCAAGACCTACATCGAGGAAAACATCAATGCATTGCTCAACCCGGACTCGATAAGCCCCCAGCAAGTTACCACGCCACGCCAAGGCATGAACTATGCTCCTCTGACGGACCTAGATTTCGAATTCCCGGGCGATTCCGGTTTCAATGATCCGTCAAATCCAGCCAATACCGACCAAAAATCGATGCCGTCGAACCAGATTGGAGTCGATCAACAAGATCCAGCGGCGTTCATGCAGGATGATCAGGGCTTCCTCGGCGATGACCTCCTCGCGCAAGATTTCCAGTCGCCGGCGGCTCTTAAGAACCCGGCCGTGTCCACGGGCGATCCAAGGCTGTACAATCCGGGCATTGATCCACGGGTGGCGCCCCAGAGACGCGATGCTTTCACCCTGGGGCGCGACGGTGCAGGAGCATCGCAGCAATTCTTCCAAAGGGCCGGTCAATCAATGTCTGCCGTGCCGGATCCTCGCACCGGGGTCAAAGGAAACGCGGGAGGATTCGTTGATTCGTGGAATGCACCGGCGAGAGGCAATTACCCGGTAAACATGGCAAACCAGGTAGCCCAGCAAGCCATGCAAATAAGGTTGCAAAAGTCCCAGGAAGTGAGGACGCTCATCAATCAATTGCAGGTGGACGAGCAAAAACAAGCGTCCATCAAGGAGACGATGCGAAATCTAGACGCGATGTTCGAGCTCGGAAAAGTCACGGCGCACGTGTATTTCCAGACGCACCAGCTCTTCACGGAAAAGCTCATCACGCTGGGGCAAGAAATGCAAGAACTCCGGACCCAGCTCAGTTCGATGCAATATAGCCAGGCGTCTCGTTTCTAACCTTTTTTCACTCGATTCTATAATAATCAACTATTCCGACCAAAGTCGAATCAAGATGACTTGTTTTTTAATTTCCAGAATGGATTCCCGATGAGGATATGGCTTTCCCGTGCAAGTGGCGAGATTTCCTGGATCTTGTTGAAGTAAATCATACAATTATGGAAAGCCTGCCCAAGTGTATCGCCTTTGAGTAACCGGTCATAGAGAAAGGAAAAGATCCGGCCAGAAAAGCCATATTTCGAAAGCATGAAAATGAAATTCGGGATATTGCTCAGCGACAAGGTCTTCCACGCGAAGAAAGCTTGCTCGAGGTTGACAGGAACCTCATCTCGGGCAGCCAAGCAAATCAGGCCGTGCTTGTTGTCGAGGTCGAGTTCCATAAAATCCTCCAAGAAAAACGCGCGATCGTTCATATTCAAGAAACCTTTGAAAGGCAGCGATGCTGGTAAGAAGCTCGTGCCGGAAAAGTGGATTATCGCCGGCTTGACGCTGACGATGTCCTGGAGGCTCTGGTGGTTCGCATCAGCACCTTGCAGCAAGAGATGCGAGGGAGCTGTAGCCTCGGTGGCACTCGTTTTACGGTCGAAGAAATTCACAAGATCCGCCAACTCGTCGCCTTTTGCATCGTCCGGGTCAGGAAACAAGAAGTAAAAGTCCAATGAACTTCCCGGGCTTGCCTCCCGGCCGCCTTGAAGAACGCTTTTCAGGCTCAGGGCACTTTGTAGGTAGAAAAACGTAAAATCCAGGCACAGGTTATTCTCTTCGCCGAGCAAATCGAAGGTAATATCGTGTAACCGGGGATCAGGGCAGATGAACGGGTAAGCCACGCCGAGCTCGAGAAGCCGCTCCTTCAGTTGCACGGGAAACAGCCAGTCCGTGAGCTTCCGATGCAAGAAAATGACATCTGCTTGCTTGTCTTGCTGGATCGCTTCATTGAGCTGCTCAAGCGCGGTGAAAAATGCAGCGGGTGCGTCGCTCAGGATGAGCTCCGTGTCCTCTTGATGCATAATGAAAATTGCAATTTTGGAGGCGAGAGGCAACAAGGCATAATCGATGACCGCTATTTCCCCGTAATTTTTCAAGACTTTTTGTGCTTGCCGCACCAGGTTGAACCCGATAAATGGCACGTAGGAACCGGGGTCCTTGCACTCCATGAGATACGCGCGGTTCTTCTTGACCTCCTGTACGAGGTCGACCAGGCCTAGCCGTTCCTCGGCTATTTTTTGGTTTAGAAAGTCGATCGCCTTCTTCACGAAATCTTTCTTCGAATCCGGTGCTGCCAAGAGCCGAATTTGGACGTCACGATTTTCCACGAGGAATTCCAGGAGCTTGTGCTTCATCACGGCCTTTTGGCCCAAGGTCTCGTCTGCTTCAACGTATTTTTCGAGAGATTGGCACGAATACATGCTAAACATTTGCTTTGCATAATATTTCGAATGGATCCATTGAAGTTTTTGAAATTCCGTGGAAATCAAGGCCCGCTCGAGCGAAGTCGGGTCGTTTTCCTTGGTGAACCTCGATATATACAGCGAACCGAGCAGGGCATATGCATCGAGAGGCTGGGTGTAAAATTTATACCGCCGCTTTAACTTGCGGGCGACTTCTTGCCGATTATGGACGATCGATGCATCCTCGAAGGTCTTCACGGCTTGCATGGCATGTTCTATTGCTTCTTCGATATTACCTTGATCATTCATTATTTCAGCAATCTTGACATGAACCTTGATCGTGTCATCGAGCTGACCTTCTTCGGACATTATCTTCAACGCATCCGTGAATAACGAGAGGGCATCGGCTTTTCCTTCTATCAACGACAAGTCACCGAGCTGGGCAAGTATCACGCCTTTTTTGCTCTCGGTATTAAGCTTTTGGATGATGACCAAGCATTCGTTGAAATATTTTCGGGCCAGGTCAAGTGCCCCATCTTGCTGGTGAATGATGCCGAATATGTGCAAGAAAAATATCAATCTCTCGTTGTAATCGACGGTCTCCTTTGCTCCACTGACTATTTTCCACAATTTCTCGATCGCATGCTTTAAAGAGCCAGCGTTACCGCTTTCCATGGATTCGTATGCAATGTCGATGAAAACGTCGAATAACTCAAGGAGCTTGTCATTTTTGCTATAATAATTTAAAACATCAGCGAATATCTCGTCGGACTCGATGGTTTCATTTTTATGCTTGAGAATCTTGAACAAGATGAACTTTGCTTCGGCGATCAAGGCATCGCCGTCGTTGATACCCGCGTCGCGAATGAAATCGATCTCTTCCTTGAGCTTCGCAATCGCACGCTCCACGTCGCCGGTTTCAAAAATCAACCGTGCTATTTCGATCTTCGCCCGGGACATATCCGTGAACCGATTTGCGTCCCGGTGTATCGCTTCGATCTTGCTCAAGCACGATATCGCCTGTGTGGTGAACCCCTGGCGCTCGTTCAAGGTCACCATCTCGGTAAGGACATTAACCAAGCCCTTCTTGTTGTTCAACGCCTCGTATATCTGGTGGCTTTCCGCGAGTAGTTCCCCTGCCTTGTGGAGGTCCCCCGTGACTTGGTGATAGCTGCTCAGTAAAACAAGCACTTCCGCTTCCAGGCCACGCAAGTCCTTGTTCTGTTTGGTTATTTCCATTGCTGTTTCAAGCATTGAAAGTGCATCGTTGAGCTTGCCGATTTTAAAGAAAATCTTGAACTTTTCAATCAAGGAACGAGTTTCCAAGCTTGCATATTTTAATTTTCGAGAGATGATCGTGCAATCTTGCAGAAAGTTCAAGGCTTGATCGATCTTGTCCAGATGGCGATGGCTGATCCCGAGGAACAACAGGCTCTTGACGATCAACTCGTTGTCCTTGATTTCTTTCGCGATGTCGAGAACCTTGGAGAACTTCGCGGTCGCCTCGTCGAGGCTCGCGCGGGTACCACGTTCGAAGAGGATGAGCCCCATGCTGAAGAATGCTTGGCAAATTCCTTTCTTGTACTGGATCTTCTCCGAAAGTGTACCAGCCTCGTTGAAATACTCGTATGCTTTTATGTTCAGGGTTTTTCCAAAATCTGGCAAATTATACTTGGAGTCCTGGAGGAGGAGGGTGCCCATGTACATTAGTATCTGCACCTCAGATTGCTTGTCAACGACGCCGCTCTTCTGCGGCTCCCGGATGTACCGCTCGGCAATTAACCGCATGCAGTCCTTGAAAATTAGCTCGGCCTTGTTGGTGTCTCTCTCCTTCAAGGCAATGAGCCCTTCCATGGTCCGAACCTTGACCCTCCCGTCAACATCAAACTGCTGCTCGAACAATTCGCCAGCTTTTTCCAGGTGGGGTCGCATCGCCTCGATATCTTCTTCCTTGAAGGTGGCAAGAGCAAGCATGTAATGCAATTTTGCGATCCCGGGCTCATTCCCCGACTCCCCGAACACGCTCAAGGCTTTTTGGTAAAAAATGACAGCGTTGGCTAGATCGTCATCGTTCAGCGCAAGGTTCCCCATCTCGAAATAGATGGAACCAATACCGTCCTTGTAATCCTTCTCTTGATAAATAGCCAGGGCATCCTCGAAATATTTTAACGCTAACTCGTCGTCCCCGAGTTCTGCATGGATCATGCCAAGAGCATGGAGAGAGATGACTTCGCGCTCCTTTTTCTTCAGGAACCTGAAGAGTTCCAGAGCTTCCTTCAAACTCATGGCCGCGTCCTGGAGATGCCCGAGCTTTTGCTGGGCTTGGGCAACCTGGTAGAGGGACTCCGCCATACCCTCCGAGTTCCCGAGATCGCGAAACCGGTTAAACACGTCTTGAAAAGATTCCAGCGCTGACTCGAAATTCCCGTACTTGAAAGCTTTTTGACCCGTGCTAAAGGTCTGCTTGATCTCCCACAGAGTTTTCGAATCCATATTGATGCTGCACGCTTTTTTCTTTAGTCGTCAAATATAAATGTTAGAACATCAAAAATCTTAATTAATTTAGACTTATATGTGAGATATAGGAAATGTAATTCCGGCTCAAAATAAAGCAATACTTCAACGAAATAAAAATTATAAAGAAATGCAACAACCGATCGTGGCAAAAAATGAAAAAGCTCTTCCCAAAAAAGAAACAGCCATCCATCAGCACCGGCAAAGCCGATCTCAAGCAATCCATCAACCAGATCCGAATGGGAATAAAAAAATACGAGAAGGACTCGCAAGATTTCCACTTGAGAGCGCGAAAGGCGGTTGCCGAGGGAAACATAAACTTGGCAAAAAATTACTTGTTGCGGCGGAAGCGTGCTCTTGGTAATCTCGAACGCTTCCAGGGGTTCATCATCAAGCTAGAACGACAACAAGATGCTATCGATTCAGCCGAGACCATAAAGACCATGGGAACCACGATGAAATCGACCACGGCGGTGTTGAAGAAACACGTTGATGAACTCAATCCGGAGCAGATCATGGAAATGAACGAGGAATCGGAGGAGGCGATAGCCAACCTCGAGGAGAGCGCCGAGGTCATGTCAGAAAACCCCGATTCCGAAGCTGAAAGCGACGCCATCGATGAGGAACTGGAAGAATTGAAAACGCAAGTCATGCTGGATGGTGGAAATCTCCCTGAAACACCGACCAGCAATATTTCGGTCCCGCTCGAGGACGATACCGAGCCCATCGAGGAAGACCCGAGCAAAAGCGAAAAGGTCAAGAAAGAGCTCGAAAAGCTCAAGAAAGAACTCGATGGTTAGACACTCCAGACGTGATTTCGCTTCCACGTTTTTTCTATCAAAAAACATAAAATCCAAGGTTATCTTTAGGTAACATGCGGGAATCAGTGAGGAACTACCCGCCCCGCTTCGAGGCCTTGGCGAGACCAACCCACGATGAAACCAAGTGCATACTGCGGGGAACATCCGAGATTGAAAACTGGATACAAAGGAGTACTACGGCCCTTGAAGGACTTGAGAATGGCTCATTCTTGGATGACTTCAAGACAACCCCATGCTCATACATGGTTTTCCACCCGCAGAGTGCCCGGAAGAGAATCTTGAAACGAGAGAGCTTGCACGAGATAACGGCGCAACGCCGATCTGTGAAGGCAGCGCGTTAGTTTCAAGGAACACGGGCACTCACCTTTTCGTTTTGGTATCGTCCTCTCCGGATGCAAGCATGAACGTTTTTTACCCTACGTGCCGATCTATTCTTAGCACATGGTTTAAAGCGCCACAAGCCCAGAGCGACGCATCATGGACAACTTCGTCATCGATACCAATTTTTTCATCAGCATGCAGCAGCTCAGCGAAAAACTCTGGATCAACAAGCTGAACGCGTTGAAGGAGGAGAATTCCGACATTTCGCTCAACATCACGGGCCTGGTGATGAACGAGATGCCATTCTTGCAAGGAGACTTGCGAAAGAACTTCAACCGCGTCGTTACCTCGAGCAAGGTCGCTCCCGAGGAGCTGGACGTGTTGAAAAAGCGATTGAACGAAAAGAATCCGGCCCAGGACCCGGATCTCTCATTGCTCTTCATTGCCGACAGGCTTTCGCAAAGCAGCACGACGTGGCTCGTGACCGATGATTTCAAGCTCGTCGAGAACGCACAAAAATTCAACAGCAACATCAAGATCCTCACGCCCGGCGCATTCTTGCTCAAGCTATCGACCCTCACCAAGGATGCGCAGCTCAAGCGCTATTTTAAGTCAAACGAGCGGAAAGTGACCGATTACAGCATCAATTACATCCTTTCACGAAAGGATATCTATCCAGCTGCCAAGAAGCTTTCATGGTTGATAGACCGCACCGCCGCCTTGGTGGGTACTGGTGACGTGGGCATAGAAGCGTGCGCAACCAGCGAAGCATCGATGGATGTCGTGAAGGCCAAGACAGCTTACTTAACATCCACCGAGCTTGGCGAAGCCGATCTGGAAAAACTCCGCGTGGCCGACATCTACGTGTCGGGGACCATGAAGCTCGACCCGGCCCATTTAAAGTCCCTTGACCCTTACAAGGAATACCTGGACAACGTGAAAGCCCACCTGTCCAAGCTGAACGATGTCCGAAAACACATCTTGGACGAGAATCCCTCCAACGCGTTGAATGCGGTGAAACAGCTCGATATCGATCTCATCGAAGACATCATCAAGGCAAAGTTTGATTTCAAGAAGGAAGATTACTCGTTTCTCTACGTGCTCACGGCTTTGGAGACGTACAAGGTCGTGTTTTTCAAGGCATACATCTACCTGCTTCAAGGCGACATCCTGAATGCCTTCGCGTTCTTGACAGAAACGTCGTACTGGGCAGCGCAAAGCCACCAGGACGGGGCTGTTCTCAACTCGGTATACATGAAAGCAATGCTGTTTTTCTTCAACACGGGAAACATTCCAGACTTTTATCTAAAGGCAATCGAGCATTTCGAGTATGCCCGCAGCCTAGCAGAGAAAGCGGGGGATATCGAGCTGCAGCTCAAGTGCCTGCTTGCCAAAGCCATCGCCTCCTACGAGGTCGAACGTATGGACGACGCGCGGGACTTCATTGCCCAAGTAAAAACCATCGCGATGAAGAATCCCGACATCGCAGTCGGTGCTTTTTCTGAGATGGCGGATTACCTTTTAATTTTCGGGAAACCCGAATATTCTGTATTTCTTTTCGACGAGGCGCTCGAGGCGTCGGTCGTTTCCGGGCTCGAACACAAGAACCGGGCATTGCTCGAGAAGATGAAAAAATCATACCTCATTGCTGGTGTTCGAATGAGCGATATTCATCGCGGGGGAGTCTCGCTCGATAGCATCATCGATCAATCGTTCGACATCATCGAAAAAGCAAAGGTTGACGAATACAACGAGCAGGTCATGAAACTTGCGCAGTTCAATTCGCTTTCCTACGAGCCTTTTCCCTTCATCTACAATGATTGGACCGCATACTCCAAGATCGACGAATCATTAAAAGTGGAGCTCGACGTCATCGAAATCGAGAACATGGGCGATCTGAAGGCACGGGTGATCGCGTATTCATCCACCCTTGGCCTGGTTGGCTTCACCTTGCCAAAAAAAGTAGAATTATCGGGACCGCCAGAATCATACGTGATAAAGCTGGTTAAAACCGCGAGTATCAAGACCCGGCAAGTCACGGGAGAATTATTCGAGCAAAAACTCATACGGGCACTGGTTTACACGAAAAACAAGGAAGATGTCGAGTTCCGGCGGCTGGTGCCAGCATTCTTGAAGATAGCAACGTGATGCAACGTCTCTTTTTCTCCATTTCTGCCATAACCAAGAACAACAGAATTAACCCGTTCAAGCTTGCTAAATAACAAAAAGAAGAACTGAAAATAATAGTGGTTTACAAGAAACCGGGTGGATAGTTCACTCGACCCCCTTGAAGCGGGTGGCTCGTTGCATTCAAGCTGTGCTGCTTGGTCTGGGTGATCAGATCAGCCACGATGTTCGGTTCCAGGTGATTCGCCAGCTTGTAATAATAGAGCGACAGCTGGTAATCGGCTTCGGTGAATGGCGGAAGAATCCCGTTCGGTATCTCGCCATATACGCTCACGAGCAGCGGCTGCAAGTACGGGGAATTGGCATAACCGAGTTCCTTGAGCTCGGGAGCCAGCCACCGGAACATGCGGTCGACGTGCTCGAAAAGGTACCGTGGTTTTGACGTCGCATCGCCGATGTACATGTTCGCGAACTCGGGATCGTAGCTGCGGAACTGGTTCTCGTCGATCCCTTCCGTCGTGAAGACCCCGAACAACCCTTGGCGCACCGCTCGGTCCCGGTTTTTCACGATGCACTCGGACGCCGCACCAGGCACGTATCTCCCCGCCGCGAGGATCTTTCTCGTTTTATAGCCGAGGGCTTGCAAGATCTGGCAAATACCAATGCGCCTTGCGACGCTGATCTGGGCATCGCACACCCGAACCTCGATCGTGCCGAAATCCGTGTACGGGTACACGTCTTGGAACCGGGCATCGTAGAAATCAGCCTTGCCAACCGTCGTCAAAAATTGCTGGCGGGTCTGCTCGTTGTCGTCGAGCAAGTACGGTGGATACTTGGCAGGATTGTTTAATCCGGAGAGCATCGTGGTGTTATTGAGGAGCCGTATGGAGCGGACGCAGTTCGGGGCGGCATATCGACCCTTGACGATCTTGATCTCGTCTGTGGGCTTTCCCTTGACGAGCGGGCTGTTCACGGACAATGCAATGATGGCGGGAATGAAGTTCCGCAGCATATCGTAGAACTGGATCTTTTCAAGGGGAGATTGGAACGTGCCGATGTGGCTGTGATCACCAAACGAGAGGCCACGCATGTATTCCACGGTCGAGTTCAACCCGCTGCCGACGATGAAGAGATCGCTTTTCTGCGTCGCCAACACTTGATGAGCAAGACTGAACAACGTGCTTTCCCACCAGGCAAGCTCCTCGACATATTGGCACACGGGCGTGACGAGCTCGAGAATGTACGTGATGGCAGCCACGTTGCCATCCCGCCCAAACGAATCGATGTTAATCCGTTGACCTGAGGGAAGCAGCGACGGGATCTGCATGATGAGGCCCTTTTCATGGTCCTCGTGGAGGATTGGATACCCGCCCATCTTTTGCACGATGTAAGCAGGTACTTGCCCGGCATCCATCCATTGCTTGAACTTTGCATATGCTTCCTTGACCAGCTCTCCCATCAAGTGCACCATCTCTTCGCCTGACAGGAACGACCCGTCCGTGCGAACGAGCTGGACTTCCAATTCTTGCCCGTGCGTGAACACGAGCGGGGTCCAGCCACCTTCTTGGCGCGCTGGCGGTTGGACAGAGGATGGCCGCTGAGCGGCTGCTTGCAAGGCTTGCTGCTGGGCATAGGCTTGCTGGGCCTGGACGTTGTATTTTTGTTCACGGGACAGCTGTTCTTGGGACCCGGCGGAATATGCTTGTGTCTGGTACGCTGGTGCTTGCTGAGCCGGCGCGCTGGCTTGCTGGCCTTTGGCTACGAGCTCTTGCATCTTCTGGATCACTTCTTGTAAGAGACTCGCAGCATCGGCGTCGTCAGCAGCCTTCTGCAGCCATTCGGCAGCTTGCTTATATGATTGGAAGGCACCGTTCACATCATATTTTGCCGCCTTATCAGCATCCTTGATTACTTTTTTAGCACTATTGATAAGTTCTTTGATCTGTTTCTTGTCCATGGTAACCGTTTCCTTTTCGATGTTCATTATGGTTATAATAACTACATGAATTGTCAGAATGACTCGACGAGGTTCTGCAACTTGTCTTGGGATTGGATCACGTTGCTCGTGCAGACCAGCGTCACCAACTTCAAACCGAGTTTTCCGGCGATCGATTTCACGTCATCGAGCAACTGGCCCTTGTAAAAAATGTTGTTGTCGAAAAACACGTTCCCGAGCTTCTTCGACAAGTTCTGCTGGATCTTCCCTTCTTGCTCAGTCAAGCCGCCAACGATGATGGAAACCTTTTCATCCGAGGCCTCGGATTTGTTAACCTTCAAGTAAACGATGACATGACCGCGTGGTGCCGACGATGCGAAAAATTGCTGCAACAGCTGTGTCAAAATCGCGTTTGATTGCGGGGAAGGCGCGCTTTGCGGGTAATAAATGAGTCCGGCGTTCGGGCCTATTCTCTTGATATATTGAGACACTATGCCGCCGATCGGGAAGTCGACCTCGAACGGGCACAAGAAGGTCAACTTGCCGAATTTCTTTTCCAGTACGTTCTCGGAAACGTAACCACCCTTGCCCGCCAAGTCTGCCACGGCAGATGTCACGTTGGACGAGTACCCCACGAAATTCCATACTTGCTCGTGAATTTTTTCGTATTCCACCCTGGTCCGCTCGACCGTGACATATTTTGGCGCCGGCGGGGCGACGACTTCAACCGCAGGGGTGCTAGCTTCTGGTGCTTGTGCATCGCTTGCCGGAGCTTGGGCCGGTTCAACGGGGGCTTGTACTTCGGCTGGGTTGCCGTCTGGAGCCGGGGCAACTTGTCCTTGAGCAGCATCGCCAGCAGGGGATGGTACATCAGCGGGAGCGGCGACATCCACTGCCGGGGCGGTGGCTAGTCC
>JAUQYW010000718.1 GCA_030587525.1 Candidatus Sigynarchaeota archaeon | reverse complement strand
GGATCATCGCCTACAATTCCCTGGGACACGAGATATTTCGCCAGCCGTCAACAATTCGCATTGGCCAGAACACATTGAACATCACGCTCGCCAGGGATTACGGATTTTGTCAAGGTGATTTCCACATCCAGGTCTATGTCACGTGGCTCTTCTGGGGATTTATTTTAAGGACTACCCTCGTGCACTCGGAATCCATAACAATTTGCAGGGAACCCACGACCACGTTCCTCAACTGCTCGATCTTCATCGACAGTGCTATCAATCCATTGCTGCACGTTGTCTATAAAGGTTCTTTGCTCGATGATGACCACCAACCCGTCCGTGACAGGCCCATCGTCTTGTCGTGGTACGACGTGGCGACCAGTGCCTTCCAGCCTGTAACAACGGTATCGACCGGCATCGATGGCATGTTCTGCTACGAGGAAAATCGCACGAAGATCAGCCCGTACCCCTATCTCGCATGCGCGGAATTCATGGGCGACCAGGATTCCATCAACAGTTCCGACGATGATTCGGTCACGCAAGCCGAGGTATATGCATCATGGCAGCACGCCGGTCCCGGCGTCGATCACGAGTTTAAATATTCTGGCATCCCGACCGTGCCCAAGAACAATATCATCACGAACCAAACGAATTTCGTCGCGGCGTGGAAATGGGGAACCACCGCCGGCACGGGCGAGCTCGATGGCTGGTCGTTATCGGTCATGGAGGGCCGCGCGTTTTCGGGCGTGAGCAATTATAGTGCGTATGTAGGTACGTTTTCGTGGTTTGCAGACGTGTCCTTTATGTTCACATCACCATGGCTGGTATTCAGCGGGACCGATGCGAGGGATGCAAACGTGACAGTAGTCTTCCGGTCGCTGTGGAAACAGTTGTGGAAGCCTGACACGCAAGTCACCGAAAAGGGCTCGATTTACACGGTTTCCCTGTATCTATTCAACGAGGAGTCGATGCCCATGCATTCATGCGTCCTAGCAAGTGCGAACAGCATCGCGAACACGACGGTA
>JAUQYW010000714.1 GCA_030587525.1 Candidatus Sigynarchaeota archaeon | reverse complement strand
GGAAGATGAATACATGTTCGGACGGAACTTGCTCGTCGCGCCCATCCTCACGAGGGTCAACACGCGAAAGGTGTATTTACCAAGAGGAACGTGGTGCAATTTCTGGACGCTCGACGCAGTGAAGGGACCTGCCTGGATCGATGTCACGTGCTTGATCGATCGCGTACCCGTGTTCTTGCGGGAAGGAACCATCTCGCCCATGGGCCCGGTACAGCAGCATGTTGACGAGGTTCCCTTCGACGAGCTGGAGCTGGCCATCATCCCGGGCGATGATGGAACCATCACGGATTATATCATCGCGGGCAAGCCAGATGTTAAAATCTCCGCCAAGATGGCTGGCAGAACGTTACGCATCGAGGCTTCGATGGATTTCAGAACCGTGAAATCAAGGGTGCCGGCCACGTGCAAGGTCACGAGCATCACCTTCAACGGAAAGGATATGGCCATAGCAACCGATCACGGTGCAGTAAACGGGCAGCTTTGAACAAAAGTAAATAGAAATAGTACTTTTTTTTCAATACCACTGGAATGCCTTGGTTTCCTCGAAGCAAAACTTCACGGTTTGGAAGTTCTTCGCGAACTCGGCGACATCGGGCGCGATCGTCTTGGGATCCTTCTTGTCGATGATGATCTTCTTGAAGAAATCCGCGATGACCTTCATATCGCTTTCCTTCATGCCGAGGCGCGTGACCTCGCTGGTGCCGAGCCTGAGACCACCCGGGTTCGTGTATTCCCGCTTTTCTTTGGCATCCCAGGGTAATAAATTCCGGTTGACGATGATCGCGGCCTTTTCCAGCGCCTTTTCGATGTCTGCACCGAGCCCGAAGGTTTTTTCGAGACCCGTGACGTCGAGCACGACTTGATGCGAAGCCGTGTACCCTTTATGCTCGCACAAGGGCTTGAAGCCAGCCGCGGCAAGCGCGGCAGCCAATGCCTTGGCGTTCTTGATGACCTGGCCATGATAGACCTTCCCGAATTCCATCATTTCCGCAAGGGTGATGGCAAACCCGGCCACGTTGTGCAAGTGGTGGTTGCTCAGCATCGAGGGGAAACAAGCGCTCTTGACCTTCTCGTTGAGCTCATCCGGGCCATTCGTGAGGATGCAGCCGTGCTGCGGCCCGGGGAACGTCTTGTGCGTCGACAGCGTGAATGCCTCGGCACCTTCCCGCAGCGGATCCTGGAAGTACCCGCTGCCGATCAAGCCCGCGACGTGCGCGCCGTCGTACGCAACATGGGCACCGACTTCCTTCGCGACCGCGGAAAGTTCCTTCACGGGGTGCGGAAACAAGAACACGCTACCACCAAACAGCACGAGCTCAGGCTTGAACGCGCGGATCCGCTTCGCGCTCTCGTCGATGTTCAGGTTCATTTCCTTCTGGTCGAACGCGAGGTATTCAACGTCCAGCCCCCGCACAGTACCCGCCGTGCCGTTGATTTCCTTGCCGGTTTGCTTGGCAATCTTCGGGGCATGGGAAATGTGGCCACCTGAAGGGATTGGCATAGCCATCATCTTGCCCTTCGGCGTGGTCATTGCCGTGTACAGCGCCAGGTTTGCCACGACCCCAGAGATCGGCCGAACATCCGCGAACGAGGCTCTCCAGTACTTCTGCGCGAGGTCTTGGCAAATGAGTTCGACCTGGTCGAGATACTCGCAACCAGCATAAACGCGCTTGCCAGGCCAGCCTTCCGCATACCGGTGTTGAAAATCGCAGATCGTGGCCATGCGGCACGCTTTTGACGTGATATTTTCCGAGGCTATCAATGGAATCGCTCGTGAAAAGAATTCGTGGTGCTGCTTGATGAGATTATTGATTTTATCAACTATTTGTTTGCTCATAATTCGACAACCTCACGTGATGACTCGGCTCCTACACTTGAATCTACATTGCACCCAAAAAAAAGCTTCTTGTTAAATTCTGAACCTTGATAATCCCAAGGTTTCAAATCTGCATTCGCATTATAATTTTCGAGGTGCATGAAATGGTAACCGTCAAAGCGATGTCCAGCGACGAGTTGTTCCAGAATTGGCTCACGAACGCGGACATTAAAACTTTGGAAAAGTTCTTCAAGAAAAAGAAAGTCGATTTCAAGCGTGAGCACGTTTCCGCAGTGGAAACCGTGCAAGAAGTCTCGAAATTCATCGTGATCTATTTCGAGAAAAATATCAAGGAAGCACTTGCCGGCAAGCAGAAACAGACCATGGAAAGTGCAAACGTGAAGGATCTCGAAAAAATTCGGTTCTATGATTTCGGGAACAAACAAGTCAACCTGGAATCGTGGAAGGGCGAGAAGGAAGTTCCCATGTTCAACACGATCAATAACGTCAAGTGCTCGAAGTGTGGCGGTGCCGGGGGCATTAAATGCAAAAATTGTGGCGGCAGCGGCACGGTCAAGTGCGGTACTTGCGACAGCACGGGAAAAATATCGTGTCGGACCTGCAAGGGATCGAAGACCGTTGAATACAAGCTTGAGATACTCGATGCCGACGGGAAAAAATACAGCGGGTCGAAAAAGGCGCCGTGCCCCGATTGCCATGGCCAAGGAGCGCACACGTGTTCGGATTGCAGCGGCCTGCAAAAAATCCGATGCAAGAGCTGCGACTCGTCGGGCCAGATATCTTGCGAGGAATGCAAGGGAACCGGCGTGCTTTTCGAATATGCCGTCGCGCCCGTGCCATTCATCATGTCAAAGAAGGATGCTGAAGTGTATTACTCGAAGGACGTGGAAAAGTTCATTGACAAGCAATCCGTCGAGGATCTGCTCAATGCCAAGGACATTCAAGGCATAATCGTAATTAACTCGGACGATTTGAAAGAGGACAAGCTCAAACCTGAATTGAACTTCTGGACGAAGGAATCATCAAAGAACTGCGACGAGGCAAAAAAGGACTACAAGGACTACGTGAAAAAAGGAATAGTGAAATCGGGGACGAAGATCATGGTGCTTCCAGCGCTGCAGCTCGAATGCAAAGCGGTGAATGGGAAAGAGTTCCAGATCTTCGGCATCGGCGTGTCTGGCAGTTTTGTCGTGCTCGATTCCAAGTTTAACTAGGAAGGATCTCTTATTTTTTCAATATTTTAAAAAAAAAGAAGATTTTAAATCTTTTACTTAGTCCACGTGATTACACGCAAGAGAGTGGTCCCGACAACGATATTGTTCACGATCAAGTCCAGTCGGTACACGAATTCGAGGGATGTATAGCTGCCCAAATTCAAGTTTATCGAAACTGTGACGCCATACGTCGCTTGTGCCGTGAGAATCTCGTCGATGACCGTGAATGTCCGTCCCACGTGGCCGGGGTACATCACGTCGCTGGCAAAGGATCCATTTTGCATACTTGGCAATCCCGGTACAGTGACGGTCACATTCGTCGCGTTCACCGAGAACAAGGTGAGGTTGACTTGTACTTGCGTCACGTTGGACATGGTCACGTTGTTGTTTCGCACCGTGAGTTGCAAGTTTGCATTCGATGGCTCTTGAACCAAGGCTGGCAAGATGAATCCCATGGTGATATCATGCGCGGTGATGTTGGTTGCCGCGTAACTCGGGAGCTGGAACAGGATCGACTTGGTCTCGGTGCTGTACTTGGTGCCATTTGAGAGCCTCGCATAAAACTTGAACGGCATGTTTCGAGACGAGAAGTTACCGAGGCTCATGTTCAGCTGGACCATGAATTGCCGAAGCTGGGTTGGGTACATTGACCAGGTGCCTAAGGTGTAATTCGTGCTGCTGCCCAGCGAGGAACCGTTGACAAACAACGTGGTACCCGATGAATACACGAGTAACCCTGCCGTGACGCTCAACGGAAGCGCCGACAAGTTCGTATCCGTGTTGGTCATAGACAAGACGATGTTGGCTAAATCGGGGGTCGTGACCGTGCTCGAGGGCGTTGTGCAGTTTACCTGGATGGCTGGCACCGGCTCCGTTTCAGGGTGAAGTTGCTTAATGACATTAAATGCCTCTTGCGATGTATGGCCCCAAGCAACCTCGGTTTCGTTGAATCCATTGACCAAGCCGACATAATTGAGCGTTTGAAGACCAGTGGTGTTTGACGTGCTATAGATGGGAACGACATAATAGACGGAATGGGCAAAAGCGTACAATAAAATGTTCCCGACATCCTTGTTTGGAATTTGAGTTATGCTTTGGGAGATTGCAGGGTAGTTTTGGAACGTGGAATTTGCGGTCTCTGGACCCATTAGCGAGGTGCCGCTTGGTCTTCTATAAAACCGGGTTTCGCCAAAGTGGTCGAAATTTTGACGTACGATGTACATGCCAGCAAGGGCAACCGTTCCCGATGTCGGCACGACGAGATCGAAGCCAACGTATTCCAATCCCTCGCCGATATCCATCATAACGAAGTATAGGTCACTCATCGGTGGCCTAGCAAAAAAATCATTTGCTGCACGCCAAGTTTCAGCATTTGTAACGTGATAGGTGTAATCCGTTGCCAGCTGCTGCTCATACAAACCTTCAGGATATCGGAACTGCGATTTCAGCCAGTCCGGGGCGTTCGTTGCATTTATCCATGGATAGATACTAGTGTCAACGTACACCTTAGCAAAGGAAATCAGCGAATCCGTATCTAGCTTATGATTCAAGTAAAATTGCATAGTGCCATCATAGCAATCGAGGATGATCCAGCCTAGGAATCGCTTATAATCACTCTGGAAATACGTGAAACCCGGTATTGAAATGTACACTGGAACGGAATAGAACAATTTCTGGTTTTCCGTGTCAAATACGAGATAGGGATCCGGGTCCATGTACATGTGCGGAAGCAGGATGGCAGTC
Source organism: Candidatus Sigynarchaeota archaeon (assembly GCA_030587525.1). Classification (GTDB taxonomy): domain Archaea; phylum Asgardarchaeota; class Lokiarchaeia; order Sigyniarchaeales; family Sigyniarchaeaceae; genus Sigyniarchaeum; species Sigyniarchaeum tengchongense. The sequence goes on along the minus strand of JAUQYW010000714.1, from coordinate 7,171 downwards.
ACTCGATCGAATATATTTGTCCTGTGCAAGAAAGAAATTTCCCTGTTGAGCAATGGTAAAAAATCCGTAGATGTGCTCAACAACTTGACGTTCGCAAGGTACCCACTCAAGTTCCCGTCGGGGGCGCCGTGGAAAGTCGAACTGTCATATTCCGTGACGTTAAGGCTCGTGAGATTTAGAAGAATCTCATTCCGATATCCCTCGCCAAAATACACGGGGTAATCCTTGGTCACGTTAAAGGTGGGCAAATATTCATTATCTTGCAAGACATCTCCTTCGTGTGCATCCATCGCCACGTAGCCTCGCGTGTGCGTGAAGATCGCGTTTCTCTTCATTGCTGAATCGAACGATTGAGCACCGGGGAAAAATACAATTGGAGATACCCAATATTCTGACTGGTTCATAACGATAATATCTGAATCGTTGTTCGTCATTTCATAATTAGCGGTTATTTTACTCTCCAACAATGCACGGCTGCTGTTTTGATCGAACGGGCGTATCTTATTGGCGATTTCGGGGTTCGTCCGACGATTTATAAGGTCGGTCATGCTCATATTAGTAAAGCCCGTTAAATCACTGGCAATTCGAGTTTGTTCAACCTGCTTCTCTATTTTGGCACCCCAGACGAGGGTAGGCCAATTGCCTTCCCTGCTAAAAAATGAACCAGCTGCAGCGATGCACGGACCGATGATCATGCCGATGACGATGATCACCGCAATGATGAATGTCCCGCCAGCCACTTCCTCACGATCACGTAAACGCTTTGACGTCGCTGCAAACACGAGCGCGAAGATTCCTGTTCCTAGCATCGTCCACATAGTTAGCGGGAGTATGTACAGCCACGTTCGTTCGACTGAATCGTACGTGGATAACGGCGATGCGAGGTAGAAATACCCGAGGATAATGCCGATGATCAGGAACAACCGCCCAAGGAACTCGATGGCATACCCGCCATTCACCTTGGCACCGATCATCTCGAAGATCATGCGGAACAAGAATGCCGTTAGAATCGCGTTCATGATGGGCATCGTTAAATACTGCCAGGACAGCAAGACATTCACGCTATATTGCGAGGTGTCGAAGGGGATCAACAAGGCCTTAAAGGAGGCGAAAAAGTCGACGAAGCCAGATGTAGGGTCACGTTGCAGGTAATGTGCCATGAACATACCATAGCTCATATCCCCGATTATCCAGGAAAGGAAATACGAGATGCCGAAAATCACTATGGAAAACAAGATGCTGGCCCGCAAATGGCCTCGAATGCCTTTGACTGGAAGAACCGACAAGAACTTTTTCGGGTGAAGCAAGATGACCGTGGCGATTGCTGCAGGGATTAACGGAACCCAGATCGCCGCCCAATCAAGAAGATTCACGGTAATGAAGTCCACTCCAGCCTTGTTGGAGTACATTTGCGTGTCGAGTGATAAATCGGCAAGCCATACAGGAATACCCCACGCGAAGATTACAATGGCTACTATCGCGATAATGATGATGATGGGGATTGCACGCAAAGCATTGGGTGATTTGTTATACATGTTTATCACATTTTCAGAAGAATATCTTCAGATTTCAAGAAGATTATATATTAGTCGTATTTATTACTCCGTCTAACGTGGTACTCGTCTCGATCGTGGTGATTAACTTCTTGGCGCCCAAAGTTCGCGGCAAATACATTGATGAGCTGCTTGAGGAGCTCGAATCGCTCAAGTCCAGCAATTCTGCCTCGAAGTTAAAAAACACGATCGACAAGATCGGCAACTTGACCGATAAAAAAGCGATTCCGCCGCTAACCCATTTCATCAACCACGACACGGATTATGTTCGGGCAGCAGTGATAACCGCGCTGCAAAAAATACGAAATAACAAGGACCTTCCTCGTCTCCTTATCGAGAAATTGAAGACAGAACAGTCAAATCTGGTCCGCACGACGATAATCGAAGCATTAGGCGAGCTCGAGGACATCATCGCGATTCCGGCGCTTGAGAAAATACGGGACGAGAACAGTGAGGATGATCGCATCAAGATCACCGCGATCTTTGCCATAGACAGGCTAACGCGCGGTGGCTTGTCCGCGCTCGACCAACTGGTGGAATATCTGGTGGATTCAAGGAATCCAAACACGCGCGTGGAGGCGGCTAAAGCGCTTGGTAAGCTCGGTGATCCACGAGCGATAAAATACCTTGTCGATGCCCTTGATGATGAGAAAGTATTCGTGCGGAAATTCATCATCAAAGCGTTGGTCTCGTTTGGTGACAAGCAAGTCGTGGATCCGATCATCAAGGTCTTCACGGATGAAAAAGTTTTCATTGAGCGCGATTTAATCAAGGTGCTATGGGTTTTTCCCGAGTATGAAAACAAGGAACTCTGGCAGATCATCGAGCTACGCAATCAAGAAAATAAAGGCGAGCTAAACCTTCCGGAAAACCATCCAGTGCCAATGACAAAGAATTCAGAGAATCAGACGTCTAAAATCAAGGAAGATTATGCTTACGAAACAAATTTGGATACCGAGCCTCCGAAGCAATCCCCGAAACCGCCGGCCACGCAAGAACCCGTTTCAAAGGGGGTACCAAGCCAGAATCCACCCGCTCATGACATATCCTCTAAAATGGACCTCGAAAAGGCGAAAAAAGAATTGATTCCGAAACTGGAATCTACCCCGGCCAAGGGAAACGCCGAGGACAAGCAGGAGGTGACGCAACCGCCTCAATCTGACTTGATATTCAGCGATTTGTTCAACAAGGGTGAACGATTTTATCGAAAAAAGCAATATTACGAAGCAATCATCAATTTCAAGAAAGCCATTGACATCAAATACGACTCCTGGCAGGCATGGTACAACATGGCACTCGTTTTCTACGATATCGACGAGAAGGAAAAGAGTGTCGAATGTTTCTTGAACGCGCTGCAATTCAAGCCCAATGAAATCGACGCGATGCTGAACTTGAGCAGTCTTTACAACGAAATGGGCGAGTACAACGCCGCTATCCAGTACTTGATCATCGCCCTCAACCAGTACAAATTCCTGCCGGACGCGTGGCTGTTGCTCGGCAAGCTATTCTTCAAGAATCGAAGCAACGAGTTCGCGCTTCATTGCTTCAATCAAGTGCTCCAAATAAGCCATGAAAAGAGGGAACGTGGCGAGGCAAGGAATTTCAGCGAAAGAATCATGCGCGAGCATCCGGCCCTCGTTCCCAAAGACCCGTTGAAGGAAAAAATCCCGGGTGTTGAGGAAAAACTCAGGCTAGATCTCTAGAAAGCGCTGGCCTTCGCTTCGTGTCATCCCGGTTTTGAAAGATGATCCACGTGAACGGGAGCCCGACCACGTAGATCGAGAGGACAATACTGATGATCAGACTGAAAAAAACTTGATCTGACATTTTCACGCCGAACACGAGAATCACGACCCCGAACATAATCGCCACGCAGCCAAAAGGCCCCATCAAGAACAAGACATGGTAGAAGATATAAATGTTGGTCATTATCGTTCCTGGCACGAAGCCATCGATCATAACGAATTGCCCTCCCGCCGGATTTTGCAGGATATCGACGATGGGATTGCCCGGGATCATGGAGACAAACGCGAGCACGACCATCACGATGCCACAGGCAAGGTACATAAGAGGGATATAACGCCGACCGTCGATGGTGTTTCGCAAAATGAACGGGGTGATGACCAGGATACCGTAGTAAACCGGCTCCAGTAACCTGGAAAAATCAACGATGGCCACGTGGTTATAAGAAGCCATCCCCAAGACCGCGAGCACGATGAACAATTCATAGGCGATCAAGAAAATTGCCACGATGATCGGGGAGGGAAGCCGTTTCCTGGTGAAATAATGAATGATGGTGAATGCCACGAAAGCTGGATACACGGACATGGGGTACGCGTGTTTTAATGCAACGTAGCTGATGCATAAACTCAAGATGGTGAGGAACAGCGAGAAAATTATCAATGTTATCCTTCCCGCTACCCCGACGGTAGCAGCATCGCGTGCCAGCGCCGCGTTTTCCACGGCCATGATCTGCAATTGACCACCAGGGCATTTATGGTTTCCCGCCGGTCGTGATTTTTCCCTTTGCATAGATTTTAATGTCCCGGGAAAGTCCGTGACCGTGAAGGGCTCATGGACACCGAAAGCATAAACGCAATTGCATCGTCTTTCGAGGCAAAAGGCGCGCTGCAAGATGATGACGTGTTTATGCTGATTGCCACCTTCAACCATGAAATGCTGGGCAATGTTGTTGACGCCCCTAACTGCACGGACAAGCAAACATGCAAGAATAATTGCTGCAGCATCATGATCGACATTCCTCATTGCCTTGCCAAGAAATACATCGATGATGGCCGGCTGAACCCGGATGATTTACGCCGGGGAGACGTCTTCGCTTGGAAGCTAAATGCCAGCACCGTGACGAGCAAGTGCGTGTTTTTCTCGCCGGAAATCTATGGCTGCCGGATCTACGTGGATGACTTGAATTCGAGGCCGCCGCAATGCGCGGTCTATCCCGCGGGATACACGGCAGGAGCCACGACGTGCAAGGTGGGCGCTGGGCCGTGGATCGTGAAGGACGAGGCGAAAGGAAATGCTTGCAAGCAACTGATGGACGTGTATACGAAATTTTGCATCGAGGAACGCCTTCGTGTGAAAGAGGCGTTGATCAAGGGCATCGCTGGCACCGGTATCGATAACTTGGCAACTGCACTTTCCAGCCTGCCTCCATGGAGCATCGCGGGTGTAAAAGACACCTGGACCGGCTTGAAGCCACTTCTTGCCGAAGGCAAAAGTTTCAGCTTCAAGGCATTCTGCCCGGCGGGGTGCACTACCGATTACTTCGCTTGCACGTCCCTCTGCAAGGTAGCATCACGTGATTTCGTCCAATTCTTGAACGATGTGTTACCAAACCTCATCAAAGACAGGGATATGAAAGAAGACTACACGATCATGGAACTCAAGGAATTTTCTAAAACAACAGGGGAAAAGAAATAAGATCAGTTACGAACAATTACATCTTCACTTCGATCATCTCTTCCTTAACGACGGGTTCGGCTTGCTTGCCATTCGCGTCCTTGTAATTCAAGATGACCATGAGCGGGTACTGACCTTCCGCAATCGGGACCACTTGCAACTCCCAGGATCCTTGCTCGCCACCCCTGAGCGCGTAGAATTTCTTGGTCAGCGTGCCCCGGACCAGTTGTAACTCTGGCTCCGTCGGAAGCTTAACTTCGACTTCGAGATTGCTTGCATCGCCGCGGCTCTCGTTGAGGATCTCTATCCTCAGCGGGAATGGCTTTCCCACGAGCGGTTCCTGGAGCTTCTCGATCGTGATGACCATGACAACGGGGCGCCCGTGGATCATAAACTTGCTCCCCTCGATGCGTTTTTTGGCGAGAAAATCCCCGACGACCAGGTCAACGAACAAAGGACCGACCTCGTTGTTCCCCGCGTGATACGATTTGAACGTTTCTTTCAACACGATGCCATCCCCAAGCTTGATCGTGGCCGGAACGGCAAAGTCTTCCACGACCGTGAGATCGTTGCTTTTCTCGACAATGATTGTCTTTGCTTGCACTGAAGTGGTCATGGATCGAAGAAAAGCATCACCAACAAGCTTCATGTCGAGGCGAGACGTGATATCCTCGCCAGCCACATGCCCCGGCTCCTTGGTTGGCTTGTCGATCGCGAACGAGAAGCTCGAATCGTCGAGCATCGCCCGGATGCTGATCGCGACCTTGATGATCCAAATTTCCTCGCGGGTGAAGCCCTCTTTCTCCAGATCTTGTTCTTTGATCGAGATTTTCGGCATTTTCTTGTCCAGGCTCACGTTGAAGAAGTCTTTCAAGATGGAATATACGTGAGTTCCACTAACCTTGCTGGAATCGAACATGCCGAGGATCTTTTTCAAGAAGTCCCGGGATTTCTCGTGTTCCGCTTGCAGATAAGTAATGAAACAATAAATGGCACTGACATGCAAGATCACGACAGGATCTGGCTTCTCATCCTTCAAGGCATATTTCGCGGCAACGTTGTAGTAGTCACCTGCAGAAGTATAATCCTTGACGATGAGTGCAACGTTGCCAAGGCGCTTCTGGATGCGTGCCGCGGACATGTATTGCTGGTCGTCGAGAAGCAATTTCGCCGTGAGCACCAGGTTCTCGGTCACTAGCTTCCATGCCGCGTTATCGCCGAAATTGACAGCGATTTCTTCAAATAAATCGGCTGCATCCACGAAATTCCTCATGGCCTTGTTTTTTTTTCCATCTTCCAGCTGTTGCTTTCCTTTTTCCACGAGGAACGTCGCTTTGGAATCCAATTCATCCTTGGTTTTCTTCATGATTCAATAACGCTAAGCTTGAAAGCATTAAGAATTTTTTCCAGCGACATCTTATTGGGAATCATGGAGGCGATATTCAACCACAAGAAAAAAAAGTTCTCGTTCGACCTAGCTGCCAAGCCAAAGATCTCAGTTCCGGACGAGACTATCACGCGTGGCACCGATGCACTGTACGACGCGCTGCACGAGAACTTGATGCCGCCCGTAGGCGGATTTTCGAATGTGTGGGCACGGCCCGCGCCGAAATATCCCGCCGCGTATTTGTGGGACAGCGCGTTTATGGCAATGGCATTAAAAACGTGGGATCCGATCATAGCAATGCGGATTATGAAACCATTCGTGGAATTCCAAGCAGTCGATGGTCGCATGCCACACATGGTGTTCTGGGGAAAAATGGTTAGCAAGCTCTCGAACCCGCCGTTCTTGGAACACGCGTTGAGTCAAATCGCAGCCTATCATCGCGACATAGCTTCCATCACGTTCTTCTTACCAGCTTTTTTACGATTCGTGGCATGGAGACGACAACACCGATTCAATAGCGAGCACGGGCTTTATTACTGGATTGACAGTTACGAGAGCGGTATCGACAACACGCCACGTTTCAGGTCGGTCGACGAGAAGGAAGATTACGGCGTCCATAATCTCGGTGCAATCGATTTGAATACCGAGATCGCGGTGCAGCACGAAGCAATAATGCATCTTATGGAAATATCGGGGCTCACTGCCGAAATCGACGACGTGAGGCAAGAGCTCGATAGGATCACGCTAGCGATCGACCAAAAACTCTGGGACAAGAAACGGGATCTATTCGGTGACCTGGATCTCACCACGGGAA
>JAUQYW010000690.1 GCA_030587525.1 Candidatus Sigynarchaeota archaeon | reverse complement strand
AAAAACCACATCCAACGCGGATTTGCAAGCCAAGCATGACCAGCTCTTGAAGCTAAGCGAGGGAGTTGAACGGAAGAACAAGGAACTTGCGGGAACGGTCGCATCGCTGCAAGCAGAAATCACGGTCCTCAAGTCCAAGCTTGAAGCTGCAGGCCAAAAGAGTGCTGCTTCCAGTGATATCGATGCACTCAAAAAGGAACTCGATGCTGAGAAAAGATCGGCCAAGGACAAGATCGATGCCCTCCAGAAAACTATGCAAGACGAGAAAAAGAAGGCCGATGCAAAAATTGCAGAGTACGAAGAGAAATTGAAGAAGCACGAGGACAAGATCGCCTCCGTCAAGGAGGAAAGCCTCGCCGCGATGCGAAAACTGATCGACGACAAGGCAACGCCGAAGTCACTTCCCATGAAGGTGCCGGCGCCACCCGTCTCAGCCCCAGCTCCGACCCAGGCTCCGGCTCCCCCGGCGGATGATAGCCTTGATTTTGCATCCCTCGACGAGCTCGATTCCAAGAAATCCGCCGCTAAATCCAACCTGGCATTCGTGAATCCCTATTCCACTGGCGAGATCGGCGGAGCTGTCGACCCGCTCACGGACTTGAAATCGTTCTTGAACACGGTCGATCCTTCGAAACCTATCGACCCCGAGTTAAAGAACTTGCTTGGTGTTATCTCGAAAAATATCGAGGATGACGAGGAAATCCTCAAGGATCTCCAAAAAATCAAGAAAAAGGTCAAGGACAAGAAACTCGAGGCCTTGCTCGACCAAACCATCAAGAAAATCAAGGAAAAACGAGATTAAAAAGTTTTTATTCTATTCTTCTTCTTTTTCAGTTTCCCGTATCATGCCACCTAGATCGAGAACGATTTTTCGGACCTTGGTTGCAACCTCTTCAACGTTTTTCCGGAACGCGTCATCCCCATATCCGCTCACGTGCATGTCGACGTAGTATTTCGTGCCGTCGAACTTGGCATGACTCTTAATCCAGATCCGGTCGTCGATTTCAGCCATAAGGGCGTTGATCTGGGCAGCCATAGTCGATTCCCCGACATTATCGACGATGAAGTCAAACTCGTGAAATTTGATAGTTGGATTTTCCACGTGCAAGATCGGAGCGATTTCTTCGGTAAATATCGCTTGCATTTCCCGCGGAACCCCGGGCAAGATGAAGATTTTCGTGGATTTTTCCACGATCAATACGCCTGGTGCCGCTCCCGCGTTGTTATGCAATGCTGTTGAGCCGACTGGCATATAAGCCATTTTTTTTCTCGACTCGTTTATGCCTGGATCCTTCATTGTCCCGGCCTTGAACCCTTTCTCGTAGCGTTCTCGCAGCCAGCCGAGCGCCTTCTCATCGAGATACAATTTACGGTTCAACCCGCGGGCAATGCCTTCGATCGTCTCGTCATCGAACGTCGGGCCGAGACCCCCGCTCGTGAACGCGTAATCGGGCTTTCGCGTGATGATCTCGTTGAGCACACTAGCAATCTCCTTCACGTCATCGTGGATGATCGTCACCCGTGTGACTGAGATGCCAAACTGCGAGACTTGTTTACCCAACCAGAACGCATTCAAGTCCCGGGTTTTCCCTATCAACAGCTCGTTGCCAATCAACAAGATCTCGGCTTTTTTCGCTATGCCAGTTGCTTGCGTGAGCATGATCAAGCTTTGCCTCCCGTTTCCAAAAAAACAACCCGTTCCTCCGTGCCGTGTTGCTTGGAACCCATCAGGATCTGCCGTTTACCCATGCCAATGATATCCTGTAACAACCCGGTAATTTCCACCACGTCGTCGTTCCTGAACAGGCGCGTGAACCGGGAATCGTATATCAGCAACCGGTCAATCTTTTTGTCTCCCTCGATGGGTTCCACGCGCACCATGGCGGGGAAAAATAACGTGAAGGTGTCATCGACAATGCGAACTTTAACCTTCTTGATGCCGATTTCCTTGTACCGTTCGGTTCCATACACCATGGGCAACTCGTCCTGGTGCAAGCACCACCGGATCTGGATGCCCGGCTTGAATCCTTTGAGCTTAAGCTTGGGCTTTCGCTTCAACGCGACCTTGGAGACTTCACGTTCCACGGCGATGGCGGGCACGTCGTCGAATCCTTTCATCTCCACGGTCAATCCAGCGGATAGCATCACGTGCCGTTTTGCCAGCGAAGCCAGCCTTCCTTCCAGTTTCGTGCAGTTTTTCAATCCATAGACGTTGAGATTGATATCGGACCGATCGGAATGACCACGCCACAAGATCGAGCCAGTGATGCCGAACTCTTCTGCCGTGAGATCGGGCATCCTAGCATTTTTCAAGACCGCCGTGACCACCGATTTTACGATACGTTCCAGGTCGTCCAACTGCTCGCCGGGAGCTTCCAAGATCTCTTGCAACCGGAGCTCTGGAATGAGATAATCTTCGATCGAATCAAGTGGCACTTCGAGAAACGTCGTGCCGAACACGGGATCGTCGACGTGCCATGGCGCCAGGTCGTCTTGCCCGGGCGCGCTGGATAGTTTTTCTGCATCCTTGAACGCATCTATGCCTTGATGCCAATATGACCGGGCATAGCGTTTACCAGTAATCCGGTGAACCCATGTGCCGTCTTTATCAGGAACATATTTAAGCAAGGAAATGATGCGATCCGCGGGCTGATAATGCCCGAGCACGAAGTATATCCGCCCGGCATGGTCGAAAAAGATGTCGTGGTCAAGAATGCCTCGCCTTGCCACCAGATCGTGAACCGTGCCAGACATGCTTTATCACGCGAGCGGGCTTATTTTTACTTTAATAAGAGGCTTCTTAATTTTCTCGCCAATAACTCTATCGTATCACGAAAAATTTGTGAATGATCGATAACCATGTTCCTCACCATCGAAGCGCCTAGCGTTGCCAAGTGCTGGGCCATTGCCTTGCAGCGCGTGTTTTTCGAAGGCGATGTGATAAAGAGCCAATACGATTCCAACGATGATTTCCCGACGAGAGATGCCACGAGTGCCATCCATGTCACCGCGCCGTTTTCCGAGCCGTTCCAGCTCCGCGGAAAGATCGTGAAGGTGGCGGGAGAGACCATTTATTGCCACCCCGGGGATGTCTATTGCATCGAAGCCATCAAGAGCGGGTACCTCACGGAGGTCATGGCCGGCGACCGGGACAAGAATATCTGGGATAACTCGGAAAGCTATCCATACACGTATCATGACCGGCTATTCAATTACAAGCCCGTGAACATCGAGGACAAGCAGTACATAAAGAATATTTCCGACGACCTGGTCAAAACCTTTTCCAGGATGCCCGGTTCGAACCAGATCGAGGGCGTCATCTCGAAGCTAAAGGAATCGCCGTTCACGAGGCGTGCCCAGGCCATCACCTGGCGACCGCTCTCCGATCCGCAGCGGGACGACCCGCCATGCTTGCAGCGGATGTGGTTTAGGATCCATGACGGGAAGCTGCGCATGAACACGCACTGGCGGTCCCGGGATTTGTTCGGCGCGTGGGAGGCAAACATCAACGGAATGCTGCTCATCGCGAAACAAGTTGCCGAAGCCTTGAAAGTCGAGGTTGGAGATTACACGGACTTCTGCGATTCTTTGCACGTTTACGGCCGCCGCAAGCTCGTCTTCAAGGAGGTGTTACCGCTGCTCGAACGTGTAAAAAATAAAGACGGGCTGCTGAAACCAGAATATAATCAATTACTGGATAAATGGCTGGAAAAAATGAAAAATGAACCTTCCGCGTGAAGGTTCTTTTATTTCTTCTTGATCCATTCCTCGTCGAAATGCCAGTGTTTGATCTGCTTGCGACCCAGCGTGTGTACGATGTGAATGGTTCCGTCCTTTGCTTGGATCATGTAAGGATAGGAGTATTCTCCTCTTCCGGGCTCGTTTTCGAGCGTTTTCACATACGGCCACGTTTTTCCCTCGTCCTCGGAAAGCGTCACGTTCAGCGGCCGGCGCTCGGTCTCGCTCTCGTTCCAGCACAGTAACAAGTTGCCACTCTTTGCCCGGATCAGCGCAATGCCAGCATTTGGGTTCATGAATTGCGTGGGTTCCGGTTTTGACCAGTGACGACCGTTATCAGTCGACCTCGCTTGTTGAATTCGTTTCAACGTGTCTGTCCTGCAATACATCAGCAATGATCCATCTTTAAGTTGAACGATGTTTGGTTGCAAGCAGTGGGGTCCGACCTTCCCATATTTCTTCCATATTTTTCCACCATTGGTGGAGATCTTCGAGAATGACCAATATCCGGTCACTTCGGAGTACGTGGGAACGACGTAATCCCCGTTGTTCAAAATAATAGGCGCGTTCCTTATCAACCAACCATAGATGTGACGGAACCAATGCGGTTCTGACCACGTTTCGCCATTATCCGTCGAGAGTTTGTACCGGATCCATACTAGCGTCCACCCACGCGTACATGTGTTGAAAAAAACCCATATCTTCCCTTCTTTATCCACCAGGTAGCAACTATTCCCCTCGGACCTGCCGGGGGTCTTGTGCAGCACCTTGAGCTCGCCCCAGTCCTTGGCACCGGGAGCTTTCTTGCGATACACGACAGCGACATCATTATCCTTCTCGGCAGTTCCGGCGAACCAGGATGCGATAAAACTCCCGTCCGGCGTTTCCACGATGCCCGCTGCATGGCTCGATTGCAACGGATTCTTCAAAATCTCCACCGCTTTCTTCTTGAACGGGGCTTCGCCAGATTCCATGATAATTTCGGATTCGATAAGCATTTTCTTTCACGACATGATTCGTGTTAAGTACATGGTCTCCCCGCGATGCCTAATAAAGGTACATGATAGAAAGAAAATATTAGAAAAAGGCAGCATTATCAGACGATAACCTTGTAGAGCAAGTTAAATGTATTCATCAAGTCCGAGAGTCGCACGGTTTCGAACGGGGTATGCGTGTATCGGCATGGTATGGCGAGAAGCGCTGTTGGGATACCTTGCTGGAAAAAATGAACTCCGTCGGCGTTATAATTCTTGAAAATGCCTTTTTGGAAAGGGATTTTCGATTTTTCTGCTTTCTTTTCCAATTTATTGATGAGATCGGGCGCATAATGTATCGAGAAATCCTTGTAGACGATGGTCGGGCCACCGCCGAGTTTTGTCTCCATATAATCATTTTTTGAAGTTGGAATGTCACCCGTGAGCCCCACGTCGACCACGATGGCCGCATCGCAATCAATTTTTTTCGCAGCTGCTGCGGCACCTTTCATACCGATCTCCTCTTGTACCGACGAGATCAGTGTCAAGTTCGGGCGATCCTCGTTCTCGTTCAAGTTCCTAGCCAGCATGCACTGCAGCGTCCCCGCAACGCGATCATCCATGGAAGGACCGACGATATTTTCTTGCCGCTGCACGAGCGGTGCCGCGAACACGGCGTCCGTGCCAATGTCGATGCCCAGGGCTTTCACCGCGTCCCGCGAATCGAGACCGAGATCGATGAACATGTCATCGAAAACGACCGGATCCTTGCGATTGTCCGCGCTGATCAAATGGCCGCAGCGTAGACCGAAATGGCCCTCGATCGCGCCATTTGGGGTCAAAAACTTGAGAGGAACGCCGGGCAAGAACCGCGCGTCTGGAGGGGCTGCCGCATTGTTTGGCGCGAGCTTGAGAAACCCATCGGGGAGTATTTGCTGCACGATGAATCCTATCGAGTCCGAGTGGCCGAGGATGGCCCAGTGAGGCCCGCTTCCTTCCAGCCGGCCGTACAGGTTCCCGATCTTGTCCCGCGATGTCTTGAACCCTTGTTTCTTCCAATCTTTTTCGATGGCTTGTTGAACTTGATCCTCGTGACCGACGGGGCCTGGTATTTCAGCAAGATTCTTCAAAAGCTCGAGCATGTCCTTATCTTCCATAATTCATCCCTCTGGATGCTATCAACATGTGTAAAAATAGAAGAGGGAGGATAAAAGGAAGTAAGGTGAAATATTCGATCTTCATTCGTATTCGATCGTAGCGGGAGGTTTATTCGAAATATCGTACACGACGCGGTTGATGCCGCGCACCTCGTTGATGATGCGCGTGCTGATGCGATCGAGTAAATCCCAGTCAGGCCGCGCGAAATTCGCCGTCATAGCATCTTGCGATTCAACTATGCGGATAGAGCACAAGAACTGGTACGTGCGGAAGTCGCCCATAACACCTACGGTTTTTACGGGTAAGAACACCGCGAATGCTTGCCACAATCCATCGTAAATGCCGGCCTTCTTGATCTCCTCGATGAGGATGGCATCCGCTTCCCGGAGCAAGTCCAGATATTCTTTCTTGACCTCGCCGACGCATCGCACGGCAAGCCCAGGACCTGGAAACGGGTGCCTGTTGATGATTTCTGCGGGGATCCCGAGATTCTTGCCGACCTTGCGCACCTCGTCCTTGTAGAGATCCTTGATCGGCTCTATGATTTTCATAGCCATCTTTTCTGGAAGCGTGAGGTTGTGATGCGACTTTATCTTGGCCGAACTTTTCGAGGTGGCAGCGGTTTCAACTCGATCGGGATAGATGGTGCCTTGTGCAAGCAATTCAAACTTTCCGAATTTCTTTTCGAGCTCCTTGGCGAAGTCCTCGAACACCTCGATGAACGTGAAGCCGATGATCTTTCGTTTTTGTTCAGGATCAGTTACGCCCGATAGCTTGGAAAGAAATTTTTCCTGGGCATCCACGCGGTAAAATTGCTCGTAATGCAGGACATTCTTGAAATAATTTTCGACATCTTGTCCCTCATTCTTGCGCATAACGCCGTTGTCGACGAACACGCAGTGGAGCTGGTTACTGATGGCCTTCTGCATGAGAACCGAAACTACCGTGGAATCCACGCCTCCGCTGAGCGCGAGTAAGACGCGGCGATCCCCGACTTCTTTTTTAATGGCATCGATGGTATCACGTGTCCAGTTCTCGATCGACCAATTCTTCTCGCACTTGCAGATCTTGAAGATGAAGTTCTCCAGCATCTGCTGCCCCTTGGGCGTGTGCTTGACTTCCGGGTGGAATTGCAAACCCGTGAGCATATTTTCTTTCGATGCAAACGCGGCGATAGGACAATCCTTCGTGCTGGCGAGGACGTCAAATCCTGACGGCAATTTCTTGACCTGGTCGCCGTGGGACATCCACACGGTCTCTTCCTTGGCCATACCATCCAAAATCCCCGCCGACTTCTTGACGGCGAGCTGGGTCCGGCCATATTCCTTCACAGGGTTCGGTTCGACCTTGCCGCCGGTGAGCTGACCGAGGAGCTGGTGCCCGTAACAAAGGCCAAGAATGGGTATCTTGGCAGTTGCGCACCAATCAAGCACTTTTTTATCGAGCGTAGGCGCATCCGTCTCATACACGGAGCTGGGACCGCCGCTCAAGATTATGCCTTTCACGGGCAATTTTTGAATCGATTCAAGCGAGACGTCGAACGGCCGGATTTCAGAATACACGCCGGCATCGCGCACGCGCCGCGAAATCAAGTGGCAATATTGCCCGCCGAAGTCCAAAACGAGGATGATATTGTCGCTCATAATTCGGCCACCATCAAGCACGAGGTGTGCTATGGTTCAGAGAATATCTAACTTGTCATATATTTCTAAACGCATATCAACATACTAATAACAATGTTTTTCACGGCGCCATAATGATGTCATCGCAAGGCGACAAGTGATGCCGTTGATCACACGCGACCAAATCCAAAGCATCGTCAGCGATTACAAGGCGAACAACATCCACATCGGAATTTTCGGGAGCCATTCGGCTGAGGAAGCAGGCATGGCTGCGAAGTCCATGGGCCTCCCCACCTTCATTGTGTGCCAGGCCGGGCGTGAAAAACTCTACCTGGATTATAACAAGCACTTGTACGATCACGCGCTCGTGTTGAACAAGTTTTCCGACCTCATGCTCGAAGAAAATTACTCGAAACTCCTTGAAAAGAACGTGATTTTCATCCCGAATCGATCATTTTCCGTGTATTGCGGCTACGACAAGATCGAGAACAATTTCAAGGTGCCGATCTACGGTAACCGCCACATCTTGCGGGCCGAGGAACGGACAGCACCGAGAAACCAGTACTGGCTGCTCCAGGAAGCCGGGATACGCATGCCGAAGCAGTTCAAGAAAGCGGAGGAAATCGACCGCCTTGCAATCGTTAAGGTCCAGCAGAAGGGCAACCCCCTGGAGCGGGCGTTCTTTTACCCATCGAGTTACGAGGACTATAAATTGCAAACGGAGCAACTAATCAAGCAAGGCATCATCGATGAGGCAGGCTTGAAGAAGGCGGTCATCGAAGAATTTGCCCTCGGCCCGCGGTTCAACGCCAATT
This sequence comes from Candidatus Sigynarchaeota archaeon, assembly GCA_030587525.1. Lineage (GTDB taxonomy): Archaea > Asgardarchaeota > Lokiarchaeia > Sigyniarchaeales > Sigyniarchaeaceae > Sigyniarchaeum > Sigyniarchaeum tengchongense. Next base: position 8,588 of record JAUQYW010000690.1, on the reverse strand, counting down.
TCCAGGCCTATGCCATGGACGACATTTTCGGACGCTTCGACTTTGTCGGGCTGGATGACAGGATCCAAACGGACATCGGCGGAATCCTGAACCTCCCCGCTCGCGAGCAGCTCAAGATCAACGTGCCGCTCAGGAACGAGGAGATCGGCCACAAGGGAATCACGATTCGCGAATCTAAAAAACAAATGCTCTACGAGGCCGCCGAAAAGTTTCTCGACGTCGTGCAAAAGGAGTACCCCCCGAAGATGATCGGCTTGTTTGCACTCCAGGGAGCCATCCCTTACAACCCGCAGACGAAGGACCCGGATTTCGTCGTGTTTGACGTCTCGCCACGCATCCCGGGTTGCCCGTGCGTCGGCCCGACGTCGCCGGAAATGCGCCGCTTGTCCTTGAAGTATGGCCGCGACATCAGCGCGCCGCTCGACTTGTCCATCCTGGAGATCATCAAGGCCGCGGAGGAGAAGCGGCTCGGCGACATCGTGACATGAAAAAAACTCTATATTTCATTACATTTTTGGAAAATCGTATGCATGTTACGAAGGCAACGGTACGACGCATCGCGCCGTTTCTTCAAGACGTGGGTTTCCAGCGAGTAATACCCCGGAAATTTTTTCTTGGTCCAGTATTCGAAATAAGTCGGGTAGTTTAACTTGCCATCGCCGACGACCGTGTAATGTTTCCAAAACAGGGAACCAGCACCATCCTTGATGTGATGATGGCCAACCCGTGGCACGACCGCATCATAGTAATCGACCGGGTGGATCTCGCCTGCCATGAAATAATTGCCGGGGTCGAGGAGGAGCTTGAAATGGGGATCCTTGATATCATTGAGGATGTGAAGCGTGTTTTTCCACGTGCTCACGGACGACATTGCCTCGTTCTCGATGACGACATCGATGTGCTCCTCCTTGGCCATGTCGACGAAGCGGGTTATGTCATCGACCAGCACGTGCCAGTGCTCATCAGACACCTTCGGAATGCCAAGGTATCCGAACACGCGCGTCCGCTTGGCGTTGAGGAATTTCACGATTTCCAGCGCGCGCCCGAGGGCTTTCCGCGACATCTCCACGTCCGACGAGAACTTGCCTGACCCGGGCTTGTGCAGCGGCAACCAGGGCGCGTAGCACTTGAACAATGGGCCAGCAATGTTCGAGACCCCGATCTTGTGCTCGTCGAGAATGCCTTTTAACTTGGCAAGGTCTTCGTCGGAAAAATTGATGATATTCTTGCTCCACACGTTACGGAGCTCGACCGCGGTCACCTCATATTCTTTCAAGGTGGGCAAGATCGTTTCTATGTCTTGGCCGATCTCGTCGGTGATGACCGACAACTGTTCCGTGGGTTTCATAAGTCTATCCCGTGCAATTGGTTTATTCATTTATCGGAAAGAAAAATGAAATGCGATTATGGGCAATTAGAAACAAATTTCATCGATTCTACCAACGTCAAACGCGTCTTTAATCTCGCGAGCAATGCGGCGGCCCATGGACATCGCTTCGCCCCACATCACGTATGAATACGGCGAATACGGGACGAAGAAGTTCGTTCCAGCCACGATCCTGCCCGAAAACTCGAACGTGTACACTTTAAGATCACGATCCACGACCATTTCGAGGCAGAACGCGCCATTCAGGCCGGGTGGAACGAGCCGCTTCGTTGCATCGATGAAGTTTTCGCCATCCTTCTGCACTTGCACGGCCAAGGACTCCCGCAGCACGAGAGGGTAGTTCCCGACGATCGTGAAGGTCGGGTTGGACTCATCGAAAAAGACTCCCAGCGAAGAGTCGACATCGCTCTCGTACCGCCGGTCAACGCAGAACAGCTCGGTGCGATTGCGGATAACACTGCGGAAAAATGACGGGTAAATGTTCGTGCCACGAATGAGTTCCTGGATCAATTTTGGCTTTTCTTTCTCCTCAGGAGTGGCATTGATGCGTTGGAAGAGCTCCTCGGGTGTCCTGGCGATGTAAAAACCTTGGCCACCATGGGCCCCGAAATGCTTGACTATCACGGGCCGGTCGACATCTTCAGGCCGCTCGAATTCTCGCGGCAACCTTAATCCCGCTGCCTTCATCAGTTCACTTTTCTTGCGCCGGTCGCTTTCCCAATCCAACATCCTCTTGTTACCAAAGATGGGAATGTTGAATTCCTTCATGAGCCGGTCCAGATCGTAATATGCAACAAACGACCCGTGCGGGATGATGATGCAATCATCGAACTTGGCTTGGATGTCGTAAATGTCCGCATACTCGTTGATCTCGATCGTCTCGTTGCATATGCCGAACGACTCGTAAAACTTCGCCGTTCCCTTCTTGCATATCAGTAGCGTTGAAAATCCCTCGTCCATCGCACCACGGAGGATGTTCAAGGCACTATGGGAACCAATCGTGCATATTCTCGGTTTTTTCATCGTTTACCATGTTCCTGATGAGGGTGGGTACGGATTTCATGTGTTTGATAACAAAACCATCAGTTGTTAAAAAAGGTTATTAAAATAGATGGGCGAGATAATCCACGAGAAAAGCACCTTCAGAAATTCGGGTGACCGTGTTGCTTTATTTTGTCGAGGGTGTCAACTACTGAGGAGAATCATGCTTGACGACCAATCGCTCATTCAAGACGTCCGAGCCTGCCCGACGAGAGAAGCCGCCACGGACCAGACCAAGGTGCACCTGGCAAACCGTGGATGGTTCATCGCCGAGAGGGACGAATTTGACGTGATAGCCGTCCACCCCGATGGTTCTCGCATGATTATCAAGTTCTGGATTCGAGCCGACAAGATGCCCGTTCCCAAGTTCTACATCAAGAAATTCGACCAGTCGGTGCAGGCCTTCATCCACGATAATAACCTCAAGGAAAACGTGACCGTGCTCTTCATCACCAACACGGTACTCGACACCGATGCGTTTGCTTATTATCGCGGATTCGCGCGATTTACCATGAAGGTGTGCTTTTCCGGCGATATCAAGGAGCAATTGTCATCGCTACAAGAACAAAAAGTGCCGAAGAAAAAGGACGTGCAGAAAGAACTCATGCAGTACGTCGCGGCTTGAATCTAGCGCTTTTATTTTTTTAAAAAGCCAGCAATCGCGTCAAAAACAAGGCACATGTGATCCATGTCCATGTCTTCCAGCTTATCCATACGGGAATTGGCGTTGACATACACGTGCGAGAGCCATGTCCCGGCAAACCCCTTCACGACGAACGACGCGTGATCAGATGCGGGATACGGAAACCACGTGTTCTGGATACCGGTACCCGCTTTCTTCTGGATCGCATCATGGAGCACGAGAAACGTTGACGTGCTTGGAGATTTCACTATTCGAGGAAAACCGAAGGAGTTGCTCGTCATAAACTTTCCAGGGCCGCCGGGCTCGTCGATGGAAATGGCCACCACGTTCCCCTTGTAATCCGCTTGGAACTCGCCTGCATGGGCCCCCGAATGGAACAAAGAGCCCCACAATCCTTCTTCTTCCGCGCCGAAAAACACGAACCGTACTTTCGAAAATCCCATGGCTTGCACACTGCCGCATTCCTTCGCGAGCAGCAACGCGACCGCGCAACCGGACGCATTGTCGATGGCTCCATTCGAGGTGTTGGAACGCTTGTTGAAGAACCGTGCTACTAGCGTGCCTAGCACGAGCAAAGTCAGCAAGGCAAAGATTAAACGGAACCAAACATTCGAGGGACCTGTTGCCAAGAACCAGAACCCCTCGAAGATTGCCAAGATAGCAACCACGAGCACGCCCACGGTATTCATCACGAAGACGAAGATGTTGAGCTTGGGGGGAAACAGCAATGCAATGGAGTCGTAATGCGCCCCGATGACCACGATGGCGGGATCGCTTTCATGCGAACCAATATCGCCGGCGTCCGCCACGATGTTGAACCCGGTCCGCGCAAACCGTGAAGGAACGGATGACTTTTCGTGCACGAACCGTTGCCGGAACCCCAAAGGTATCGACATAAAAACGAACAATATTCCGATCATCGCGATGGCCGCGATGACTTGGAACCATTTAACTGAGTTGAAATTGTTCCATAGTATCAAGAAAAGAGAAAAATCGAAAAAAATCAGCGCGAGATGGATCATCGCGTTTAATACGAGGCCAGGAACGGGATTGTACGTGAATTCTTCCGACTGAACCTTGTACCCGTACTCCTGGAGTTGGCTCGTGATTATCGCCCTCGCTCGCTCGTTTCCGCTGCTTCCTGATCGGCGGGGGAAACTGAGGGCGCTCGTCAAGCGCATAAGCTCGTCCTTCAACGCCGGGTTTATCATGTTTACCTGCCATACAAGAGAAAGTCTCGTTTCTTGACGAGCTTGTAGATGATTTTAAAGCCCTTTGCCATGAAATCCCGATCAAGCACGAAGAGCAGCACGAAGATGCAAGCATACATGAAAATCGTGGCATACGGGAACAACGTCGTATTGATGATGCCGAAGTAAAGCGTCGATACGCCGATCAAGAGCAACCCCGCCATAAGGATCGTGTTCAACCAGAAAAACAGGTGCCGCTTGGCGAACGGGTTACCGATCTTTGCCCAGAACCACGCGAACGGAAGAAAGATTGCAGGCAGTTTTGGGGAGCTCCCCGATGGTGTTTTGACTCGGTTCATTCGATCTGCGACGAATTTCTTTTCTCCCGCGGTGTCATAATCCCTGGGATACCCGAACATAAGCGTGGCCAATGCACTGATCACGAATGCCCCGATCACGATTGCCCAGAAATATCGGGCCATGATCACGTCGAGATACTGGTGAAACTCGGCGAGCGCCTCGCCATCCACGATCAAGCCGGCTTGCAGGGTCGCGATCACGTTTTGCCCGTAGGTCGCCAACCCGTTGTCGCCAAAGATGCCATACACGTGGATACTGTACCAGTGATTGAGAAACACGACGGGGGTTGTTTGATTTATCGCGACAGCGGTGAACCAGTGCCCCGCTCCACACGCGATGTATGATTGCCCGGTGATGTTGTTCTGGTTGAGTAGCCGGCGCAAGAAGCTCACGGTCACGACGGCGATGCCGTCGCAGTCGTCCCATGCCTGCAAGCTTGAATTGGTAGGATCTTTTTTCCACGCCTCGCTGAACGACCAGCGTGACAGCGCTTCATCGGGTACCGGCACGTGATCCGAGACGTCCCACGTGACCGTGTCCGATGTCCATTGCATAATCGACGACCGGATGAAATAATCGACGATCATCAATTTCTGGAATTCTGTGTAGTAGTCGTTGCTTGAAAAATGCGCGAGGCTTAATTCGGCAGGCGAAAATGACAAGTCGTAGTAGTTGTAATACACGTCTTCCATCGGTTTCGACGTGTCGGTGAGGTTGTTCCCATAGTAAGTCAGCCCGTTGCCGAAGCTGGTGCTGCGGTTATCCAGCCACCATTCAAACGCGTCATTGACCTCGACGATCTTGGCATTGTCGGGCTGGATGAGCGTGCTCTTGAACGCGTGGCGGTAGATCTGCGATGGCCATAGGCCGGGATTCTCGACAAGGGCCGCGATCGTGAAAAACGCGACTATCACGGAAAAAAACGTGGCCCGGGTGAACCGTATCCCGAAGTTTTTTCTGCGGACCGTCGCCAGAAATAGACCAATCGTCGTGAGAATAAATATCAAGCCGTTCACTACCTGGTAACCGTTGATTAACATCAACAAGAAAATAAATAAAGGCAAGCCTAGAAGCAGGAATAACCACGATTGCCGTGATAGTTTCTTTCTCGCGCGCTGCGGAGGAACCGTCGTTGCCATGTTTATCATTCCGGTGTTTTGATTTCTCGGTATAAGATCAGCGCGGTGAAATAAAAGCCATCGATTTCAGCCCGGGAATGCCTATATGCCTTAGTGCTATCCTCATTCTCCGTTGCAAATCCGTCTTAGGTGGATATATTCGCGTGGAATGCAGAGTAGGTATTTAGGTAAAACTAACAATATAGAATGGCAAGAATAGTATCACGTATTATACATGTTATTTGTGAATTTTTGATTAAAAATTCTTTGGACTCACGAGCACCGACAATTCAATACGTTTATATAGGTCTAGCGAATTCTGACTAACATAACCAGATCGGTCACGTCCAGTGGTCGTCAAGAGTGTGTATAACCGCGAGATAGAACCTATCTCGCCTATCGGTCTTCACGAGCTATATTGAGACTCTTCTGAGATGTATCATCATGGGTGCTGAGCAACCGCCGGAACAAGAAATCAAGCAAGGATCCATCGCTAGTTTTATGCGAAAGCGCACCCAGCTCGTGGGTTTTGATACCGGACATTTTAAACATGTGCAATATGCCGTTGAATTCATTGACAACAGCCTGGACGCAATCGAAGCATTCCATTGGAAAAATCAAGACCCGGAAATGGCCTATCAACTGGAAAGCGGTCTAGAAAGCGGTTTAGATAAGCTCGTGAACCTGGAGAACGAGCTGATGGACGCTACCACGAAGGAAGTAAAGGGACTTTCCCCTGACCTGGCGAATGTCTTCTCGAGCATGGGCGACGAAAACGGGGACACCGCATCCCCGCCGGTGCAAGCGAAGCCCGCCCCGATCGTGGCGCCCGCGCAGGCGCAAGACCAACCCAAGGCCGAGGTCAAAACAAAGCTCGTGCAAGTCACGGACACGGATGCGAGGATTAAAACTATCATCGATGGCATGGAAAGCCTCATCAACCCGTACATCGACCGGGTCTTGACCGAGCCAATGATCATCGTCCGGCTTACCGAAATCGAGGACCCATCCTTAGCATTCCTAGATAAAAAAACGAGCAACATGTATTGCTTCGAGATCTTCGATTCCGGGACCGGCATCGGCCAATCCGACTTGGAACGGTTCGGGACGTATCTTGCGTCGAGTAAAAGCGAAAAACTGAGGCAGACCCGCGGCTCGCAAGGATTTGGCAGCCCGTCTGCATTCAGCGATGCCCAGAACACGACCGGCAAGCCAATCCAAGTCATTTCAAAATCATACAAGGCAGAAAAAGGATACATCACCGAATTCTTCACCACGGGTGAAAACAAGAAGAGTTACACGATCGAAACCCAGGCAATAGACACGGATTTCAAGCACGGGACCTATGTGCGGTTATATTACGCGAACATCAAGTACAAGCAAGGGTTCGTCGATCTCTATTTCAAACAAACGGCGCTCATGAACTCGCACGTGAACATGATCTTCATGGACCCGTACAAGGATGTGCACGAGTACCCGCGGCTTGTCAATGAATTTCCCGAGGAGCCAAAATACGCGAAACCGCACCCGTCCTCCATGAACATTGGCGAGTTCCAGGATATGCTCCGGACAACAACCTATGCAACGGTGAAGCAATTCCTCACGCACAGTTTCGTTCGCATCAGTGATAAGGTGGCGCAAAATATCATTTACGCCGCGGAGGACGAGCTGCAAGACCGGATAGGCTTGATGGAGCTTTCCGACAAGGAATTCATCACGATTCCTGAAAAAGTGGATGATTACGTCTATCTGCTCAAGCAAGAAATGCGCGTGTTCGGCAAGTCGACGAAGCCCAGGAAAAAAATGGTCATTTATCTCCTCAATATCGCCAAGACGGAAGCCGTTGAAGCATACAAGGAATTACTCAAGAAATACAAGGCCACGCTGAAGACCGTGGTCAAGCTCGATAACGAGCTCAAGAAATTGACGACCGACCGCGATTCCGCGGAAAAAAAGAAGGATAAATCCGAAATATCCAAAATTATAAAGGACCGGGAGAAGTCAAAAAAGGAAGAGGAAAAGAGCAAGGAAGCCCAGAAAAAGAATTTCCTCGAATTCATCACGACGCATTCGGGCGCTTTCGAGGAAATCACGGATGAAAAAGTGGAAAGCGTCATCGTCGAAAAATACAACACGATTAACATTACGGATATTGGACCCAAGGATATCCAAGAAAACCAAGTCAACAACTTGTACAAGTATTTCACGCAAGAAAAATACCTGTCCCCGCCCACGGATACCGCGATTCCCGTCGGGTCGGACGTGCTCGAATCCGTGCTGGTCCAGGAATTCGGCTTGAAAATCTCCAAGTTCGACCAGTATTTCACCGATGACGAGGGCGCCACTATATCGAACGATATTACCACGCTTCCGGATATGCAAAAGGAATTGAAGGACGATGCAGAAGAAAGCGAGGAGGACGCCAAGTACCAGTCCTTGATAAAGCTGTCGGAAGCGGATTTCATCAAAAAGATGGCCTCCATTCCACTCATCAAGTTCACCGAGATCACAGGCCAGGTCAAGAAGGATACCGAGAAAGATCTCGTGGACTATACTGCGGAAGCCTATCGCCAGCCAAGCTTGTATGGCGAGGAGATCGTCGAGGAAGATCTCGATTTCGTGAGCGCCGCCACGAGACCGCCCACGAGTGGCAAGGGTCTTGCTTTTATTGTCGAAGCAGCCATTGCATATGGCAGCAACGTGAAGACCCCGGCAAAACCAGCTGATGTCGTCTACCGTTTCGTGAATCGAACGCCAAAATTGCGGGACAACGCGGACTGTGCCATCTGGAAAACCGTGTGCATGGTCAACTGGAAGAATTACATGGTCGACACGTTCGACAACGGGAT
>JAUQYW010000688.1 GCA_030587525.1 Candidatus Sigynarchaeota archaeon | reverse complement strand
TCAACGGTTTATGGCTATCCATTGGCAACATCACTCCCGGCGCTTGAACGAAATTTCCTGGCACATGTCAAGGATCATGAATCGGAATATTTCGTGATGGTCATCCAAGCACGCAACACGCATGGGCCTCCCGGCACGCTGTATGCTCCAACACCGTTGACAACCGCGCTAGCCGTTGTCACGTTCAATCACTTTGCATTGGAAAATGACATAGATTTTCACGCTTTCTTTACCAATGAAAGCAAGCAAGCCGGTGATGACAAGCATAAAAAAGAAATAGAACAACAATTCGAGCCTGGCATCAAGAAAGTGTTCGAGCGTTCCGTTGCCATTCGTGATAACAATGAAGAAGTTCAACAGCGTGAAAAAGAAAGCTGGAATGCATTGGCGCACGCATACCCACGCGTGAAACTGAATAAAATCGATCTCACGTTCATCGATGGTGAAGAAGTGGAACGCACCGGGCAAGCAAGGAGTCGCCCGATCAATGATCTGGCAACGCCAAAAAAATATCTCAAGAGAATACCGGAAAATTGGAGGGTATTGGTAACCAATGCCGTTAATTATCTCTTGAGCAAGAAACGGGATAGAACCGAGAAAGCAACGACGAGGGCAAAGACAGCAATTGACAAGTTTTCCACGTCCATGATTCGCCGCGAGAAATCACGCGATGATCTGGCAGCAAAAGCGGTCGCAGCAATCGTTGGCAGGTATCCACTGGACGAAACACACGATATCATCATCACGGATGATCCTATTTCAATGTTCGCGAAGAGCACTGGCCAGGATTGGGAAGAAGAATCATGTGAAAAAGACGGAGGCTCGCATAATGCTGGAGTTTACAGCGATATAGAAATTGGAAATTGCGTTGCCTTCATCGTTGAAAAAGAAAACGATCACCCGATTGCCCGCATCATGGTGCGATGGTGCGATGAAAAAAACGCCAAGACAAAAAAGATCGGTTTTGGCATCGAACGGCGATGGTATTACACGACATCGCCTGGTAAAGGCGCAAAAATAGAAAACACGAGCAAGAACTTGATGTATAAAGACATGCCATTTGTCAAGGCGACGGCATCCGTTGTCAAGATATTGAAAGAAAAGAACGTGTATGATTACAAGCAATGCGTGACACCGTATAGTTATGGCGGATATTCTGATGTCATGCAAACAGCACATGTTCGTATCGAATACAAGAACTTGCTCGACACGAATAAAGTCTTGTTTTCACGGTA
>JAUQYW010000674.1 GCA_030587525.1 Candidatus Sigynarchaeota archaeon | reverse complement strand
CGCGTCCGTGCGCGCATGGCACGTTGGCTTGATGTGATTCATGTCGCGAAACGCCGTTTCGATGTACCAGCGATGTTTATAATACAGGGCCAAGATCCGGCAATTCATCGAGGTGCTGGTGTTCCACGCCATGAAAGCAGCAGGCGTGCCCGTTAATCAAGCCGCGTTCCGGGCTGTATCCCCGATGGGCAACATGTCAATGCCCTCGCGGCACTGGCTCCTGCACTACCAGCAGCATTTCCCGCCTAGCTTGCGCGTCGCGAGCCACGATCCCGGGGCCGAGCCGTTCTACGCAATGCTCCAGGACCGGCAAATCGCCGCCGAAGCGCGGGCGCTCGATGCCGCGCACGAGAACATGTTGACGAGGCTCCGGGGAAGGATGCGCGCTGGTGTTTGCGTCTTGTTGGCGCTGCGAGCGAATCCCCGGGACGATCACAGCACGACCGACGTGCTGGCGACCTTGGGTATCAGCATGGCGTCGGCGTCCAACGCGGCAAACCGCCTTGGCTTGCTGTTCCCGAAGCCCGAGCCGAAAACCGTGGTGGTGATCGAGGCGACTGCGTGAATTTATTCTTCCATCCCTTATTATATTATTATCCATCATCACATGTTGAGTGTGATTAATTAAGCTTGGTAGTTCGGACGAAAATAAACCTTCTTTTTACATTATCGATTCAATCCGTTTGCCTTCGGGGAACAACCGATTGAAAAAATGCACCCGTCCTTGCTTTATCGTGCTCGTGATTTCGATGGCCAAGCCGTGAAAGACCATAGTTTCGTCGGGTTGATTTACGCTGGGCGTGATTAAAACTAATGAAAGCGGCGGAGCTGAAGATAGTACATGGTCTGCCCAGATCACGTAATACCCTTAGCCGAGCCGCAAGAGATACTTGGTCCAGAAATCTTAAAAACTTTGCGCGAATTCAAGGAAATGCTCGCAAAAATCTCGCGCCAAGTCGCCACGATCATTCATGACCCCGGCACTGCCGATAAAGTCGTCATTATGGAGCTTTCTGCGATGATCACGGGCACGGGGTTCGATGGAGCAGATGCGTTGCTTGAAAGCATTCAATTATGCATTCGTGCCGTGCTAGTGGAAATAAAAAGAGCCAAGGATGTCAAGCTGGCCATTGATACAACCATTGCCTTGTTCTCGCGAGACAATCGTAAGAATCTCTTGCTCGTGCACCGGACAACTGCCGAGCTGGCTGAACCACGCTTGACGCGGCGACAGGTTGATGAATTGCTCGCTGAGAACTACAAAGCTTGCATGGCAGATTTAACATCGATGGGCGCGAGATCGCCATCCGTGATCCTGGCAAATCGTCCCCGACGATATCATAAAATTTGAAACGCCCGTGGATCCGGCGAAAATTCGGGAAGGAAATGTCGAATTTACTCTCTCCCGTAAGGTTTCTCATCGCGACTTGGTGCTATGCAATTACGTCGGCAATAACAGATAAATTAAAAGACGAGTTTTGACACTCAAGATGTGAAAATTATATTTGTCGTCTTATCATCTGTCTTGCCCCGGCCTAACAAAGCCAAACATTGAAGGGAATGTTCTTGTTTGTCGAAATTTCGGTAAAGATAATATTTATCGCTGATATTTAAGTGTTCTTCGTGATGACTTGCACATCTCGCTCGAGCTTTTGCTCTTTTTGTCGAAAGTGATGCATTTTAATTATACTGGTAATATGACGCAAGATCGAGGGCAAACTTCTCCCTATAAAACAATAGAATAGAGCTGAAGAGAATTTATTATTATGGAATTTCAGAAATTCTCACCTCAACGCACTTTATATATATTTTTTAGATAAGTATTATGAAGATATCAGTATCGGCGGAAACTTAAGTTGCATATTCTGAATCACCTCGGTATC
>JAUQYW010000666.1 GCA_030587525.1 Candidatus Sigynarchaeota archaeon | reverse complement strand
CGACTATTTTCTGGCGATTTCCTTGCACGTCGAAATAGGAAGCGGGATCTTGTTCCATCACGGTCACTAGCATATGATTTATGTACCTGTATGAAGGTCATCATCAAGAAGGAAATGACTTATACGGTTCCTTCCTTGCCTTCATCAGCTTTTTCACGGCTGACACGATCAATCGCGTTATTTGCTTGAACGCTAAGAACACCACGACGGCTACGATGGCGATGATGGCGGCAACGGACGAAAAGCTGAACCCGTGGTCGAGGTTGTAAAACAAGTCATTATAAAGCTCGCCGAAAGGGTTCAGCAAGTTCATAAAATCCAGGTTCGAGTTGTCTCGGAACTCGGTCGCCATGTTGTTCGCGGTCGTGCCGAGCTGGTCTTCTGGCAAGATTTCGGGCAATGACCGTTCTTCGATGGTGAACGTCTCGTTCTTGTACACGGCTTGCATAAGCACGTCAAGGAGATTGCTGCGGTTGATGTTGACGTGCGAGCCATTGAGCATTCCTTGTGCCCCCACGAACACGTCAAACAAACCTTGAAAGTCCGAGGATGTCGGGCCGAGGAAGAATCCCACGTCTACCACGCCCCAGCTCCGCGCTAGGTTGATCTCCTTGACAATCGCTTCGATACCGAACCGGGCCTGGTACCGGGCACGGCCGGTGATGCCGAGCAAGACCCTTTTTTCGGCATTGTGGCATATACGGGGCAACGTCCAGTTCTGCAAGGTGAAATACAAGTTCAGCTGGCTTATCCAGATGCCATCCTTGTAGAACATGGGGGCGTCGAAATCGTAATCCAGCGGGAACCATCCCTCGTGCAGCATGGAGATGTCGTCATCACCATCGATGCCATCCATATACACGCCGCTGATCGAGCCAAACTTGAAATCAGCACGACCCAAGCCAGCATCAGCAAGCTGCTGGCGCATCCATGCAATCTCGCCGGTCACGTTCTGCTTGACATCGTTGTACAAGCTGACATTCAAGCCCGTCGGGTGATCCGACTCGAAATCTCCCGAAACCCCGGCCAGGCCGGTCAATCGGCTCTTGTACGTGGAATTCGTGCGGAAATTCACGATGGCCTTGAACATCGGCAGCCAGCTCGCGTAATAATACTTGATATTGCACCAGCCGTCAATGCTAACCCGCACGTTGTAAGACCACAAGTATTCAATGTACTTCGTCCAATTTTCACATCCGGATGGTGTGCTGATGTCGGCAGGGCTGATGTGCGTGTAGACGGTGAAATTGTAGCGCCCGAGCTGCATCATGAATTGCTGACCCTCGGTCGTGTTTTCGATCCATGTCTTGTTCATCATAGCTTTCGCGAGTTCTTGCGGCATCTCGTACAAGCTCAACGAGATCTGGCTTGTACCTGGCGTTACCTGGATCGTTCGGCCGAAGCCGTGCAAGTTCGCCAAATCTACGACGCTCAACGCGATGAGGGGGAAGAGCATGAGGGCGATCTCGCGCTTGTGAAAGAATTGTCGCAGCCCGCGCTGCCCATGCAAGTGCGTTTGCATAAAAAACGCGCTTCTTTCAAGTAACTTGTACCCGCGGACCTTTTGCTTGATATTCAACGATATCAATCGCACGAGGGAAAAAATCTGGACGACGAACGTGATGACGAGGACGAGGTAGAGCAAGCCCGATGTCACGAGCCCCCAGATCGAGGCAAATGGATAATTCACGAAGATCTGGAAAAACTCGAGCCGGATACCATCATCAAACGCGTGCTCTTCTAAATACAAGAAGCTCGGGGATGCATCTCGCAATGTATCGACGGGAAAAATCCACCGGAACCAGTATTTCGTCAGCGAAGAGGCAAGGGAATGATCGTTCCGCAAGACCGCATACACGATAATGAGCCCGATGTAGACCCACACGATGTACGGGTTCTTGATATACCTCACGAGCCACGCGCCGGCGACGATGAACGCCGCTGCATAGATGAGGAATTGCCACGTGTACGTTAATGGCAGGTATGGAAACGCGAGCCGGGTGAAAACGAAAGCATAGACGAGCTCGATGCTCAAGAACGTGACATTCAAGACGATGATGGCCTTGGCGAATCGAAAGAAGAACGCGTAAAGACGACTTTCCTTTATCGACGATCGATCATTCATGACATCCACGTTGTTCACATTGACTCTTATACCTTCAATACTATGCATGAACGGAAAAAAAAGAAGTGGGCCGGGTGTTTAAGCACGTTTTTGTTCCAGCTGTTTCGCTTTCACGCGAGGTTTTAACGTGTGGTGCAGCCACACGCCGGCGAACGCCGAGATCAAGGCAACGAGGTAATACCATTCCCACCCGGCTGACAGGAACAGGTCCCGCGCGAGGTCCATTTCCATTTCCGAAACGTTGGGGCAATACCGTATAGAATACGGGGCACTCGCGTTAGCAGCGTTCACCATAGCGTTTAAGTCGTCGAAGAACGTGTCGCCAAACGTTTTAAATATGCCCCAGAAGCCTTCACCGGTATATTCGTTTAACGGGAAAAATGAAACCCACGTGCAATTGAAGGATTTGACGATCATAACTTGCCGCGCGACAACGTCAAATCCAGTGATATCAACTTGGTTCCCATTCACGAGTTGTGTGCCGGTATAGTTTGGAAGGAACATACTGCCGCTCGCTGCCATGCAACCAAGGAGTGCCCCGATCCTGCCCGGATATCCCGCGGTTTCAAGGGTCTTATGCAAGACGCTCATCTGCATATAGAGTGCATAGTGCGCGTTGTCTGGAGGGAACCGGTGCTGATTATAGAGCATGGGGAGGAACTCGTCGTAGGGTAACGTGTTCACGTTGTTCATGTTGAACACGTCCATGTCCCAGTCATTGTCCAGCCCGTCGAGCACCTCGGAACCGTACGTTGTCGTGAACAGGAAATGATCGATGCCGTAAGAGGAATTCATAGCAATCACGAAATCCTTCCACGTCTGGTTGGTCCGTTCCGCGTTTCGAACCCGCTGGAAAAATTCCAGGTAATTTTGCCGAGCCTGCATATTGCGCTCCTGGTCACGCGTTACCTCGAATTCGGTACTGGTTGACCCCACGGCTATGGGCGGCCAACTTTCCGAAACATCTTCTTGATCCGTGTGCAAGCCGACCACGTTGGTTAAGTTTTCCTCCACGATGACCTCTAGCGTGAGCCACGCGTTCATCAGCAATGCCCCGACACCCCAATACCCTGAAGTAACGGCATAATCTGTTGGGAAGAACCCTGGAATACCGGTGATCTGGTAAATGAAGGTCACATTTGGCCAGTTCGTCTTCCATGGTGAGTATCGAGCTACGATCATATCTCGTTTATCGTGATAATCGGTCGTTTGTTTATAATCCGTGAGATTCATCCACCAGAGCGTGGGATTAGCGCTGTAATTATCATACATGATGAAACTCGTGACATGATCGATGATGCGGACGCCGAGCCGGTTCATCGAATCCAGCTCGGTCGCATTGTAATACGATTCGCTCGATGGCCCGTAAAATTGGAACTTGATCTGGTAATCTGCCGGGTGGAGCGTCACGGTGGCGTTGGCAGGAATGAACCAGTTCCGTTGAAATGCCGTGGAGAGGATCCAGCTCGTCGCGAGGATCACCGCGAACCCAAGGTGGACCTTCTTGTATTTTTTCACGTTTTCCATAAACGCACGACCCATATCCACGAAAGATCCTGTAAACCAGTCATAATCCGTCGTGCCTTGCCGTTCCTTGAACTGCCGCACCCCGACGAAGATGATATGGAGGATCGAGAACCCGATGCCGATACATGCGAAGATCCCGAATACCGCCTGCACCACGCCGAAGAAGCCCCAACCCCAGAACACGCGTGCAAGGCGCATGTATGGCATCCAGACCAGCATCATAGCCAGGTACAGCGAGAGAGGAACCAAGATTGCCACGACGATGCGGTGATTGCTCAAGAAATAGCCAAACAACGATATCGAGACGTACAAGATGCCAAGGACCAGCTGGTACCACGGCTCGACCGTGAACATATCCGGGTGCTGCCACATGAGGCCTGCGAGGCCGAAGCACCACGTGCCACCGAGAATTGCGCAAGCCAAGCTATACACGCGCATCACGAACGTCGTCGCATCGCTCGCGCGTCCAGGTATTTTTCTCATGTGCTCATCGTCACTTTTCAAAGGTTTTTGTGCTACAAGTTAGATGCAAGTTGATCCAACATCCCCTCCATCACTGGATATTTATCATTGCGCCGGGTCTGAAAGTATGCTACCGATCATCGCTGCATCATCCTGGCGGATTATTACCAAATCCTAGCCTTGCTTGAATAGGAGGCATGCAGTCTTGAAATGCTTCAAGAACGTTTCGGAATCGTCGATGTGCACGGATATGCCGTTTTTCTCGCAATATTCCGCTTTCGCGGAATCCCAGTCACTGTCTGGAAACACCTTGCCGCCGATGGAATCGATCCTATACGTGATTCCCTTGGCCAGCAAATGATCCGTGATGGAGAACACGCGATCCCACCACCGCTTGCCAGCATTCAACGATAGCAGCTCCTTTTCGAGCTTTGCATCGTCCGGGCTTCCGGTGAGCACGTGTACCTCCCCACCGCCACGGTGAATGCTCTTGGCGAGATCGATGAAGATCACCGGGAACTTGTCGACCACCCCGTGAAAATCCAGGCCAAGCTTGAACCTGCCGCCATGATGATGGGACAACACATCCTTTACGGTCACCGTGGATGGCCGTATCACGGTGAATGGTTCGTTACCTCGCATAATTTGTCCCTCGATCTTATAGCACTTCGCAAGGGTCTTGATCATTTATAGTTGGGTTCCTGTTTAAACTGACCTTAAGGTGAGCACAAAATCGGGATATGAAAATAAAAGAGAAAAAGGAAAATAGTTAAAATTGGTTGATGATGTCGACTAGAATTTAGACCTTCATCTTCAAGACAAGGTCGATATCGTCCCGGGTGAGCTTCGTGCGCTTTGAGTGGCGTGTGAGCTTGAGCGCATCCGTGGTAACAGCCTTCGCTTTCTCCTCAAGGAACGAGATCATCAGATCGACTGCATCACGAGCAACGATTTGCGCGCCAACAGACTTCATGATATCGCGCACAGGTGACCAAGCTAATGCTTTTTTCTTTCCCATTTTTATCATCCACGTGTGTGTGTGTTGAAATACTATTTTTGTCGAAGCGAAGTAAACCAATATTACAGTTTCGACGCATCCAACCGACGCTTCTAAGTTAACCTAATCACGATTCACTATTTAAATCTTGCGGTCGTCGCGCCAAAATCCTCGACCTTTCCACGCGATCGAACTATGCCGGTGATCGATCCTTCGATTATTGCCCGGCCATTCTCCATCTATCGAAGTGACGAAGAGCGTCTAACACGACGTTAAAACGACTTAAACGAATTACTTGGTGCATTCGATCGATCGGACATAAACCGGTTCCATTTCCCGCGCAATTCGTTTCCCGTGGCAAGAGCAAGATCGAATTAACTGGTCGAATGTTTTTGAGCGGGTGACAAAAATGTAATCCTCCATTGAAATAAATCGGTTCCTATCAACCGGCGCATCATCTTCCAGAAGATGTGGATTTTGATGATATCATGAAATCGGTTTATGTCAAACAAAAAACGGTAAAAGACATCAAGCAACCCGAGAATGAGGGATGCTTGACGCACGACTGCGTTAAGAATTACTTGATAAAAGGGTTTATCTACAGTTCTTTTAATCTTGGACAATCTTGGACATCCCTCGTTAGCCCGCCTCGTCGTCCCTGGCGTGAAAAAACGGTTGAAGCGAATTGATCTCCACATACCATGGATGATTTTGAGTGGATTAAAGAGAATATCGGGAAAGATTCTCGCTTGTTGAAAACTATTTATAATCTAGTTGAAGATTTGACCAAAGGTGAATGCAATGCTTTTCGTTTCCGAAAAGCAAAAAACGAAAAAAGCGTTCACGATCTTCGGCCTCATCGCGGCGGGCCTGCAGTTCACGACACCCTTCACCATATCCGATGCCGTCGCGTATGTTGCCGATCCGATATTGACGGTGCTCCCGTTCATCGTGTACTTGTACGTGGCCATCAAATCAACCGGCTCTCTCCGGAAGCAAGCGGAGGTCGTCATCATCGGGATGATCTTCCTCTTGCTCGGGTATTTCATTTTTGGCCTGCTCAACACGCTCGGTTTCGTTGACAAGCTGGTGACGAGTATGATCTCCCCGTTTTTCGCGATCATCGGGATATTTGTCCTCGGCCATGGATTGACCTTGAGCATAAGCAAGGAACCGGCCTGAATACCATTCTTATGTTTTTTCTCTAGATTAGAGTGAGTGTCTTGAAAAAAGAATAAGCACGTTGAAGAAAGAAGAGGAAAAAATTATCGACGAGCTAATCCCGTGCTTCACGCCAACATTCTTCTTTTTTTCAAAAAGATGCTTCCCACGGTAATGGCACAGGCGATTGAAATGGCGAGCACGAGTAAAAGATCGTAACCGG
>JAUQYW010000152.1 GCA_030587525.1 Candidatus Sigynarchaeota archaeon | reverse complement strand
GCGTGGCTGGCGCTCAAGCGGAAAAAGGGGCTGGCCATCGGCAAAGCCCCGGCACAGCCGGCGATGCAAGGTGGTGGCAATGACGACGCGTTCAAGCTGCTCGTCATGTCCATGCTGGCTGACAAGGTGGCGGCAGGCGGCGATGCGGTGGCGAGCCAGCTCGGCGTGCCATTGACCAAGACCAAGGCAAGCACGCCTAAGAAACAGGCAATAACGAAGGATGCCGAGTACGCGCTCAAGGCGAGTTTGCTCGAATAATACATCCGAACCTTTTTTTCTATTTTTATAATGGAGACTTTCGCTTGAACTGAGACGGTATTAGTACTAGCGAAGTAAACATAAGAAAATCTGCCGCAACTCTTCGGGTTGCCTATCCCTCGATAGAGCTTTTTGACAGGTTATAATGCATTTCACCGACAAAAAAGGCAGGAATTAGAAAAGATAATGTGAGAAAAAAATAACGGTGTCGAGGCGACACCGAGGCGATTGCCCGGGACGTCGTGTCCGCGATCAACGATTTCCGCAGCGTGGCAACCATCATCCAGGGAGGAAATTGATGATTTTCTTTAATCATCGCTGTCCTTGGGTATATCATCTCTAGCATCGTAAATAAATAGCGTGCCACTTTGAAGGACACGATTATTCGATGTGCTTTGTATAAATATCTTATACTTTGCACCTTCGGGGGGATTGATAGTTCCCTTGGCATTGCGTGGAATACCGGCAATTTCCTTGGCAATATCTCCATCATATATTTCTCCCGTTGCCTCGTGCTTTACCAGGATGTGCTTATCTTTGGAAATGTGCTTATCTTCGGCGCCAATATCAGCACCCATACATACACCAGTCGTGGCCCCGGTGTCGACCGTGGCGCCTGGCTTCCCGACCGCACTCCCGGGTTTGCCAATAGCTGCGCCGGCTGCGCTCTCGGTAGTTCAGCCTAGCTTGCCAGCTTCACATCCACCACCGGGGGTGGTCGTGATGGGGGCGACCGACAGCGGTGCCGATGCCATGTTCTCGATCAAACGCGCGTAATGCGATTCGATTACTCCTTCAACGATTCCATTACCCTGTTCAATGCTCGGCATTGCTCCGCCAGGTGGATCGATGCAAGGTCAATTAATTTCTTGAATTGTATTTGTGGCCCGAACTTGGTCGTGAAATTTGAAGAAATAACGGTATTCAACCGTTTTCGACGAATCGATGATGAATAAATTCTCCAATATATCTATATATATTTCGAATCCCTTCGCGTGCTCGATAGATGAATGAATTCTCCAATATATCTATCCATAGGAAATGCATGATACGAAGCGCGGCGAAGAAAGCGCGTGCTGCGCTGAAGCATTGGCTATGTTCACGAGGGCAAGGATTAAAAGGAATAGCTATGGAAACTGAGAAATTAAAGCTCCCACGCATAGGTTTCGGGACATCTGGGTTTCGATTTTCCAAGAAGGATTGCAAGGCTGCCGTGCTCAAGGCCATTGAAACAGGATACACGTTTGTTGATACTGCACAAATGTATGAACATGGTACGGGTGAAGCACAAGTAGGAGAAGCGATCGCTGAATGCGGGATATCCCGCGATGATCTCATCATTGCAACGAAAATACAACCCTTGAATCTCAGCTACAAGAACGTGCTCAAGACCACGGAGGTTAGTCTCAAAAAACTCGGGTTGAAAACCGTGGATCTATTA
>JAUQYW010000626.1 GCA_030587525.1 Candidatus Sigynarchaeota archaeon | reverse complement strand
ATGTCGACGACGAAAGACGTTTCGACGCTGATAATTTGCGGGTTAGAACGAAAGTGGCGATCGATGATGGATTCCAATTTTTGCATGTTCGTGGCTGCGAGGAACACACTCAGGTTTTTTTGCCCGGATCGCTTGAAGACGTTGATCATGAAGGGACATCGCGTGAGTTCCCCTTCGAGAATTGGCGTCGGGTCCTTTGTTTGCAAATCTACCAGGAGAAGAAACATCCGGTCCTTCACGGCCTTGAAATTGATTCCTTTTTGGGTTGCAAGCAAGTTTTTTCGTTGAAGCTTCGTGACGCGGGCACCCACGGCGGGCTGTGATTTGTTAATTTTTTTCGCGATCTCGACGTGCGTGATCTCTGGATTTTCTTGGAATATATTTAATATTTTAATGTCATCGTTGTCAATGTCAAACGCCTTGAAGAGTTCATTGCTTTCCGATTCGGTGGTCATGTTCTCACGTCTCCATTGATGCATGGTAAATGATGTATAAATCTAGTTGGAATGACGAGATTCTATTCTATAATCTCGATCCTTTTCCCGTGTTAGCACGATCTCAAACGTGCATATGTTTGAGAACCATCAATCTTTTTTTATGCAACATGGGATTATTAGATTAAAGTCCCGCGAGCGTGGTAGCGTGAAACTATTCATTGTCTACAAGGACGTGTTTGCTGACCGGGTGGCTGGCCAGCTGGTAAATGACGTGAATTTTTGCATGTCGTGCGGGAATGGATGCAATCACTGCCGGCTGACCTATGGCAGCCACGCGGGGAGCATTCAAGGATATCACGAGATCGAGGGGGAGATGCCTGAGTTCATCGACGAACCGGCAAAATATCTGCCCAAGATCGTGCCTCGATGCGACGTATTGATCCCAATCGGGCTCCACCCCGATATATTAGCGACAATCCCGACGTTCGCGAGGGATCATGGCATCCCGGCGGTCATCGTTCCCGTGGAGGACAAGAAATGGCTCCAGTTCGGGCTTCAAAAGCAACTCGGTGACGAGCTCCGGGACTTCAAGATCCAGCATACCTTTCCCCGGCCGTTTTGCGACCTCGACGTCAAGTCAAACGACGCGTCGAGATCGATCATCAAGCAATTTATGGACGAGTTCAAGATCGGGAAGCCTGTCATAGAATTAGAGATTAAACATGGTAAGATCATAAGCGGACACGTGATTCGATCCGAACCATGCGGCTGCGCGTATTATTTGATACAGCAATTGCGCGGGGAGCATGTTTTTGATGAAAAAGTTTCTCTCGATGAAAAAATCAGCTTGGCACACCATTCATTCCCGTGCTCGGCATCTATGGACAAGGACCCCGTGCTCGGCGACTCGCCACTTCACGTGGCAGGATATATCGCGCGTGATATGGTCCACGATGCGATCGAGCAACAAATGGGCATCGTTGACAGGACAAAATTCCACCGGCCGCAGCAAATTCTATCCACGGTTTGATCAGCATTATTTTTCTGCAAGGGAGGACCTATTATTCGGCAGCAAGGACATCGCTGAATTATACTGAGATTTGCATCTTCGAAGCAAGTTTTAAGGAACATTCTCGCTTATAAATTGTATGCCTAAACGCCGGATCGGTGAATAAATAGAAGCGTGAAGTTATTTTAGATAAATCTCTTAAATAATCTTGCGCACTATTAAACTTGAAGTAAAGTATCGGGAAGATGAGTGTGCATGGTTGTAAAGAAATTTGAACCTACAGTATTTATGGTGAAAGATCCTCCGTGCCAGAAATGCCACGAGAGTGAAATGGATTTCAAGCTAGTCGAGAATGTTAATGGCGATGGCCTAGATTGGGTGCAGTGGTATTGCAAAAATAACCAATGCGGTCATTACATCAATATCGAGCTCGTCTAAACCTTATTATATCGATCTTGTTGGAATTGCTTCTTGTTTTTTTATGGAAACCACTAGAAGAAACCAGTCGAAATTGCATTCTATAATTAACAAGCTTGGAGAATGCAACCTAAAGCTTATTCTTCACCTTGTGAAGAAGGTAGCAGTGTGAGCTCGGATATGGTTGTCATGATTTGAATGCTTGTATATATTGGCGAGCAAGATGCGCAAGTCCAGAAGGCATTGGCGGATCTTGCGGTTATGGGCGTGGTCGACATCACCAGGAGATCGGCACGACCTTGATCAATCCA
Organism: Candidatus Sigynarchaeota archaeon; assembly: GCA_030587525.1. Classification (GTDB taxonomy): domain Archaea; phylum Asgardarchaeota; class Lokiarchaeia; order Sigyniarchaeales; family Sigyniarchaeaceae; genus Sigyniarchaeum; species Sigyniarchaeum tengchongense. The sequence continues at coordinate 65 of JAUQYW010000626.1, read as the reverse complement.
ATCATACCGTTGTTTTTCCACTCTGAATTATTTGGAAGGATGCAACGATGCAAGGCTTTCTTATC
>JAUQYW010000150.1 GCA_030587525.1 Candidatus Sigynarchaeota archaeon | reverse complement strand
CTTTCGTTTGCCATGGGTCTTCCTTGATTAGCCCTATCCCGCCAAGGAGCTGGCAGGTTCGGTACGTTGCCGCGCATGCTTTGGAGCCCGTGCCTTTTGAACACGAGTCCGCGCGGTTATCACGAGCGGTCTGATTCCGCTGCCCTCTTCGGGATTCCATGTGAAGACTTATCTCCGTCGCATTCCAAGATTGTCTAGGCTTGAAAAAACGGTGACTGGGATCGCGTCGAACGTCACTTCTTCGATTGGCCACTTGCCACAATTCTTCACGGTGCTGGCGACCATCGACATCTCGGCCTGGGACGGCGGAGCATCTCGGGCTCTTTGTTGAGCAAGTGAAGAAGAGATTTAAAAGAATTACTTGTTCGTGTCGATGATCTTGCTTTTGAAAAGGAATAGAATGAAAACATACGACCAGGAGATCACTGGGAGAAAAATGAGAAGGGCCGATGCCGTGGCATCGGAAAGCTGGGTGCCGATGATGAGCCAGGCAAATAGCGGGCCTATCCCCCACGCCACGATCCTCGACCAAGTCGTGCTCTTTCGTGCCGCTAAATAATAGACAGCGATAAGCGCGAAGCCCGGTAAATAAAAGACAGGCACGAATGGCCAAAACGGAATGGCTTGGCCGATGCCGCCGAACACGCGGAACGATGCGAACCACGAGTCAAACCAATCGGGGGCAGGAAACGGGTACACCCGCGTGTCGATCCATTGGCTAATCCAATAGCCGAGATCCTCAAGTATGAACATGTACATCATTCCAATGACGAGATGCTCGATGTTGCCCCTCGTGGCAATCAGGATCGCGATGGCGAACCCGCCGAGCATGATCACCCAGTTCAGTTGCTCGACCATGAGCCCTTGTGCCATCAAGTCCACGTAATTGTAGACGACGAAGTATTCATAAAAGCTATACGCGAGCGCATAGATCGTCGTTATCCAGAAGCCAAGCACCAGCTTTCGATGGTGGATCGCGGGATCCTTCTGCACGGCGATCATGCGTGTCGCGAGGTGAAATTTCAGCGCCGCGAGCAAGCGAGATGAGGGCGACGAGCGGCTCTTCTCCATAAGGGTCACGGTCACATATTCTCGATTTTAGGAAAAAAAGAAAAATAGAAATAATCCGTAATTTAAAGCTCTGCACCGCAATTGCCACAAAACTTTTGCGTGCCATCCGTCTGAGCGCCGCAGAACGAGCAGAACCTGGGCTTCGAAGGCTGCGCGGTTTGCGGTTGGGATAGAGGTTGTGGTTGTGGCTGAAGCATCGTTGCAGGCACCGAAGGTTGAGGACCTTGGAACGTGACGGGGCCGCTCACGGGTTGTGGGGCATACACGGGCGCGGGAGCTACACCGACGGGATAGCCCTGCGGTGGATAACCTTGAGGATAGCCTTGTGCTGGGGGATACGGTTGGCCACCATAATAGCCTTGAGGTTGTGTCTGCTGCTGGGCGAGGCGCTGTTTATTTCGCGTCACCGCGGACACGATGGCTCCGATGATGGCAATGGCGGCGATCACTACAATGATCCATACGTAGGATCCCATGCTACCGAAAAGATAACTCCCTCCGTAGACGAAAAAGAAGATCCCGAGGAAAATCAAGCCGCAAATGCACGAACAAATCGAATTTGCGGGACTGCGTCTGTAGTAGCGCGGATAATATCTGATTGGCATGATCACGGGAGACCATCACGAAGATTTAACTTTGATCCCGGTCGATGATCTATTTTAACGTGGGCGCCGGATCACTAGATTGTGGTAACAATGGTCGAAATATCAAACAAGGACATGCTCATGTGCGTTATCTCCCACACGCACTGGGACCGGGAATGGTATTATAGCTGGGAGGAGTTTAGATTTAGATTGGTTTATACGATCGATAAATTGCTGCGAATTCTCGATTCTGACAAGCGATTCGCGAATTTTACGCTCGACGGGCAATCCGTCGTGCTGGAGGATTACCTGGAGATTCGGCCGCACAACCGTGACAAGATTGCAAGGTACCTCAAGGAAGGGCGCATCACGGCAGGCCCGTTTTACATGCTCCCCGACGAGTTCATGGTCAGCCCCGAGTCGCACGTGCGAAACTTGCTGCTCGGGAAGCAAATCGTGGAGTCATTCGGTGCCAAGCCGATGCCAGTCGGAAATTTACCAGACGAGTTCGGCCACATTGCACAAATGCCCCAGATACTGCAAGGGTTCAATATCGACAACATGATATTCACGCGGGGCATGGGCGACGAGGCTAACACGTTGAACTCCGAGTTCGAGTGGATCGCTCCCGACGGGAAGACAAGCGTACTGGCCATCAACCAGCCCATGGGTTACGGCAACATGGCCGGCGCGACGCGGGACAAGCCGAATTTTGAATCTCCCACGACGCAGGCCAAGCACGTTCGCGACACGCTCAAGAAACGTGCAGCCACGAACGTTTTACTGCTCATGAGCGGCGTGGATCACCTCTCCCCCGAAGAAAAACTGCCCGATTTCATCGAGTACTTCAACAAGCTCGGCACCGAGGGCACGATGCGCCACACGACTTTCATGGGATACCTCGAGGCCTTGCACGCCGCGCTCAAGAACACCAAGCTCAAGTCCTTCACGGGTGGGCTGCAAGGTGGCAAGGATCACTTGCTTTTATCCGATATCATCACGTCCCGGGTCTACTTGCTGCAAGAGAACCTCAAGAACGAGGCACTGCTCGAACGGTGGGCCGAGCCGCTGTCTGCCATCGTCGAGCTCGTGACCAAGAAGCAATTCGAATACCCGAAGGATTACCTGTGGTACGCGTGGCGCTGGTTGCTCAAGAACCAGCCGCACGACTCGATCGGTGGCTGCAGCGTCGACGAGGTGCACCGGGACATGATGAACCGATTCGCGCACGCGTACCAGGTCGGCACGACGCTGCTGAAGGACGCGGTGCGGCACCTCATCCCGCGCATCAACTTTTATCCGGGCAAGAAGGAACCCAAGGAGGCAAGGGACATGTTCGAGTTCCTCGTGTTCAATCCGTCCCCGTTCAAGCGCAGCAGCGCCATCAATCTCTTGGTGGAGACCGCGGACCTGGGCGAACCGACTTGCCCGGAGGCCTT
>JAUQYW010000603.1 GCA_030587525.1 Candidatus Sigynarchaeota archaeon | reverse complement strand
ATATCCTTATGTTTCAATCAATGGCGGAGCGCATCTTTTTCTTTAAATAAGAATGGAGAGATTTCGGGATATCGCATAACATTGATTAACAAATGAGAAGGAAAATCATGAAGAACATTTACACTCGATGGGCCGCGAAGGTGGCCATCTCGGCATTTGAATCCACATGCCCAGACGACCGGATGGTCTACGACGATGATTATTCACACGCGATTAGCACGGGTAAAAATATCATTCGGAATCGAATCAAGAAGGAGAGAACCGCTGATCCGACGATGAGTATAGAGGCGATATCGACTGATCCGATTGCAAGCACGGAAACGACGTCGAGCCGGTGTGCCGTCTGCCACTCGGACATTCACAAGCGCAGGCATGTGCAGCTCTGCGACGACGCCGCGGAGCGATTCGCCGATTTGATCCAGGACAGCGGTTCAAGGATCATCTGCGTGGATTGCGCCATTGCGCTCCGCATCCCGCTCTCGCCGTATATCGATCCGGTCGTGAATAAAAAAATTTTTCCTGCAAATAATATATTACTAGAATCACGGGAACGAGAAGCGAGACGGAGAGATGAGAAACATAAAAGAAATAAAATATTTCTTGGATATCTCTATCGGCGTGCACAAGAGAAGCAAGCCACGGAAACGAAGACCTTGTATCAATACGTCGTGGCCGGTCACCACGACCGAAAATATCAGGCCCGCGTGGAACACTGGAGCAAGCACAAGCGTTTCATCGTCGGGGTCGCTTCTATCTTGATATGCGGGATGTTTGGTGTCCAGATCATCCAGCAATTGGACAGCTTTTTCACTCCGGATCCCGCCGCGTTCTCCATATCCGGCATCTCTGCATCGACCGCGCCCGAGCATCACGTCGGCGACGAGTTCACGGTCTCGTTCACCTCGACGTCGAACCACGGCTCCGGATGGATCATCGCCTACAATTCCCTGGGACACGAGATATTCCGCCAGCCATCAACAATTCGCATTGGCCAGAACGAATTGAACATCACGCTCGCCCGGGATTACGGCTTTTGTCAAGGGGATTTCCATATTCAAGTATTCGTCACGTGGCTCTTCTGGGGATTTATATTGAGGACTACTCTCGTGTACTCGGAATCCATAACGATATGCAAGGAACCCACGACCACTTTCCTCAACTGCTCGATTTTCATCGACAGCGCAATCAACCCATTGCTGCACGTTGTCTATAAAGGTTCGCTGCTCGATGATGACCACCAACCCGTCCGTGACAGGCCCGTCGTCTTGTCGTGGTACGACGTGACAACCAGTGCCTTCCAGCCAGTAACAACTGTGTCGACCGGCATCGATGGTATGTTCTGCTACGAGGAGAATCGCACGAAGATCAGCCCGTACCCCTATCTCGCATGCGCGGAATTCATGGGCGACCAGGATTCCATCAACAGTTCCGACGATGATTCGGTCACGCAATCCGAGGTATATGCGTCGTGGCAGCACGCCGGTCCTGGCATCGATCACGAGTTTAAATACTCGGGCATCCCGACCGTGCCCAAGAACAATATCATCACGAACCAAACGAATTTCGTCGCGGCGTGGAAATGGGGAACCACCGCCGGCACAGGCGAGCTCGATGGCTGGTCATTATCGGTTATGGAGGGCCGCGCGTTTTCGGGCGTGAGCAATTATAGTGCGTATGTAGGTACGTTTTCGTGGTTTGCAGACGTGTCCTTCATATACACATCACCATGGCTGGTATTCAGCGGGACTGATGCGAGGGATGCAAACGTGACAGTAGTCTTCCGGTCGCTGTGGAAACAGTTGTGGAAGCCTGACACGCAAGTCACCGAAAAGGGCTCGATTTACACGGTT
>JAUQYW010000602.1 GCA_030587525.1 Candidatus Sigynarchaeota archaeon | reverse complement strand
CCTGTCGCAAGCGACGTGCTTTCCAAACGGGACACGGACAACGAGCGTGCCGGAGCCGGACTCTTAGTTTCCTATGCGGGTGGGCCCATTGGGACAAGTCGCTTGGCTCCAGCCTCCCATTTTTTCCTGCGGTTACCGCACGTGGCGGACCATGTAAGTTCCGGGAGTCTGCTCGGACGATTGGCATGGCGGCAACAAAAAAAAGCTTGTCACGGGACGGCTGGCGCTAGCCAGCTGGGATTTTTTCCTTTTTTTTCCACTTTCCCTCTAAACCATCGGACTTTTCAACCAAGCCAGGTTGAACCGGTAGTGCAAGTGGCTCGAGAGCAAGTGAACGATGCCGTCGGGGGACTGCACCGCGCACAAGTACCCCGCGGGTTCAGCATGGGTGGCATCCATGGTGAATTCCTTGATGAAATCGGCGGATGCAAATGCCCGGGTCTTTCCATCGGAAACGAGCCGGAGGCTTGTCCAGGACTTGCATTCATCGTAGGATAGCGCCGTGAACATTCCCTGGACATCACGGCTTTTTTCTCGCGAATCGGTTATCTTGATGACCCCCTTGCCTTTTTGTATGTCGTCATGGGTGCCGGTAAAGCTCACGAACAAGATTGGGCCTTCAAGGAGCCGCATCAAGACCAATCGCTGGCCTCCATCGATCTTCGGGAACGGGCTTGCACGATAGGTCCATGATACTCCGAGATCCCGGGAAACGCTTTCTGGCATCTTGCCATCGATGGCATTGCCCCGCCCGAACGCGAGAAGTGTACCATCGGCAAGCTCCACGGTGCCCGCATGGATCCCAGCGATCCATGCCCCAGTCGTTCCCGCTTTGAACAATGGAAACGGTTTTTCAAGGCCGGCGTCGATCCAGGTCTTGCCGCCATCCTTGCTCACGTGCACGGCCGTACCACCATCGCTACCGGGAACCGCATCGCAGAGCTGGATGAGGGTCCCGTCCCGGGTCTTCCGCGTGCACGCGATCACCTGGTTGCGGGTGTGGTGCATAAATCCATCGAGTTCCTGGCTGATGATGCGAGGGTGGCTCCACGTCGCGCCGTTGTCCCGGCTCTCGCGCAGGACCAGCACGAGATTCGTCCATGTCTGGGCTTCCTCGATGCCGTTGAAATGGAGCAGTCTGGACCCGTCATTAAACAACGATGATCCGGTCATGTTTCGGTCGGCTGCCTTGAAGAACAGCGACGCGTGTTCCCACACTTGTGCGCCCCGGCGGAGTCGCGACGAGAGGATGCCGAGCTCCCGTCCCCGCTCGGAAATCGTGCTGAACCAGCACGCGATCAAGTCGCCGTTGTTGCAGTACGTGACAGCGGGGCAATGATTGTGCGGATAAAACGGCACGTGCGCCGCACCTTCCCCCGCCTCCGGTTTAATCACGTACGGGATGGGATCGGCGAAAACGGGTTTGGACATGTCGACCGGTGGATCCCAGCGATGCACGTCTTGTTTCACGTTCTTGAAGAACTTCTGGGGAGCCGGCGGATCGAAGGGCTTGCTTATCAGCATCGGCGCTTGAACCACGCGAAACCCGATGAACCTCGACCTGTCATCGGGAACCATGGCGAGCCGGTTCGCCGATCGCAGGAACCAGGCTAGCGTCTCATAACTGCCTCCCCTAGTTACCTTGAAATCCCCGGCAGCATGGCCGACGGGATCATCCCCTTTGTTCCCGGGGTATGGCCCATAACAGTCGGAGCACCATTCCTCCACGAGGCCGTGCATATCTTGAAAACCCCATGGATTTGGGGGGTGCCTGCCCACGAGGAGCATATCTCCCGCATCGCTTTCGAACTTATAACCCTTCCAATCGTCCGGATTGTCGATTCGATGATCGGGCGGGAGAGAAACACCAGTCCAATACGCGCTCGTTGTTCCCGCGCGGCAAGCGTATTCCCATTCTGCCTCGGTGGGTAGCCGGTATGGCTTTCCTTCCTTTCGCGAGAGCCAATCGCAAAATGCAATTGCATCGTGCCAAGTAACAAAGATGACAGCGGCATCATCGTCTTCACTTGCACCAGCGATCCCACGATACTGCCCGTGGCTTTCCATAAATGCTTCGAATTGCTTGTTCGTGACGGGAGCCCGGGCCATGAAGAAAGGACGGGTAATGCGTACCTCGCGCACAGGCTTTTCATCCCAGTCGCCGTCGTCTTGGCCCATGGAGAACGAGCCAGGGCTGACTGGGAGGAATTCCATCCCGATCGAATTCGTGAATTTTCTGTCCATAACGTTCCGATCTCGGCTGGTATCTTTAAAAAGATTTAAGTTCTCGTAAGACTGAGGCATATGAACATAGATTATGGCTGGCGTGGCCCAGGAGATTTTCGCAGGTGGGGCCCATACCTATCCTTTGGCAATTCGGCCGCCACGGAGATGCGAGTATCCTGGCAATCGAAATTTCACTCGATGACGCAGTGGATCCAGTATGGCGAGACAAAGGATTGCCCTTTGCGGTGCGATGAAGATGTATTTCCCACGTGCATGCATTCGTTCTCATTAACCAGCCTGAAACCGAACACGAGATATTATTACCGCATATCTCGACCGGAGGATCTCCAGGTCGAACCGCAACCGGTCTATTCCTTCATGACAGGCCCACCCGATGGTTCCCCTGTACCCTTTGAATTCTCGATAGCCGGGGACATCCACGCTTCCGGGGGGAATGCAAGGGCATTGTTCACGAGCATACGAACCAACGCTCCTAAAGCACATTTCGTGGTAACAGCAGGGGACTGCGTCGACCATGGCGGTCACGAAGAGAGGTGGAACGAGTTTTTCTGGGAATTGGTACCATTCTCGTCTGAGTTCATCTTGATGAATGCCACGGGGAATCACGATACGGATCACGCCGAAACTTACGCCCATTTCATCAACACCTTCCACCACCCCTACGTGAATCCAAAAAAGGGCGCTTATTACCACTTTATCTACGGCAACGCGGTCTTCATCGTGCTGGATTCCACGAACGCCGGGCAGACTGCAGCGACGCAAGGTGTCGTCTCGGATGAGCAGATGGAATGGCTCGAAAAGGTGCTGAATCTATACGCCTTGAAAGATTACTGGATTTTCCTCTTCATGCACCATCCCATGTACACGACGGGCGATACCGGGATGATGGATATTTATGAATTGGCCTACCGGGATTTGTTCGACAACCATCACGTGGATGGAGTGTTTTTTGGCCACGACCATCATTTCGAGGTGTTCTGGGTCGGCAAGGATCAACCCTGGGGCGGTACCCATTATTGCCTCGTCGGCAATGGCGGTGGCAATCTCGGGCTCTTCAATATGGACCCGAAATTGCAGCCCAAGCCACCTAACTACCTGTGGAAAGGAAGGACGTACATCTACGAACGGGATGGTCTCTTAGGGGGAAACGTCGAGAAAGGCATCCGGAACGATGCCATCGTCACATCATCCCATGTTTACGGGATCATGGAGTACGGGTTCACCCACTTCGTCATCAATGGTGATCAATGCGAGATGCGAATGTGGGGGCTTCAAAACCAGCTCTATTTTCACGATGCTTTCAATCGCACGGGGCACGGTAAATCGTTCCACAAACCGTTGCATCGACAAGAATTTTAACCTTTATTTCCTAAAAAGAGAAAAAAACAATGAGATCTTGATTCAGAATCGATATTTCATCTTGCGTCTCGATCTCGCGATCACGGAGAGCGCAGCCAGGCCGACGCAGCTAACGATTGGCACGAGACCACCGCCATCGATCACGGGATACACCGCGGGTTGCCACCCGGGTTGCAATGCATGCAAGGCTGACCGGATGCTTTCCTCGCCTTGATGCGCGTAAACCGGCCGCGGGTAGGCGCCCGTGAACGCGCGCATGGTATCCATCGTTTCCATCACGTTCGCGGTCTCGTTGATGCTTCTGCTCGCGTCTTCGATCCTCGAAATGTCGAGACCAAATTGATCGGCAAAAAAGTGCATAGAAGCGTTGCGCTTGCTCACGCCGTAATCATGTTCCTCGCTCGGAAAATGCGCGTTCACGACGTTGTTGACTAACCCGTAGAACCCGTAGATCCGCTGGATGAAAGGGAACTCCAGCACGGGCGTGAAGCGGGTCCAGTCGTCGCCATCCGACACGAGCAGCATCGGTTGGGGGGCATGCAGCGCGGCGATCTCCGCGTTGTTCGTGGCATAGCCGTTGCCGCGGTGGATCGGCATACCATTCTCGCACGGGCAACCACCATAAATATATGACGAAACCATGACCACCGGGGCCGATATATTTAGCCTGGAATCAACCGCTGCGAGAAGAAAGGTTTGCGTGCCCCCTCCTGACGCTCCTGTCATTCCAACGCGGGACGGGTCGGAATCATTCAAGCCGAGCATGAAATCAAGCACGCGCATGCTATTCCACAACTGGAGCGTGAGGGTGAAAGCTCTCTCGTGTTCCGTCTGGTTGGATTCTCCCTTCCCGACCATGTCGTAAGTGAACACGTTGGCACCAAGACGAGCAAAGGAGGTAGCGATTTGCTGGATCTCTTGCTCGAACCTCGCGTTGTGATTGTGGTGGCCGTGCGGGACGAGTATTACCGGATGCAAGCCTGCTGCAATGGGCCCAGCAGGCCGGTAGAGATTTCCCGTAACGAAAAACCCAGGAAAGCTCTCGAAGTAAACGTTTTCGACCGAATAGTTCCCGTGCACGCGCAAGCTATGGATCGTGGCGTTCAACGGTGTCCGTGCCGGTAACGGCGTGAGCTCCGCCCCCCTCAAGATGCCCTGGCGTATCGTTTCTGCTCGTGTTTCCCATTCAGGTGCCGTGGAGTAGAGTGTACTGATTCGCGCGAGATCTATCTCTCCTTTTATGACTTGCGTCTCGACGATCGTGAACAATGCCGTGGGTGCACCCACGGCGAATGTCACGAAAAGAATGATGAAGGGTACGCCGGCTTTCTTGAGGCTGCGCGCTTTGAGCAACGCGATTCCCCCGATCGCGGCAAACACGGCGAACCCAAGAAGCCCGCCAAGCACGGCCATCACCACGGTTGAACTCAAGTAGGTGTTGAGAAACGGGGAATATCGCGTCATCCCAAGGATGACAACCAGTCCAAGCAAGCCCGCGCCGGCAAGCAGCGAAATACCAAGAACCTTCACGAATGTCATATATCTTTGCATAAGGTTGGTTCAGCGCGAAGTCGTTATAATGTTATCGTGAAGGGGATTCGAATCCCACGAATAGCGAATCACCTTCATTCAAGGAGAATTCTCCTTCGATTCAAGCAAGAAAATTCAAGAGCAATCGCAAATTCAAGGACTTCGCGTGGACTCGATTCAACTCTACCGCCGTAACAAAGCAAGATGTTTTTTCCTCGGGCTTTGCATCAACCGTTTCATCAGCGATGATGAAGCCCTGCTCCGCTGCAAGAGCCTTGATGTCGACCCGCGGTGAAACACCCGGTGCCAAGAAGACACGAATCATACAGGTTTTTACGTCAGAAAGAAGGTTCCCCGGAAATTCCAGGGCGATCTTGCTCACCATCGTCATTTGACTCTCACGTCGAGGCGTGCACATGGCATGGCGGCCATCGCGGAACGAGGTATCGAAACCCAAGGACGTTACGACCTTTAGAATCGGGGTCAGAATCGCTCGCGGCAATGTTTCCACGTGCAACACGAAGATGGCAAGTGCAATGATACCCGTGATGGCAATGAAGGGAAATGTTGGAATCGAAACATAAAGTCCATAGTAAGGAGCCTCGGGAGGTCCTAAATACTCTATCCAGTTGAATATATTTCTACCCGGGTGAAACATAAAATGAAAGACGACCGTGATCGTGAATGCTGCGAGACTGAACCACTTGAACGCATATAGCAGGCGTTCTTTTTTTCTCAAGGGATTGTCATCACGGGCTCGCCGGCGCTTGTTCAATGCCATCATCCATCACCAGCTTCGATATTTTCTATTTTTTTCAAATACGACTCTCTTACTGCATCGCCCGCTTTGCACGTGTCGACCAGCAATGACATCAAGCTATCTTCGTGATTGATCCGAATGCTATAGAGTTTCGGGGTGAGCTTGTCGAGTAATATATAGCCCGCATCGCCGAGGCGCTTTAGAACACCGCGAGACAAGGTTCTTGCCTTGATGCTCACGTCGATCATGGTCGCCAGCTGCGTGGCCGAGATCGACTTCGGATAGACATGCGACAAGCAGATCAGAATATCCCGTTCCAAGTCGCTCGCCGAGTTGAGGAACAAGAGCAACTTGTAATATTTCAGTTTCGTTGTGTCTTCCACTACACAAGCACGCCCCGCATTTTCGTGAGATCTTGGAGGATCTTGCGTGTTCCAGGTTAAAAAACTACGCGACGGGGGTAACCATTGCCGTTCCAACGGGATCACACCTGACTTGAATATTTGTAACCCTTGGCGAGAATCATGAAAAACACGGCGCTGAAGACAATGCCGATGATAATAACAAGCACCGGGGTTTGTGCCGCGCTCAAGGACATCGCGGCGCCGAGATTTTCGTATGCCTCGCTGCTGAACGTGCGCTGGTTCAATATCATCGAAATCACGCTGGTCCACGTGAAAATAAAAAAAAGGGAACAGACGAGAACGATGACCTGGAACCGGGATTCAGTCCGGATTCGCTTCAATTCCTCATCCAGATGTCTTTCCGCCATCGAACTCCCGGGCCTCCCTGAGCAGCTTTTCGATCTTCTTGTCCATCGACCGCACGAGGAGGAACGTCGCGATGACCCCCTCCGCCCCGAACACGGAACAACCGATCGACCAGTTCGATATGGGCATCCCGGGAATCAAGCGGACGAGGTCGTAGCTCAGCATGGCGACGCCGTAGAACATGATGGCGAGGAAGATGAATTGCATGTACCGCACGCGGATGGCAAAGGCGCGCAGCCTGTCCATTTCCAGTTGCGTTGACGTTGACATGGTTTTGCACCAGCACGATGTTCTGGTGAGGGAATGGGACTTGCCACCTTTATGTTCACTCGTGTGGCACGACACACCACGGCCGCGATGCGGATGCGTATTTAAACGCCGCGCACGTAGCGGATACGCGTGAGCGAAACTTCCATCGTCTTCATCGGGGACGTGCATAACCGGGTAGAGGTGTTAAAACGCGCCGTGGCAGCCGTCCCCGCGGCGGCAGCACTCGGGTTCGTGGGTGACTTCGTTGATATGCGCGATCCGACCTTGTTCGAACGATCGACGGTCGACGTGGGCACCATCCTCGAGCTTCATACCTCCCTCATCGATTACCTGAACACGATCGGAAATCTATGCTATTATGTCCTCGGGAATCATGACCCCGTGGCTTTCTCGCGCAAGTTAGGCTCGCAATGGAGGCACCTCGATCTAGCAATCCACAAGCTCCCGGGAACGGACATCAAGCTTGGCGGGATCGGCGGCTCGCACATGGTCCCGTCCAACTTGCCCACGGGTGCAGGGCGCGCGTTCCGGGAGGGTGTTGTCCACAAGTCACTATCAGGGATGTACTCCTCCTTTGAGTTTGCCAAATACGAAATCCAGATCGAGGGTATCGCAAAAATCCTCGCCTCGAAGGTGCCGGGGGAGCTTGCCATGTATGACCTCGATCCGCCAAACGTCCTCGTGACGCACACGCCCCCGGTTTTGCCCAAAGAACGCACGCTCACCTGGGACATACTAGATTGGAAAAGCTTCGGGCTTGCGCGGTCGATCGAGCATTTCAAGCCAATGGTCATCGTTTCCGGGCACCTTCACGAGCCGAGGCCGCCATCCTACGAGTGGACGCACACGGATGGCCGGCGCACGCTATGCCTCCAGACTGGCGAGCTCACCCCGAATTCCCCCCTCTGGTCGCTGGAATTCAAGGATGCCGCGTCACCACCCGCCGTGCGCCAGAGCAGATGGTAAAAAACCGTAGCTGCTCTAAATATCCCAATCCCTGTAAAAAATAAAACTTTTTTATTGCTTGTCTTTCGCTAATGGTGTGAAAAAGCAAGAATAAACTAAGAGTAAAGTACCCTTGCCTCTGTCCAGCGATATTAAATGTTGTGACGGTTCTTGACCTTCCCGTATTTCTTGAAATACCATGTAAGCACAAGCAATACGATAAAAGCACTAGCAAATAAGGTACCGATGCCAGAGGCGATGATTTGCCACTGCGGGATGCCATTTACAGCACCGAAACTCATAATGAGCACTGGAGTGATGATTATAAACGATCCAAAGATGAGTGTTCCCATTACTAATGCATAGTTCTTGCAGCGGGTGCAATAATCAGGAAAATCAATGTCGAATAGCGTGGCAAGTCTCGGTTGAGGTGGGTGTTTGGAACAGCGGGGACATGTATTCACACTCTCACCTCCCGTGTCCTTGGGTTCATCGTCATGCACGGCTAAGAGCTCCACCTTAGTAACTGACTTGAGCGTCTCCTCGATCTTGGTAAGTGTTAATTCCATCTCTGGATTCTTTTCGGAGATGATGACACAGATATCGAGGTGAGCGATCTCTTCCTTCTCTTTATCGTTAGTATATGGAAAATCGACTTTGTACTTGATGCGATCCTTTTTATTTTCCTTCCTTTCGATTAAGTAATTGTTCTTGATCGGGAACATAAAACCGTAGTTCACGATCTTATCAGCTGCAAATTCAATTGTCATGGATTTTGCGATCTGCTCCATAATTTGTCTTACATACCCGTATAGCATAAAAGGTAAAATACCAGCGAGATTCTTTGTATCTTTTAGTTCTTGCACCCCGGTTGCGATAATGCGCAAGTTCGACACGAATATGGTGCCAGAAATTGTCGACTTGCCTGTTTCGAGCTGTCCGTCAGAGATTGAAATAAAATCCTCGCCGGGTAACTTACAGAAGTTCTGGATGAAAAACTTCTCAAATTCTACCAGTTTATCCTTGTTGATGGCTCGCATCTCCTTGTTAAGAAGATAATAAACTTTTCTTGAGAATGTCTGGGGATCTACCATAATGATCTCTTTCATCGCCTCGCCGATTTGCTGGTATTCTAGGGGTCTTACCTCCGTGAAAGCATCTACCAGCTTTTTCCTCACATCGTTTATTTTTCCTTTTTTCATCAATTCAACGATCTCGATTTTCAGCTTCGTATAATCTAGCATCTCCATTGCACCTTTCTTTTTTTTAACAGTTGCGATTCAACGGATGATATGATATTCATATGACTCACTATAATATTCTATAAGTGATTAAAAACACATTGCGGAATTTCTTTTTTTACAGTGTAGAAAATCTAATATCTAATCAGAAAATGATGAGGAAGGAATTGTGATGGGGTTGCATACATCTTTTATCCCAATCAATTTCTATGATATATAAGAAATAATTGTAAAAGATGTGCACGATTGAAAGAATAAAAAGGGTTTCGCTGATGTAGGGCTTCTGAATAAAAATAAATCGGAAAAATTTGAAGAAAATAATTAAACGGGATTATAAAATTGTATAAGAGCGCTCGTTACAAAGAGACCCGTTGCAACTAATGCTAAAACAAATGTCAACTTTGCTAAAAATCGCGCTATCGATTGGCCTGCAGAATATTCGCCATTCATATCTATTGTGAAAAGGGATATTCCAAGTAGAAAAATACCACCTCCACCTAGGATAAGTTCCCATGTTTGAGCTGCATCTGATCCGCCAGCAAGTGTATCGGATGCAATTCCAAATACCACTTCGAGGAGTCCCGCTAATGGCGCCCAAACATTAGAAATATTTTCTGCTCTTTTTAAATATGCAGCATAAAGCATGCAGAAAAACAATATCCAATAACCAATCGCAACTCCAAAGAATAATGATGCAGGGGAACGAGGATCGTTGCTTTCGTCATAATGCCCGTCATTTAAAGCGCCTATTCCTATAATAAGGGAAAGTATTAATGGTAAAAATAAGGCAACGAACGTGCAAACTAGGGCTATTAAACCCACCCACCAAGGTATGCTGGGTTTATCAATACATTCTTTTAATAAACATAAGAATATAAGAAAGGCACCTGCACATCCTAAAGTTAAATCTAAACCAAAATTGAAATTTGCCAAATCATAAAGTACTATATGAGAGAACTGGTATCTTAATACACCGCCCACTGGATCGAGAATTTCTATGACGGGTAGATGGGTATTTTGTTTATAATAGATGCTGTAATATGATTGTCCAAAAGGTAATTCAGCTTCAGCTTCGTATAAGACACCGTTCACAAAATCATTCTCTACTTCATCAGGTGATATGGCAAAAGGAAATGGTTTATCATAGCTTGAGTCTCCTAGCAGATTGTCATAGATTTTGATCTCAAAAACATCACCTGTAGAGGGATTGTCGCCTTCAAGATCCATTAGAAAAGCTTTGAATTTTTGTTTATAATCTCTAAATTCAGGAGGTGTGGATAAGGAGTCAACATGCCTTGGGGCGAATATGTATGGAGGTGCGTTCTGGAAGATACGAATTCTCCTTATGCTCGGTGTGAAATCGACGAATGAAATCCCATCATTTAAAACGAACCTGTATCGATACATCAAGTCTTGATGGTCATTCGAGTAATCGTCTTGGCTGATTTTTCCAATCTCAGCTAGGTTTATTTCCGGCTTATAAACGTTAGATGATGGAGTACCTAACGATATCATACCATTCATTTCACCATTATTAGATATTGTAACTTGAATGGTTCCTGGAGGATATTCAGAATCCTCTGCTTCGTTTTCCGATCTGGCATCAATGGTTTTTCCAATGCTATTTTGCGTTAGTTTAATAGTTCCATCGAGATTATCCACTATAGTCACGCGATCTGAAAAGAGTTCATTTAATCTCAATGCCGATACTACATTTGATGCCACGTTAATGGCCGTATCTGAAGAAGTGATGGAAACTGCAATTGGGATCGTTGAAACTTTAGTATGAACCGGCCCACTCGGTGTTGATCCTCCATCACCCTTATCCAGCCAAATGCTGAATACAAGCCCATCCTGACTCTCAAAAAGGACATGATCACCCTGGGTTGATCCACTAAAGGAATTAAACCCGAGAATAGTTTCCTCGCATTCTCCGGCTTGGACGCTTCCCTGTCGTGTCACAATTCGGGAAACCGAAGTACCGATTAAGGCAACATCTCTTGTGTCACCAATCACTTTTTGGGTGAATTTCAGAGTGCCGTCTGCGTAATTAAAGATCGCTATTTCTCCTGTGCCGTCTGCAAAAGTCGAAATCGCCATCAAGGCGGTAGCGACCGCGCTGGCCACTCCTGCGGCAGTTGCAGAGGGAGAAATAAATACCTCAACACCTACATCAGGCGAAGTATAGGTCGGAGACGTACCACTACCTTTGTTTAACCAAACATAATATTTTTGACCGTTCTGACGTGTGATGATGAATCCGTCTCCTTCTTGAACGCCACTGGAAGCCGGGAAGGTAACCTCGGTGATTTCATTCGTTCCACACTCGTCGAAGACCAACCACCCACTTTTAAAATTCGTAGTATCGCTCAACATTACATTGAACGTCAATTCATTCAATTTTTCCAACGTAGCCGAAGCGCGGTTATTTGTATAATAATAGGACAATGTTTCTGCTGTGCTATAACCTTCTGCGGATACATAACATTCTTCTTCATTCCCATTACCATCAATATCAAGATTTCGCTCAAAGGAAGGAGCACTCTCGGTTAGAGTGTACCCGTTGCTTGAAATTCCTGATAATGGAGTGGCTAATGATTTTGAGGATGCAATTGGTTTTTCACTGGAATTGCTTGATTCAAGCATCTGTAATGATCGGGTTTGAGATCTAGAAGGTGGCATTGGAGCAGGAGTGGGAGCGTTCGAAACAGGTAAAGTTCCTGTTTCTATTAATGCGCCAATTCCAAGCCAGGCATAAAGCAGGGTCACACCCGCTATTGTAAGTTCAACATGAATATCCGGAACTTTTACTTCCAACCAGGGAACCATTATTGATTGAATAAGCAATTCAAGCAGGGTTACCTTTCCATCCACTTTTAGTGTAACCCATAACTCACCTTGTGCCAATCCGTCATGTGCTTCGGCTCCTTCACTCGCAGCAGCAAAGATATAGAATGATATCAAGAACACCATAAAGAATGTTATTATCATAAGCAAGTTGATCGCGAACAATAGATACAATAATACTAAGATGATCGCTTTAACTGCTTTTTCTACGGCTTCTATTGCATCCTGGAATATCCCAACAAAAAACAACCCGATCTGGACGATGAAATACCATATAATCAGCAAGAAACCCACTATTGCGACGATACCTCCATATATGAGCAATCCAAAGCCGATAAATGCACCAATAATCGCATCGCCGAGAGTTTTGGGTGCCAGACCTGTATCCGATTCGGAATCCATAATCGCACCATCCCACGGCAAGAAATCAATGACATCTGATGCTAAGCTGATGTTACATGGGTTTACTCTTGCTACTTTGAAGAAATCGGGTACATTTATATCATTTGCAAGTTCCAGGAGGTCATCAAGAATCGCTTGAGCTGCACCGATAGTGATTTCATCCTCGACCGTGATAACCGATTCAATGTGACGGGATACCGTCCCTTCAGTCCTGTCAATCCCTTGGAATTTCGCCGCGAGCAAGCCCGACGGAAGTAAACTTGTATCGATTTTCCCGTCTGAACCCATGGATTTCTCGATTTCAGCGTGGAGCGTTGTATCAACGAAGATCTCGGAAGGAACAACAACCGTGTTCAATCCATCAACGAAATAATCATTCGATCCACTCACATTGAGCATAATCAGGTTCTGCTGGCCGATCGTGCTATAGTGCTTGTTGGCAAACGTGCTGTCGTCCTTGAACACCGCGATCGTGTTCGTCTTGTTGAGCTGAATCGTCCGAATTTCGTACTGAACCCAGCTACTTCCCGCCCAGATCTTGAAATCGGGATTTATTGCTCCAGAAGGATCGACATCATACCATCTGCTAGCATCGAGGATTTTATCCCCTACATCAGCCCAACCCCACCAGATGTGCCAGTATTGCATCTGAACGAGAACCTGGTCTTGTTCATCGGGGATGTCGTAATAATACTTGCATTCGCGCCCTCCTGATGTGAACCACGTGCCACAGAACGCGTTCCACGAGAATATCCACAACCTTCGGGTGGTAGCATCATCACTTGCACTATATTTTGGCGTAGGTGCCGTTCGTTCGCCTACCTTCGTCACAACTTGCATATCGAGTCCATCCTTGCCGTTAACATCATCGTACGGCGTGTCGGCCCAGTATCCCTTAATGACTTTGACTTCAAGGATCAAGTTGCCCAAGGGTGCGTTATCAACATTATCGATAACACCGTCCCCATCGCTATCACTATCTAGAGGATTAGTCAAGGTCTCGAATATTTCCTTAGAATCGTCCCACCCATCAGCATCGGTATCTTTACGCGAAGGATCGGTCATATATCCATTCGTACCAAAATTCTCGTCATAATCATTGATCCCATCGCCATCCGTGTCCATCTTGACGGGATTTAACCGGGCCACGCCTTCGATCTTGAAAATTTCGAGCAACGCATCCCTACCGTGCGGTTTTATATATAAATGCCAGTATCCATCAGCACGACCGTTTGTCTCCTCGGTTACATCCGTCGCGTTGAAGAAGTAACGCTCTCCATTCCCTGTCGCCGTGTTATTTTCCACTACTGTCGTACCACCGAATGTCACTCTATACGTGAACCTCGCGGCATCTCCATCCTCACCAACCGAGGCCCCGATTGTTACGGAAACATTCATGAGGTTGGGGGCAAAATATGCCCTGAAATAGAAGTGTGCTTCGACATTAGCAGTTAACTTTATTCGTTGGCCGTATTCTTGACCTTTTGAATATACTTCTTGCGAATCGAGGAGACCATCCCCGTCCGTGTCATTCTTCGATGGATCCGTCTTGTACCCGTCCGCACCGAAATTCCATTCTTCCCAATCGGTTAATCCATCCATATCGGTGTCATTCTTGGTTGGATCCGAGAATACCTTATAGACCGTGTTATTCGCAAGGTGTAAATCAAACCCTAGTATCTCGTATACGTCGGGCACGCGATCCTTATCGTTATCAACCGACAATGCTAGGGTTGATTCCATAAAGTCGCTGTTGCCGTCGTGATCCGTGTCAGGATCGCTCGGATTCGTGCCGTTTTGGAATTCATAAAGATCAGTTAGTCCATCCCCATCCGTGTCCATCAATAACGGGCTGGATATCACCAAAACAGATTTTTCTTCGGTTTGGCCATATTCAAGAACCCAAATTTCGCGCGGGGTTACCTCGTCTCCATCGAGCAATCCGTCTCCGTCCGTGTCATTGTTGAGCGGATCCGTGTTATAATACAACTCGCCCTTGCCCGTCGAAGGATCAATGCCATCCCAGAGCTTATCACCATCAGTATCGCTCATGTTGGGCTTCGTTCCGATATAATTGTACTCGTATCCATCCGTGAGCATGTCGCCATCGGAATCGGGTTCATTTCCGTCCAAATTATTAGCTGGAAAATCGACTTCATTGGGAATTTCATCAAGATCGTCATCCAGAGATACCTTCACGTAGAATTGGTAAGACGTGGTCTCAAATCGTCCATCCGTGACCTCCACAGTTCCGATGATATCTCCAGATCCTGATGGTGTCCATTCTATGTTTGACCAGGAACCAGTGTCATGGAGCACCTCGATATTCCCGGCAATGTTCCATGTGTATGTGAGCGTTTCGATCGTTGAAATAACGTCTATGCCGTACGCAGTGATGTTTAGACTCTCACCCGCAGGGCCGTAATATGCCTGGCTGGCGACGAACACACTCGGTGGCTGATTCGTGAACATTATTCCTAATTTCGTGGAATTGAACGTGTGGTCACTCCCGACCATCTTGAACGTCCCCTCGTGATCTCCCGTCGTACCAGTATATGCTATCCTCGTGGCACTTGACGCTGGATACGGAGTCCCATCAATCGTGTAAATGAATTGGGCGTCTAACTCATCAAGGATATTGTCTTTAAATGCAATTTGCACTTCGGCAGCATTGCCTTCGATGCTATTGAACCCGTATGGCTCGTAGAAATCGGGAAGCAATTCTTTAACGATGACTTCGAATGAAGCTTGCCCAACATCGCAATTGTTGTCGATCGCCTTGACCGTGACGTGATGCGTGCCATTGGAAGCCCACGTGTGGTTTACCGTTTCACCCGTGGCGATCGTGCCATCATCAAACGTCCAGATGAACCGCATTGAATCCATATCGGATACCGTGTCGATGCATCGACCCTTGGTCGTGTATTGCACGAATTGGTCTTCGTACACTTCGGATTGGCCCAGGATAGAGACCTCCGGTATATGGTTGGCAACTATTACCGTGATGATATTCACACCAACGAATTCCCCATCGAAGACGGTCAACTGAACCATATACGTTCCTGCATTTGTCCATACATGGTTGATGGATTCCAGGCCATAATCGGATGCATTTGTGCCGTCACCAAAATCCCACGTGTATTTAAGGTAACTGTTGTTTGTCATTCTAGAGGTATTATAATAATCCACCACGGCAGCAGAGAGCAATTTTTCCGTGTCTTCGAACGCGGTGCCCGGCGCATCGATCGAAACACGTGGGGAGGTGTTGTTGATCGCCGGTTTTCCGTTGATGCTATTAATCGTTAAATTCAACCGTGCATACCCGCCATCGCCATCCCATGCCTCGATTTCCACGGGCTTCCATCCGTACCCCGTCATTGCGTGCCATTCCTCGATCCACCAAGCACTCCAATTGTTGTACCAGTATTCAAAGCAATTCTGCCAGGGGCCATGCTTGAAAATATGATCAAGAAAATGCTTGTTGTGCTCGAACCGCTTGACGAAACTGTTATACCAATTATGCGGGCCAATTATATTAATGAGCATCTCAAAGGTATTGCACCAAGCATCGAAATTTCCATCCCTCGAACTCCAGAATTCGTCGTACTTGCTCCACCACTGGAACCACTTATCTTCCCAGTAAGAAATCCAATTATCCCAGCCGTGAATGGTAAAGGTGAAATTCAATCGCCCGTCGCTCTTGTTAACGTTAAAATATGCAATTCTAGAACCGTATTGGATCCTTGCCGTGAGATTATCCTGACCACGATCGAGGACGTGTCCCTTGATCGTGAGGGTTGAAGTTGCAAGGTATTCCTTTGGATCGATGCGCCAGACCCAAGTATCGTTGCATAATATCCAGAACACGTTAAAAAGAGTAAACGAAACGCCATCAGCAAAAGTGATCGTTAACCAGGTAGGATTGGCACCGCGAGCACCTGCAGCCGGACCATATTCGAGCCAACTGCTCGTGCTATTTTCCTCGATCACTTCACCCGAAGGAAGTTGAGTGTACGTGGGTGCTACTGGTGCATTCCCATGACCATAGAACACTTCAAAGCTGCAATCTTGAGAAAGATCGAAATCGAAGGGAAGCGTTACAATGGCGTCGTTCGGATTCGGACTGCAGAGGTGCCGGGTTAACGAAGTGATACCGGTTTCCTTGCCGTTCACGAGAGAACGAAGGTAAAGCGTGTTGTTTGGAGTTCCCGCCATCCGCAAGCTGAGCATTCCTGCTGCATTGATAGAATCGACGATCACATAGGGATTCGTGTTATCAACAAGCACGTCAACGATATTAACGGAAGCAGAACCTTCGGGGTCCGATACAATCGAATATACTTGTTCATTACCATCATCGAGCCATTGGTGCGTGGTTGATGAGCCGTTACTCCCGAAACTCCATGAATAATCCAATAAATTCTGGTCCGTGAACGTGTCGTTACCTTGCACGTTGAATATCGCCGTATCACCTTCACGTATGTGAAGGGAGTCATTAGCGACGCTGCTCGTTGGAGCCTCGTTATTGACGACGACATTTTTTACAATAGATGAACGAGCACCATCGTTATCGATAACGGTCAGGTTCACGGGATACGTCCCGGATGCAAGGAATTCGTGGGGGACTTGGATGCTGCGATCTATTCGGCCATCACCAAAATTCCAGTAATACCGCAACGTGTTTTTATCGGAAAGAGTTTCAATTGTCTTTCTCGCGTCGAAGAATACAACGTGGTCCTCGCCGATCGTCATATCCTCACAGGAAAAGTCTGCTACAGGAGCCTTGTTCAAAACTGTGATGGCCTGTGATGCGTAGCCAACGGCAGCTTGGTCATCTGCAACGTACACGTTGATCGTGTACGTGCTTGATTGGTTCCACACCTTATAGACCTGTTTTCCTTCCCCCGTGGTCCCGTCCCCAAATCGCCATTGATATTTTAGGCTATCTATATCGTTAGGTGTGTCTCGAAGACTGTTCTCATCAATGGACAAGCTTATGTTATCGCCCTCGAACACGTCGTCAAGAGGAAGAATAACGGATACCTGGGGCTGTTGGTTTATGATCTCAACGCCCGTGTATGACCTTGAGGTAATTCCATAATTACTAACCGTTATCATCGTTATGGTGTATTTTCCTTCGAAAGGAAAAGAATGGTAGATATAACCCCCCGCCTCATTCACGGAGACGTTGCGATATGGAGTACCATCGTGAAAATTGACGAGGAAGTATTTCGTTACCGTGGGAAGAAAATTATCGACCCAAAATGGAATGTCTTCCCCAACATCGGCCGTTGGTATTGCCGCATTTATGTCACCATAGGCCACGATAGAATTAAATTGCGCATGGGCAATGTCCGCGAAGAAGAATATTGTGAGAAAAAGCAAAGCTCCCGAAATAGTCTGGACTCTCTTTTTTGAAGCAAACATGCTATTTACGCCTGAAATGTTCGTCTAGTCTTTTAGATATGCCTATATCTATCTAGTTTTCTATATACATTATTTAAGACAATATTTTTTTTCCAGCATATCGAGGAGATGTTCGTGGCATCACCACAGATATATCCTTTATTCATTCAACATAAAATCATCTTTGGGGAATAAAGAGAGATAATGATTGCTGAATATTATCACGATTATTATGTGCATGAAAAAAGGAGATTCTTTCACCATATTGTTTTATACCCCGATAAAAAATAAAGTACCATTGAGTGAAATAACATTTCCTCGTGGTGAATCGATATAGAAAACTATAGAGGAAATTTATAAAGAGGACAAAAAACATGATAATGAGAAGATATCCCCTTGAAGATCGTGCTTCTTGGATGAAGTTTATTGCTTTTTTTGCGATTGTCGCGTGCGCTTCAATAATGGGGCAAATACGAGCTACCTCGGGCTTTTCTGGACAAGTTGGAACGCTTGCGTGGTCTTGCACGCTCGGAGGGATCGAGACCAGTCCCGTGATCGCCGATGTAGATGCAAATGGCCACGCAGAAGTGATATATATGTGGACGGGACTAGGTAGATTGTATTGCCTCCACGGAATTAATGGAACTATGAAATGGCAATATTCAACGGGATCTCCAAGCTATTCAAGCCCTGCGGTAGGTGATGTCGACGGTGACGGCGATCTGGAAGTGATCGTCGGCTCCGATAATTACCGCGTATATTGCATCAACGCGAGGAACGGATCTTTGGAGTGGTCTTATTTGACTGGTCAAGTCGTGCAAGCAGGCCCTGCGATCGGCGATGTTGACGGTGATGAACAGGTCGAAATAATAATCGGATCCTTCGATAACCAAGTGTATTGCTTGAATGGCAAGAATGGGTCAAAGGAATGGAGTTATATAACTGGCGGGGATATATATAGCACCCCGGCTATTGGGGATGTTGACGGGGACGGGATCGTCGAGGTATATTTTGGTTCATACGATTCGATCGTGTATTGCTTGTATGGAAATAATGGTTCAGTTAGGTGGAGCTATACGACTGCAGGCACGATCCGGGCAAATCCAGCTATCGCGGATGTCGATGGAAATGGAAAAAAGGAGGTCCTCATCCCCTGCATGGGCCTCAACAGCCGGATGTATTGCTTTTACGGGAACAATGTTACAATCAAGTGGTCATACTTGGCCCCGAACGTGCTGCGGTCGAGCCCGGCAGTTGCAGATGTGGATAGCGATGGAATATTAGAAGCAATTTTTGGTTGCCTGGATTCAAAGGTTTATAGCTTGAACGCGATCAACGGGAGCGAGGAGTGGACCCATTCGACGACCGTCACTGTAACTAACCAGGTATATTCAAGCCCCGCTGTAGGTGATATCGACCTCGATGGAACCTATGAAATCGTCGTGGGTTCCCAACGCGGCTATTTTTTCTGCCTTTCAGGAACCGATGGCCACGAAGAGTGGAAATATTACCTGGGATTGAGTGCTGCGTGGTCACAAACAAGTCCTAATATCGGAGATATGGATGACGATGGAAAACTCGAAGTATTAGCCGGGCGGGACGATGTTGGTTTATATTGCTTGATCGGTAATGGTTCCACTACTGCGATTCCAAAACCGTGGCCGATGTGGGGACGCGATCAATGGCACCAAGCGAATGCTAAGGATAATGATTACAAACCCAGATTGACATCAGGGACAGTAAATCCTCCGTCTGGCAATCAACTCGTTAATTTCAATTTTAGCGTGGTGTTTACGGATAATGACAACGATTTTCCATCATCCATACACGTGGTTATCAATGGTACAAAACATGTCATGAACAAGGTCAATCTTTCCGACAAGGTTTTTACAAACGGATGCACGTATTATTATAACACGACCCTTCCAATAGGCAATTATCAATATTATTATCAATGCGCGGACGGTTTTTACACGAATACCACTCAAGCCCGAAGCTTGATTGTTGGCGTGCAGAATGATTTCGATCCGGTCTTGAGTAATAATGAATTACATCCAATTCAGGGGTATAATTCATCAACGGACTTTACCTACTCGGTGATCTACAGCGATGCGGATAACAATCCCCCATCAAGCGTAATCGTGTCCATCAATGGCACATCACATCCCTTACTTAAGGAAAATGCGTCGGATATCAATTACATGGATGGATGCAAATATCTCTACACGGCAACGCTAATAAATATTGGAAATTATACGTACCGGTTCGATTGCTCCGACGGCTCCCGTCTTGGAACATTGGGACCCTTTTCAGGACCGGAGGTGAAGGAAATTCATCTTAAGAACTATTACATGATTTTAAAAAATCCATTCACGTGGATCGATGCTACGGGTGGAATCCGTGCAAACATGAATGGTGTGTATGATAAAAATCAACGGTTTGATCTTCCCTTTGTTGCAAGGTTGTATGATAAATCATACGATTATTTCTATGTAAGCACTAATGGGTTCGTCAGCTTTACGAATATCACGACGGGTATGAACGTGTTTTTCCCGAGGAGTGAATATCCCTTGATGATCTCGCCGTTCTGGAAATCATTGAAAACGTCGTCGCCGTGCAATGTTTTTGTTATGAATCTAACAAGCCCGAACCGGGTCGTGGTTGAATGGAACACAATAACCAATGCCGTGGATCGGCTCGTTGGCAGCTTTCAAATGATCCTTTATGAATCAGGCGATATCGTGTTCAACTATGATTACCTCGTGTACGTATCTGCCCCCACGTGTGGCTTGAATTATGGATATAACACGGCGTACTATAATCTCTTCACTGGGTTGAACGCCACCATTTCCGATTACTCGATCAAGTTCACGCTCGATCAGAACAACTATGCTCCAGCGCTTTCCGTGCCATCGCTGAACCCTGCTTCAGGTAACCAAGCAACCGCGATGAATTTCAGCGTCGTGTATTCCGATCAAGACAATAATGCGCCAGTTTATGTTAACGCCGTTATAAATGGCACGCAGTTTACCATGCAGAA
The DNA here is from genome assembly GCA_030587525.1 of Candidatus Sigynarchaeota archaeon. GTDB lineage: Archaea > Asgardarchaeota > Lokiarchaeia > Sigyniarchaeales > Sigyniarchaeaceae > Sigyniarchaeum > Sigyniarchaeum tengchongense. The sequence goes on along the minus strand of JAUQYW010000602.1, from coordinate 2,962 downwards.
GGAGGACGTGCTGGACGATGTTTATTCCGATGGGTGTGTCTATTACCGAATCTTGTACTTGCAACCAGGAACCCATTCTTACTACTTCAACACCGCAGATTTCCGATTTACGAGTAGCACGATCTTGTACACGGGGTTGGTCATCACCAGCACGAACGTGCAAGTACCGGTATTATCTTCGGGAATAGTTACACCTGCCACGGGTTATGCGGATGCAACCATCTTCGATTTCCGGGTGGATTATTTTGACGCTGATAATAACAGACCCGCATCAATCAACGTGACCATCGATGGTGTACCACACGCCATGGCTAGGACCGATCCCCAAGACACGTGGTTCGTGGACGGTTGTGCGTATTCTTTCCAAAGCACCCTTACCACGGGAATCCACGATTTCTATTATAATTGCTCGGATGGATCAAATCTCGCAACCTTAGACCCCGGTGTGAATATAACCGTGCGGGAGAACACCTTGAGAAACTACACGCTGTACTTGAACCAGCCATATGTTTGGATCGATATGACCGGTGCTGTTCAAGTACCATTGGGAGGGGTTGACGGAGGGGCACTTCAATACCACCTCCCCTTCGAATTCAAGGTGTATAATTATGTTTCCCGCACGATTTGGGTGAATGTTAATGGTTTTATCACCCTCTTGAATTTCGCAGGAGATTATAATACAGCGTTTCCAGATCCCACGTATAAGAACATGATCGCGCCCTACTGGTCGGATCTATTAGCTGCGTATCCAAGCAACATTTTCATTAAGAATCTGACTACACCGAATCGTGTTGTTGTTGAATGGCGTGACATCGAGAACGTTGACGGGATTACTATCGGATCATTTCAGGTCATCCTGCACGAATCTTGTGACGTCATATTCAATTTCGACTACATCAGCAACGCTTCGGATTACGTCTGCGGTTTAAACTATGGGTATAACACGAGCTTTTATACGCCCTTTGCTGGCTTGAATTCATCCATCAACGATTACAGCATTCTTTTCTCCCAAGATTATCCATGGTCAAACCACCCCATGGATATGCTAGTCCTCCAGAACAGCACGTCTAGCATTACATGGAATCTAGCGACAACAAAATTATCTGGATATTATAGGGTGCTACTAAATTCATCGCTCTACCAAGATTGGCAAGCTTGGGCAGGAAATGGAATGAATTTTAATATTCCTATTGATTCCAACAGGGGACGAGGGTATTGGGATTATAAAATCGAGTTCAATGACAGCTTGGGCATGACCGGGTCCCCGGATATAGTTCGGGTGACGGTCAACGATTTTCCGGTGGTATTTGCCCTAGATTTGAACAATACGGCGATTATACAGAACCAAACAGGTGTTATGCATTGGACGATCGAAGACTTGTTCAAGGGGAGCGGAACCTATCGCGTGTTAATCAATGGCTCCGTGTACGTGAACTGGTCACCGTGGACATCAATGGTACCCTTCAGCGTTCCGGTTGAAACAAATACGGGTTTTGGGAATTTCAATTACACGCTTCAATATCGTGACCTTTTTGGATCGAACGGGTTAGAGAATTATGCTTTCATCTTGGTAGTCGATAGACCGACTGTTGATCATCCTGCAGATTTAATCGTGCTTCAAAACTCCCCAGGTGTGGAAATTAACTGGACGATGGAAGATCGCCTTGGAGAAGGCTATTTCCGAGTGCTCATTAACGGAACGCCTAGTTTGTCCTGGTCTCCGTGGTTCGACAGTACGCCTATGGCCGTGCCCGTCGACACGATGCTTGCTATCGGGTATTGGAATTATACCATCGAATACAACAATTCCCGGGGAGTTCTGGGCATTATAGATACCGTTATTGTGTTGCTCGATGACTTACCAGAGGTCGTATCTGCACCGGTGAATGTGATGGTTGCAGAGAATGAAGCCGGAAAAACTATTTTCTGGACATTGAAAGACGACATTGGTGCTGGAAATTACACCATATTTGTTAACGGGACAGCCCTCATTAATAATGCCGCATGGATCAACAATACCGCGTTTTCGGTTCCAATATTCAGCTCACTTGGTCTAGGCGGGTACAATTATACGATAAGGTATTGTGATTCACACGGATTCGAGGGCGTGGCCAGCATGGTCTGGATAATCATCGACGATCGCCCAGTGGTCGTTTTTTCATCTAGCAATTCCATAGCGGTGCTCCAGAATACGAGTGGCTTCACAATCAATTGGAGTTTGCATGATAGCTCGGGAAGCGGGAACTTTTCGCTCACTAGAAACGGTGTGATCATCGTTACCAACGGTAGTTGGATTGAAACCACGGAGATCGTTCATTCCGTTAACACTACGCTTCCAATTGGTAGATATACATATCGATTATCGTTTTGGGATGTGCACGGCCATTCCGGAATCCCGGGCATGATTAATGTCACGATCGATGACGTTCCAACCATTTTGAGCAAGTCCGCGGACATGACCGTCGTTCAAAATTCATCAAATGCCCAAATTAGCTGGATCATCGTGGATGGAATATCAGCGGGAAGATATACCGTATACTTGGATGGACAACCACTCGCGACACAAAATAACAGACCCTGGGCAAATAGCTCCTCCATTTTTATCGCGATCGATACGAACAGAGGTATAGGCATCTTCAATTACACGATCATGTATTGGGATGGAAATGGTTTTGCAGGGGCGCAATCGGTGATTTTAATCACGGTGCAAGCTTCGGAAAGTGGGATAGACGCGTTTATTAAATTCTTGAACCAATACTGGCTGTATATTCTATTCATAGGTGCGGGAATCGTGGTGGTTGCAGTTTCACTAGCTGCGAACAAGAAGAAAAAAATCAAGAAAGGAAAAAATCCCAGCTGGCTAGCGCCAGCCGTCCCGTGACAAGCTTTTTTTTGTTGCCGCCATGCCAATCGTCCGAGCAGACTCCCGGAACTTACATGGTCCGCCACGTGCGGTAACCGC
>JAUQYW010000586.1 GCA_030587525.1 Candidatus Sigynarchaeota archaeon | reverse complement strand
GCTGGATGCCGGTGCTGTGTCCCCCTCGGCCGGCAATTTATCCACGATTTTCACGTTTTCGGTTATCTACACGGATGCCGACAACGACGCGCCTTCTTTCGTGCGAGTCATCATTAACGGAACCGCGCATGAGATGAATAATCTATTCCCAGCCGATGATGTGTATAATGACGGGTGCACGTTCACCTTCTCGACGATGCTAGGTATCGGGACGTACACGTATCATTTCGAAGCAAGCGATGAAAGCGCGCCCGCAAGGTTGCCATTGACCGGGGAGGGTGCAGGCCCGCAAGTTTCCGGTTCCGGTTCAACGGGTTCGACGGTTCCAGACTACCAGCTGGGTATGTCCATCGCGATTGCCGCCATCGGTGCGGTGGTGATCGTGATCGCTGTCGAGCTCGTGTTGCTTGAACTTCGCTGGCGTAAAACGCGGGCGAGACGGGATGCAAACGTGGGATGAGCTGTTCAAGCGTAGGAAGCGGTGATCTGTTCCCGGCAGGAACTTCATGCCCCCCGAGGGATCTTGGCACGAGTGGCATGGCATAAGAGCAACCGGGACAGGTTTTTGAACCCTCAACAACGAGCCTCGTCATTTCGTTTCTTTTTTTGGTTTGAATCTTGAATGCTTGCGCGAGCGTTTTTCGATGTTATCAAGCATAAGCGGAGCTTCTCATAATATCGGGTCGCTTTAGTCACTTTTTTAAGAAAAAACGCACTTAGAAATACTGCACCATGAAAGATTACGCCTTGATCTATAACCCGTCGAGCGCTGCGGGCAAGTCTCGCCCGGTCTTCGACCTCGCCCTCAAGACGCTTCAAGATTTGAACGTGTCATTCGATTCCTTCAAGACCGAATATCCCGGGCACGGTATTTCGCTTGCAAGAGACTTGGCCAAGGATGGTTACCGTGTTATCGGGTGCGGCGGAGACGGAACGTGCAACGAGGTCTTCAACGGCGTTATGACATCAGGTAAACGGCCCCTGGTCGGATTCATCCCGATGGGGAGTGGCAACGATATTCCCGGCGCGATCGGGATTTTACCCGATATCAAGCGAGCGTGCGAGGTCATCGCGGAAGGATTTAGCGAAAGTTGCGACATTGGGGTCGCAGTAAAAAACGATGAAAAACGGTATTTCATAGGTATTGGGTCGCAGGGGTTCGATGCCGAGGTCACCCGCAGGGCAAACAAGGGGAAAAAGCGGTTCAGCGGTACGTGGAATTACGTCATCGCAACGATCGCAGCATCATTATACTATAAGAATAAGAACATACGGGTGACTATGGACAACGACACGTTCGAGGGCGAGGCCACCCTCGCTGCTGTGGGCAACGGGCCGAGTTATGGTGGCTGGATGTACATGTGCTGCGAGGCTTGCATCCATGACGGGTCATTCCACGTCGTCGTGCTCGGTGATTTGAGCAAGTTCCGGGTCATGATGAATTTCACGAAGATGTATTATAAACAGCACTTGTCTTTGCAAAAGATTCATTCTTACAATAGCAAGCGTGTCAAGATAGAAATGGTGCACGCGAAGGACAAGCCCTTCCAGTATCAGGTCGATGGCGAGGTGCTCGGGCCGATACCGGTCTCGTACGAGGCGATCCCCGACGGCTACGAGTTCATCAAGCCGCGGGAGAACGAGGTCCTGCTAGAATTCAACAAGAAATACGCGGACTTCATCCAGCAGGGAAAGACGAAGGATTACATCTGGATGCGGACGAAAGACTCGTGCCGCGCCACGAAAAAACAAAGCCAAGGATAAAAGGGAATGATCCGCCCTTTCCAATGGCGATCGACGTGTCCTGCAGCACGGGTTCATCAAGCCTCGTGAGAACGAGGTGCTCCTGGCCTTCAACGATCGATAATTGGATTTCATCAACGTCAGAAAGACGAAGGAATATCTCTGGACACCAAAGCATCGAGCTGGGCTGCGGTCGGCAAAAGTTTTTTTAATGAATGCTGTTATCATTCATCCATGGTCGCTGGTTCCACACCAGGAATTGTCCTTCTTGGATACCTCGCTGACTGCAGAGAAATGATGAAAATCATTCTGGAAACGGGAGAACATAAGGAGATCGACTTTCAGGCTGTTCCCGGCGCCCAATCGCGCGATCTCAAGGTTATACGGGATGGCGTACCAACATGGCTTAGGCTGATCGGGCCTGTCATGGCAGACTGGATTCGATATAGTTGGTTTCTCATTTTCTCGTGGATCCGCTGTGCAATCTTCATCATCGATCTCGCGTCGACTGACTCGCTTGAACACGCCAGGCGGCACCTGCCACGCGCGATGAAATTAGCCGCGAGGGCTGGCTATGCAAATCCCATCTACCTCCTTGGAGTGGCCATGGAAGGGAAACCGGTCGTGATACCGCGTGATGCATTAGAATCACTCGTGAGGGAAGAACAACTGGCGGGTTACTCGTATTGTACGCAAATGACGAAAGCCACCATGACCCCGGTGCTCGAGACTGTCGCGAAGCTGGCGCTAGAGCAAGAGCTCCATCCCGCGGTACCAAAGCCGGACAAGTTGCCGGAACCAGTGGTCATCAGCGCTAAGGATGTCCATTCCATGGCTCTTAAAATGGACCTGTATAGTCTAGAATGCATCACGGTAACCGACGTCTTCATGCAATTCCAATACAACGGGAAGGATCAAATGAACGTGGCCTATTTTGACGGTGATGGTGTTCCTTTGAGCTTCACCATCAATGGCAAGGCTCCTCCCTTACCGTTTTCCCTCATTCCTGGGGATGCAGCGGAGATCGTGAATGACTTGTGCTCGGGACAGCTCCCTCGATTCGATCATCTAACGGTGTTCGCTAGGGAAATGGGGCACGAAACGGAAGATGCATCGCCAAGCATCTTTCTTGAGCTGGTGATTGCTGCCCCTGGAAGCAAGAAAACCATGGGACCCAAGGGGCGCATCGTGCCAGCATGCAAGGTTTGCGATGTGATGCTTCACGTGTTATATTCTCACAACGAGACGGGAGAAAAAAATTGCCCGTATTGTTCCCATCCCCTCGAGGTGGTGTGGCGCGTCGCGTCGATTTGGGAGCTCGAAGCTATGCTCGACCCCGCCTCATTGCGTGCCATGGAGGAGGGAAAATGGCAAGGCACGTTCCCCGTTTCTTACAATGGGAAGATGCGGGCTGTAACGGCCACGGGCAACGACATCTACTGGTTCCTTGTACATTACTCGTCGAAGCTATCGAAAGGTCTTGGCCCCTACAAGCTGAAGATTTGGATTCCAGCATCCAGTACCCAGGATATCACGGATCTGCGGTGGAAGGGGGCCATTTCCATCTATGCAAAGCGCGAATTGATGGACGAGAAGGGACAAATGCTGCCAGCCATCGAGATCTTCCCTCGGGACTCGATTTCGCCAAAGAAATCATTTCACGAGAAACTGAACGATACGGCGGCTGCTTCTGCCATCGATGTACGCGTCAAGGTCCTGGAAGATGAGAAAGCACGCATGAAGGAGAAAGTAGAGAAAGAGAAGGCCAAACAACTAGCATTGAAGGCGAAAGCAGTCGAGGCAAAGGAACGGAAGGAAAAGGAGAAGAAAGCCTTGAAGGAAGAGATGGTGGACATGGCCACAGTTCTCCGGAACTCGAGCTCCTTTGACACGCGGAAGCGGCTCACCAATGCATTTATCAAGTTTTGCGACACGAAGACAAGGTTCGATCAAAGCAGCGGGAGCACGGCGTATTTCATTGTATCCTTGGCTGATGCTGGAGGAAAGGAGATTTCGCTGGCAGCAACGCTTCCAGGGCATCTTGAAGATGTCAAGCAAGTGAGTCGCATATATTTCAATAGCAAGGCGCTCGGGATGCTAATGGGCGAGATTCAAGGGCATAAGGAGAACCAGTTCCTAGATGTCAAGTTTTTCGTCTTGGAATCGAGCGTGCAATACAAGGCCAACGAGCCGATCCATTACTACCTTAAACCCATCTTGAACGAGCCGGGAAAGAAAACTCGCGTGGGAAAGGAATCCCGGGATGTTCCCGCGTGTAAATCTTGCGATGCGATGCTTCTCCACTATAGTTTCGAGTGGAAGGTGCAACGGGATGATATCCCGACATACGAGAGCGACGGAACATTCAAAGCTGGCCCAGTATCATCCAAAATGTGCCCGTATTGCGGAAAACCACTGGAGGTCATCGGACGGGAACCACGCGTCGTTCCCGTGCTGCTGGACTTCAAGGCCACCGGTTGCTCGATCCTCGGATCCAACAACCAAATAGGCGCCACGTACAACGGCCTTCCGGTGAACCTCACGGTGAAGGTTAAGGGAATGTTCAATTTCTTGCAAAATTATCAAGCGCAATTCAAGAACGGGGTAATGGGCCCACTCGATATTTACATGGAATGGCATACCGACAGGGCCAATGCTAGGGAAATACAATTCGGCGAATTGCCCGCCATGATTACCTGGAGATCCGTGGTACTCTATCCCGAGGACCTCATCGCCTTTTGAAGGATTCAGCAAAAAGAATGCCCCCTTCACCTAGGAAGGAAAAATGAAGGATTACTTGTGGACGGGAACAAAGGATGATCAAGTTTAACGCTTGTTCAAGAGTTCATTGGCAAGCTTGATCGCCGCCTCGGTGATGATGTATCCGGTTTCCACGTTCGGGATCGACACGCCAACCTCATAACCACCGGTTGGGTGCTCGGCATCTCGTGCTACGTATGCTTCCCTCGTAGGGATATATGCGACCTCGTCCTGATCTTCGAGCTCATTGTTGACAAGCTCTTGCACGATGCAATGCTTCGTCTTCACCGCGTCCTTGATCATACGGCCGAACTTGGAAAAGGGCTCGCCGGGAATACCGACTATTGCCAGGTAATCGCCGAGCAGTATTACTTGCACCTTGGTCTTGATACTTTCCGTTTCGATTGGAATCGTGACGTCCAGCTCACCCGCCCGCACGTCAAGGCCCATGACTGGCGTGCCGGTCTTTCCCAGGGCGGAGAGGACATCCCCCGCGACCATCTCGCCGAGCTGGCGGCAGTCGTCGAAGGTCGACGGCGGGTTGTCGAATGGCTGGTTCCACGGGTTGATGTTTCCGCACGGCGCTTGGATGAACATGTTCGCTGATTCTCCCAGGACTTTACCAAGTGCTTGCATTGTGTAACCCGGCCAATCCGCGCTGAAATAGATGTTATCCGGGTTCATCTTGACCGCATGGCACCCGATGTTGAAGAGCACGCCGCGGAGATCCTTGCCATCTCCGGAGCACACTTTCACCACGGCGAGTTCACGGTCGACATAATTGCTCGCTTGGTCCCACGTGCGCCGGTGGTGCCCGACGAAGGATTCGCCCTTGCCGATGGCGATCGACGCGTCTTGCAACTCGTTGAATGTCCAGTAAATCAAGCCGGCGATGTTGAAGGGAAGCAGCTCGTTGTAGAGATTGTATGCTTTTGGGAAGCCTTTCAATGTCCTTCCTGGCCCTGGTCCCGAGTGCGTGTGGATCGCGGCGATGATGATGTTAGCCGGGGGAATCGGCACGACGTTGCTCGCGAGCTCCTTGACCTTGGCAACGATGGTTTTATCTACCGAAACTGTGTCCAGGCTGACCAAAGCCGCGTGCGTGGTTCCATCAGAGAAGACAACGCAACGGGCGTGCAAGTCATCGTGAATGCCGATAGCATGCTTTTTTCGGAACCCGTACCCGCCTTGGAACACGCCAACGGGCGGCGTGATGACGCATGATTTGATTGCTGCCTTGAATGTCATGATCTCGCCGTGATTCGTTCGATTATTCCTACATGATTAATAAGTTTCGATAAGGAGTTTATGAACGTTACTGGAGTTGCCGCTTTTATAATGAACGATGCCTCGTATCATTCCGTGGCAATAAGGAACGGTCATGATATGAATCCCCGGCGAAGTAGTCGGGGAAGGTTTTAATAGCATCGCCGACCTTGTTTCTTGATCCCTTGAAACTATGTAGATATCTACATAGCATCGATTGTATCACACAAATTACTCTCTGAGATCTGAAATCATGAATATTCTTTATGTAAACGCCGGGAACGCGGGTTCCTTGGGATTTGATTCGTTCCTCTGCGCCCCGCCGCTCGCGTTGATGTATCTCACGCCAACCGTTCCGACTCACAAGAAATTTCTCATTGACTTGAAAGCTCGCCCTGATACGCCTGAAGATCACATTCGTCGATTGATTCAAAAGGCAGATCTCGTCGCGATTTCTTCCTACACGCCCTCCATCAAGAGTGCTATGAAAGTGGGCAAGATTGCCAAGGAATGCAACAAGCCTGTCGTCATTGGCGGGTACCACGCGTCGCTCGTTCCCGAGGTTGTCATGGAACCGATGTTCGACATCGGCGTGCAGAATGAAGGTGAAATAACATATCCTGAGCTCGTCGGCATTTTGGAACGAGATGGCAAGTGGACGCCCCAGAACTTGAAAGATGTCAAGGGTATCTCCTTCAAGAACGATGGCAAGCTGGTCGTCAACACGCCCCGCCCGCTCATCCAGGATCTCGACACGCTCCCGATGCCCGACCGCACGCTTATCGGTGACACGAGATACGAATATTTCGGCGTCACGATGGATGCCCTTGAAAGCTCACGTGGTTGCGTTGGGCAATGCGACTTCTGCTGCGTGAAGGAGCACACGCCGACATGGCGGAAAAAAACACCGGCGCGTGTCATCAAGGAAATAGAGCAATTGCCTCGGAAGGTGCGCTGGATTGGTTTTCAAGATTCCGAATTCACGATCAACATGAACCGCGTGCGGGAAATTTGCGACCTCATCATAGAACATGGTTTTGATAAGCAATGGTATTCTGCCCAGGTCCGTGCTGATGATTTGCTCAGGGACACGAAAACCTTTGAACGGATGGTCGATTGTGGGTTCAGGATGCTCTTCATAGGCATCGAGAGCGTTCACCAGGCAACGCTTGACAGGATCGGTAAAAAAATGAGCGTCGACACGGTCAGAAAAGCCATCAAGATGTGCCACGATAATGGAGTTGCAGTTCTCGGGGCAATCATCATCGGCAACATCGGCGAAACTTACAACGATGTTCTCAAGACCATCGAGTATGCAAAGGAACTTGATATCGACATCGGACAATTCACCGCGCTCACGCCCCTCCCAAAAACTAAGCTCTGGGAAGAAGCCAACCAGAAGGGCTGGATTGAAGACCGGGATTGGACACATTATGACTTCACCCGGGTCGTGATGCGCACGCCGGACCTCACGCGGAAGCAGATTGCCGAGCTCGTTCACAAAGCTTTCCAAGATTTTTATATTCAAGGCGGTTTCGGGGAATACTTCTGGAACAAGCTGCCACGGTATGCCGGGAACAAGAAAAACTGGTGGTTCTTCAAGATGTTGCCCGAGTTCATGAAGAACATACCTGCCATGGCTAAACTCGTCCAGGATCTCAACACCCCGCCGAAAGTGGACTGACCTTGGTTTTTCCGATTCCTGCTCCCATCACGAAACGGGGGTCTTTTTATACCTTCACTTGATTTGATACTATCTTTCCAATTCACGTCTCGTTACATCAAAGTGATGGAGCATGGAATCTGACATTTCTACCCCGGGTTTAGCTGGCTGGGATGATATCAAGTCGATCGAGCAGCAACTCGTCGGCGTGATGGATACTCTCGTTGGTTCTGATGTGGATCATGTCATGGCAAGGCGCGCGCTCGCCAGGACAATAGCGCTGATGCGTGCCGAGAAATCGTGGGAGTTCGAGGCCGTGATCAACCATCAATTTGCACGGCAATTGAGGTCTTTTCATTTCATCGATTCGGGCCTCGTCGCGTGATATTTCTCCTTCTTTTGTTGCACATCGTCGCTCGCCTTGCCCCCGGCACAACGCTTTAATTCTTAACGCGGTAAATACAAAACGATCAATACCTTCAAAAATGGATTGGGGACTCGATCGTGTCTGATTTGCTCGATAAAGTAAAAGCCATCGTTTCGGAGAAATTTGTTTCTGACAACATCTACACGCGGCACGCGTATTCCCGGAATGTCGATCCCGTGCTGCAAGGCGTTCCAGATCTCGTGATCCGGCCGAAAGATACACGTGAAATAACCGAGATCATGAAGCTCGCGAATAGCGAAGACGTGCCGGTTTACGTGCGTGGCGGGGGTGATTGCGAATTTGGTGGCAGCAAGCCCATCGGCGACGGCGGGATCGTGCTTGATATGAAGCGCATGGACGCCATTCTCAACCTGGACCCGGATAATCTCATCGTCACGGTCGAGGCAGGCATTTCGTGGGGTAAATTGAACGAGGCGCTTTCGAAGCACGGGCTCTATACCGGTTGTATGGGCCCCGGGAGCGGCATGACCGCTTCCGTCGGCGGAGGCATTTCGCATCACTCGGTCGGTGGAGGCGGTTGCGCAAAGTACGGCGCTTGCACGAACCAGCTCGTGGGCTTGGAAGTGGTATTGCCCACGGGCGAGGTCATCGAAACGGGCTCGCGTGCTAACAAATTTACCGCTGCGCCATTCAATCGATTTGGCAATGGTCCCGACCTGGCCGGCCTTTTCTGCGGCGACAACGGGATCCTCGGCGTGAAGACCTGCGTGTCCTTGCGCGTGTTTCCACGTCCACCATTCGCCGCGTACAAGACGTTCACCATGCCCCGAAAATCCGCGGACGTGGCGGCCGGCATCTTCACGGCCATCCGCCAGAAGGGCATCGACGTGTACGATGCTATGTACTTGATGGACTTGCTGGTGCAAGTCGGCGCGGAAAAGGGCATGTTTCCTCTCTGGGATGCTTTGAAGAAGAAGCGCGGGATATTCTTTTACACGGTCGAAGCGAACTCGGAGGCCGAGCTTTCCGAAAAAGTCAGGCAACTCGATGGCATCATCTTGCCGGCCAAGTGCGAGGCGCTCGGTCCTGAAATCGCCGATGGAAACTATGCAAAATGGCATTATGTCGAGCAAGGCCATTGGCAGACCTATCATAACTTGTGGGGCGTTGTTGGCGGCGGATACGAGCCGCTCACGGCCGAATGCTTCACTCCTATCAAGCAATTCCCCAGCATCCTCGAGGATCTCGATATCTGGGATGGCGAGCACGCGAGTGACATGGAAACGATCTTGAAAACTTGCACCTTCCGTCCGATCACGGGCAGCGGCCCGATCTTGCTCGTCGATGGCTGCAACGTGGAACTCACGTGCGGGTTCACGACGTTCGGCCAATATTTCAACGGCGCCTTGCATCCCGAGATCGAGGAGATCAATCTCAGGCTTTGGAAGTCCATCCTGGAACGGGTCACCAAGCACGGCGTGCAATGGTACATGATGGGCGACATCACGTCGCGCCTCATGGTCGACATCGGGGCGTTCCCGCCCGAGTACCTCGCTTTGCTGCGATCGATCAAGGGCACTGTCGACCCGAAGCACGTGCTGGGCAGGGGAAAGTACAATTTCTGGGGGTCGGCCACACTATGAGCAAGATCGACAACATCACGAAGCGATGGGCCGACATCATGTCGTGCATCGGCTGCGGGGATTGCGGCTATGCCATCAAGCCCGCTGTTGGCCGGTACTTGGCGTGCCCGGTCAAGGAAGCGCTCGGTGGCGAGAGTTTCGAGCCGAACTTCGCCAGGGGGCGCATGGGCATCTTGAAAAGCATCCTGGAAGGCAAGATAACGCTCGGGAAGGACCTCGTGGACTCCGTGTACCAGTGCACCGAGTGCGGCTCGTGCACCGAGATCTGCCACCAGACGCAGAATCCTAAGATCGTGCTCAACACGTCGAAGTGGATCGACCACGTCGAGGTGTGGAACGCGCTGCGGCAAGACCTGGTCGAGAACGGGCTGGCACCGCTCGATAAGCACGCGAAGTTGCTCGGGAACATGAATGATTCGTCCATGCGCAACCCGTACGGGGAACCGAAGGCGAGCAAGCAAGCGTGGGCTCGTGGATTGGCCGGCATCTCGAAATCGGCCGATGTTGCGTTGTTCGCTGGCTGCACCTACCCGCTGCGCATCAAGGAAACCCTGGTCAATCTTGCACGGATCTTCAAAGCGGCGAGGACCTCCTTCAAGTTGCTGGACGACGAGTGGTGCTGCGGGTCCATCGCCTTGCGTGTTGGCGACCGGAAAGCCGCCAAGGCAACCATTATCCACGACATCGAGCAGATCAAGGCGAGCGGCGTGAAGACCGTGTTCGCCGTCTGCGCCGGGTGCTACCGGACCATGAAGAAGGATTGGCCTGTCGTGCTTGGAGCCGACCTGCCGTTCCAAGTATTGCACGTGACCGAGGTGTTGTCGGGCATGCTGGACAAAGGCTCGCTCAAGCTGAAACCATCGCAAGATCCTGCACGGCGCGTCGCATATCACGACCCGTGCCATCTTGGCCGACACATGAAGCTCTACGACATCCCGCGCGGCGTGATCATGCGCGTGCCCGGCACGGACTACGTCGAGCTCAAGCGCAATAAGCAGAACGCGTGGTGTTGCGGCGCCGGTGGCGGCGTGAAGAGCCAATACCCCGACCTTGCCGCCACGATCGGTAAAGAAAGGCTCCGGGACGCGATCGATGCCAAGGCAGAATTCTTGCTCTCGGCTTGCCCTTTCTGCGTCGCGAACCTTCAAGAAGCTGCCGTTGCCGAGAAAAGCTCGATTCGCGTCATGGATATCATCGATTACTTTGCCATGATGCTTTGAATCCTCTAAAAGCTAATTGCATGCAAAATACCGCTTCGATGTTACCCCATTTCACGCTAACGTGCGATCTTAATAAATCGTCATTGGAACCAAGCGCGCGACCTATTCCATCAATCGAAGACAAGATAGTGTCATGATATTGACCGATTATCCAATTAAATATGAATTGCTGGACACGCGGCGTGAAAACGCAGTCGGAATTTTTCTTTTTTATACGTGTTGTATCTATTTGAGCGTTGATTTCTACACCGCCTAACGAGTAATTTTATGTTATGTCGGGATTGCCACGTACCAAGGTTTAATTTCGCGTAGCACCCTTGTTATGTCAATATTACTAATCTCCTATATTCGAAGGGGCTGTAACACTATGAACGCAAAGAGCATACTCGCCGCTTTGGAACGCCACGCTACCGAGTTAAAGAAGTATGGCATCGTGGAGATCGGCCTCTTCGGTTCGTGGGTAAATGGCAAGCCCCGCCGCCGTAGTGATGTTGACATTCTCGTGGAGTTCGCGCCCGGAAAGACCACGTTCGACAATTACATGGATGCAAAGTTTTTCCTGGAACGGATCTTTCGTCGAAAGGTTGATCTCGTGATCAAATCAGCAATTAAGCCCGCGCTGGAGCAACGCATTCTAGAGAGCACCCGGTATGTCGCGATCGGTTAAAATCTACTTGCAAGACATGCGCGAAGCTATTGATGCCATCCGAGACTTCAAGAGTGGCATTTCATTCGGGATGTTCGCCGTGGACAAGAAATTGCAGGCCGCGGTCCAGTTCAAACTAGTAATTATCGGCGAGGCAGCGTCAAAAGTACCTGTTCGAGTCCGCAAGCAATTTCCCGGCATCGAATGGAAGAAGGTCGTTGGCATGCGCAATATCGTTGCCTATGGCTATTTTGACGTGAAATTGGATCTTATCTGGGATGCAATCACGCGGAGTATCCTTGAAATAAAATCCAAGCTCGGTTATGTTAGCGAATTGGACGATGATGGTAACCGGAAAACTCCAAAGTCCTGATCGACGGAAGTCGTGCTATATTACTCGATTTTTTCAAAAGCACAAGCAACTCGATCGCATAGGGAACCAACGCTGGCCAGACCTAGAGGCGCCTCGGCGCGTGAAGGGTTCGGCGAGGGCGTGGCATCCACGCGTGCTCGGCTGGTTCGACAAGCGTTTCTTGCAAGGTTTGGTTCGGAAAATCGGCGGGGTTTCTTCGTTAATAAGGATTCGAAGCATGCAAGACGTTCTTTTCGAACAAAAGATCCGAAATCAAAAAAAATATAATAACATGTAATCCTTTATCGATAATGAAGGTGTTAGCGCGATTCTGGCGAAGACAACGACGAATCGCTGGACGCGCGGCGTGAAAACGCAGCCGATCTTTTTGTTTTTTAGTCTTGTTTTATCATAACTCGAAGATTATGATCTTACCCCGATCGGATGATTTCTTCCGACTAATCGAAGTTTTCGTACCTGGTAGTACGGACTGCAAAAAGGAAGTGGCAAGTACCAGCGAATCCGTTTAGCAAGGGCTCGAAATGTTTATGAAGGCGGGTCGCGGAGTTTATCTTAAGATGTGGTGAACGCAGAATATATTTCATTCTTTCTCTACATTCCATCTCCACGTTCGATCCCTTCCATCCATAACGAGGCAGTCTTTCATGGGCGAGTACACGGTTATTATCGAGCAAGGGCTTGATGGCTACTTGGTAGCGAGCGTCGTCGAGTTACCCGGATGTTTCACGCAAGCTCGCACGAAGCAAGAACTTCTCTCGCGTGTCAAGGAAGCGATCGCGGCATATCTCGAAGCGACGGGCGAAAACATCGATGAAGAGCACCCGGCATTCGTGAGCGTGGAGAAGGTGGAGTTGTGAAACAGTTACAACCCCTACCTGCAAAACGCGTGATTGACAAGCTGCATAAGGCCGGTTTTCAAACAGTTCGCCAGAAGGGCTCGCATTAGGTTTTAAAGAATCCAGCAGGACGTATCGTCGTCGTGCCAAAGCACAAAGGTGAGCTCATCGACCGGAGCCTCTTGATGAAAATTATCGTTGAAGCGGGCTTGACGCGTGATGAGTTTCTGGATTTATAATACGATAAATGCACGTGATAACCTTGGTAGAAATTTCGAACAAGGACAAGGAAAACATCAAAAAGGACATGGAGGCAGAATTTCCCAACGATCCAGCGCTCCAACAAGTACATTTTGCCCGGAAAGTCATCGCACGGGAAGCAGAAATAAGTGGGCTCTCGTTTTTCGAATACATCCAGCGAATCGAGCGTGAGAAAAAGAAGAGTTCGATTCCCGTTCAAGTTCCTTGAAAATATGGCATCGAGTTTACGCCAAGGCTACGGCCGAGGCGTTCAGCCCGCCGTCCTTAAAAGCCCAAGCGACTCGAGCGCATTATTTGCTATAATCATCAACCCATATGTTGTTGCGATGCTAACGTGTGACATGGCGACGAGGGCGCCGGAAAAATACCGGGTTGCTGAGATGGAGGTGTTGCATCGTTCGATGTCTATACTTCAACTTGTTTTTTACGGATAAGCCGATGAGCCGAAATAATCATCATAACGAGGATCACGCCCCCCGAGAGCCATGC
>JAUQYW010000561.1 GCA_030587525.1 Candidatus Sigynarchaeota archaeon | reverse complement strand
TAATGAAGTTATAATTTCCCAGAAAAAAATATTCGAAACATCTACGGATGCTTATGAAAAGATAACTGGAACAATAGTATCGGTTAAAGCAAAAGTCGATGAGCATGACAAGAGTGGAGAGTTTGATAAAGCCGAGGAATTAGAGAAGCAGGTACTAGAAATGCGCGCCGAGGCGAAAAAATATCAAGCGAAAATCGATGAATGCTTAGACATCATCGCGAAAAATGTCGACGATATGCTTAAACATCAAGAAATAACGACATCTACTCTCCAAACAAGGTTGAGCAGTGATTGGGAACGAATCAAGGGATATTGGGAAGCTTACAAGGCAAAAAAGACCACACTGAAAGAGATGTTCAAGCGCATTTCGAGCGAACTCGGCAAGCGGTTAATGTGGAACGTGATTTCGGCTATAACGGGCGGATTTGTCTCGATCAGATAGGATCGAGAATTAGGATTCAGCCTCACTTATTCTTTTCGCAGAGTTACGCATTTCAACGAAAGCAATGTCCATACGCGTCAAATTATCGAGAATCGCCACGATGATGAAATCCAACCCGGCATCCATTATGATCAATTTTTTTTCGTTGAATTGTAAAATACTTGCATCTAAAGAACCGCCTTTCGTCTCCAACAAAAAATTTTCACCAATTATCAGAATAATCGAGCTCATAACGGCTAAATGCATTTCGGAAATACCTTCCGAAAGATCACTGGCGACGATCAAGCCTTCCTTGCTCACGACCGCGGATGCTTCCAGACCTTCGACCTTGCTGCGAAGATCCTTGAGGATATATGTGAGCATCGAATCCGACATGGTTGATACCTCACGCGAGTCCCACAGTTTAATTCTATGTGAAGAAATTAAAAACGTTTTAGAGATATTTCAATGGATGAAACCATCCGGTCTCGGTCTTTTTCACCGTTTCCACGGTCTTTACCATCGCGGCTCGCTTTCGGGCGCCCGGCCTCGCTGGAGATCCGGATCTTCTTTTGCATGACACCCATGACATTTTCGAGCAGCGTCGCGGCGCGAACCGCAACGTTGATGGCCTGACCTTTTGCTTTAAACACGATGCAATCGACATCGTTACTCATGTTAAGTTTTTCGATTGCTGGCTGGACAAATTCGTTTCGGATCACGTCATCTGCAAATCGATCGATCATATGAATGAACACGTGGAACTCCTTGCCGCGCAGCTCCGTTCTCGGCCCCGAAAACCGCGGCGGGCCGCCATCTCGATGGAACTCGCGGCGGGTCTCGCCATCATCCTTGCGCCCCCGCCGTCCATCAACGCGACCGCGCGGATTCCTCGGCGGGCCCCGTGGCCTGCCTCCCGGCCGTCCCTGGTTCGATCCTCCCCCGCCTCGACCGCGTTCGTTCCCGCTCATGCTTCGTCGCGACCCAATAATCCTCGATAGGTGCTGTTCAAATAAATCGTCGATGACAATTACCTTGCGCATTGAAAATAAAAACTTTTAACAGCGTTTTCATTGAACGACTCGCATTTCCCCGCGGATGTGCATGCCGGATGAAAAAGAAATCGAGTGCCGATCAGCAATCGACAAAATTCATCGAAATTGCGAAGGCCAAGAGCACGTGGATCTTTGACATGGACGGCGTCTTGTACCGGGGCCGAAACGTGGTGCCGGGTGCCCCGGCAGCGATCGCACTGCTGCGGCGGCTCGGAAAGAAGGTGTTGTTCTTGACCAACAACTCGACCCGGACGCGCGACATGTACGTCGATTTGCTGCGAGGCATGGGCATCACGGCGACCATCGGCGAGATCTTCACCAGCGCGTCGATCCTGGCGTCGTGGTTGGAAACGCACGTGAAAAGCCAAGGACTTGACACTGGCAGCGTGAACCTGTACGTGATCGGCGAGGACGGCATCCGGATCGACTTGCAACAGCGCGGGTTCGCCATAAAGACCGATGCGGAGTTCGACAGCGACAAGTCTTTGCATGGCAAGGTCCAGCACGTCGTCGTGGGACTCGACCGGGGCCTGACGTACAGGAAACTCGACATCGCACAGAATTGCATCGTGCGCGGCGCGAAGTTCCTGGCGACAAACGACGATGCGGCGCTTCCCGTCGAGGACGGTTTTCTCGCGCCGGGAGCCGGCGCGATCATTCAAGCCCTTGTCACGTGCACGAAGCGATCGCCGGACTTTGGCAGCCCGTTCGGCAAGCCAAATCCCGCGGTATTTCATGAAATTGGAAAGGCCACCGGCGTGGCACTCGCAGACATGATTTCCATCGGTGACAGGTTAGAAACAGATATCCTCGCGGCGAAACAGGCAGGCATCACGAGCGTGCTCGTGTTCACGGGCATCACAACCCCAGGCGAGCCGATACCGTTCAAGCTCAGTCCAGACTTCACGTTGAAATCGATCGATGACTTGAACAACTTGCTGGGATAAGATTTGTGCTTTTTGAAGCCAGCTTTCAAACGATCTTGGAGATTTTTTCGCAAGCCCGCTTGCAATCTAAGAAAATTAAGCCGAGTTTAACATCCTTAGTAGCGCTGACCGTGAGCACGGCGTTCGGACCGGCGCCCATGACCATTAAATACCCATTTTCGCCGCGGATGAGGATTTGCTCGAGAGCTCCTTTGTTCAATTCGAGCGCCGCACGCTCGCCAAGGCTTAACATGGCAGCCGTCATTGCAGCGATTCGCGTGTCGTCGACTTCTTGCGGCATCATGGAGGCAATAGGAAGGCCCTCAACGCTCACCACTGCAGTGGCAAGGATCTCTGGGATGTTAGCCGTGAGGTTTTTGAGGATATCCTCCAGCTCCTCCACGTTGTTGCTCTCGCTCATATCCATCGATCAATGCGTTATATAAAACCTATAATTAAATCGTGTATTTAATATTGTTATCAACGCCATCGATTAAAAGCATTCTTCTATGGCTTGCGTTTTTATGTTCCCGCGCGCTCGAAAGGATAAAATTCCAAGGAAGTAGATAGAATCTTTAAACTCCGCGATTGCTTTCAATTTATTAGTTGCCTTCATTTTACACCATACAAACATACCTCGACATGATCGCCTATGTTTTATCTCGTGAGCATAAAAGACACGATCCGTCTTCACCCGAGCTCCCTCGGCAAGGACGTCAAGGAAGAGGCGCGCGAAATCATCAAGACCGAATACGAGGATCTCGTGTTGAAGGATATTGGTTACGTCGTCACTGTTACCGACGTGCTCAATGTCGATCTGGGCAAGATGCTGCCAAAGGAGGAGGGTATTTTCACCCGGTGCACGTTTGAATTGCTCGTTTACCGTCCCGAGATGAACGAGGTCGTCGAGGGAAAGGTCGTCGAGGTCGTCGATTTCGGCGTGTTCGTTCGGCTCGGGCCGACGGACGGCTTGTGCCACGTCTCGCAGGTCACGGACGACTTCATCAATTATAACCAGAAAATGGGCGTGCTTGAAGGAAAGGAAACGAAGCGCATCATGCAAGCGAACGATCTCGTCCGCGCGCGCATCGTGGCGATCTCGCCCGCGAGTAGGTCCAAAGCGGGAAAACTCGGCCTATCCATGCGGCGCCCGTTCCTTGGCAAGCTCGATTGGGTCAAGGAAGACCTCGCTGGCGGCCCAGCGCGCGACAAGGCCAAGAAAAAGGAAGCCCCCGCTCCCGAGAAGCCATCCGGTGGCAAGAGACGGGGCAGGTAACTCGAAAACAGATCATCGCGTGAACCGTCATGGGAACCGACAAGGCATGCCGTAACTGCGGCTTCATCTCGTCCGGGCAGCAAGTCTGCCCGCGCTGCAAGACGCACACGTTGAGCGACGATTTCACATCGGTCGTCATCATCATCGACCCCGAGAAGTCCGAGATTGCCAAGCGGCTGAATATCAAGGAGCCAGGAAAATACGCATTGAAAGTACGCTGATCTGTTGGCGGCCGGGCGTGAAACCGTGTTCGTGCTGTCCATACTGTTTAACATCTTGCTTTTCGTGGAATTGATAGCATTTGCCACCATCTTGTTTCTCGTGGCCATGAGGCACCGGAAAACCCACGTGTACGGGTTCACCTCGTCCCTCGTCTCATCCTTCCAGGTCGCGTTCATTGCCGTGGCAGTGCTCGTTCTCGGGCTCATCCCGTACCCATACATCGGGTTCATGTCGTGGTGGACCTGGACATGGCTGGCCGTGACGGCTGGTTTTTTCTTCAAGGCTCGCAAGCGGCTTGGTAAACCGAAATTAGTGAATGGAGCACCGGTTAACGATGATCCGGGTCAGACCTGCAATGATGGGCTGAAATACCAGCACGAGAAAGCTCGCAAGGCATTCCATCTCGCCGGATTTCTCGTCATCCTATGCTATTTTGTCGTGGCACCTTTCTTGCTGGAAGCCGTGATGCAAGCCATCAACTACGCGGGCGACGCGTATGCGATTGTCTGGGGGCCTATCAGCGAGGTTCAACCATTCCCTTCCATGGAAGCGGCATCCATAACGCTCACGCTGTTCGCCTTGATTGGCACGGTCATTCTCGTGATGCTCATCGATTCCTACCGGCTGTTTGCGGGCGACGAGTACAGCATCATCAAGCTCATCGAAAAGAAAGCTGGCAAGATCATGCGCGACAAGGAAAAGGGGTGCCCCGGGGCGCAAGACTACATCGCGATCAGCAGCGCGTGCACGTGGCTCGTTGGTATGGGGTTCCATCCCGTGCTTCCGGAGGCCATGATGATCACGCTGGCAGCCGTCTTGATCTCGACCCTTGCCGATGGGGCCGCGGCCATCATCGGGAAATCGTTCGGTCGTCACAAGGTGACGCGCCCGTACAATCAAGTCAAGAGCATCGAGGGGTTCATCGCCGGCTT
>JAUQYW010000515.1 GCA_030587525.1 Candidatus Sigynarchaeota archaeon | reverse complement strand
ATGAAGATTCCGATGAATGAACTTCCAAGCAGGATTTTGGTTTTTACCTTCATTATTTAATCAAGGAATAAGGTTCGTACAATGGAGAAAACGAAATCTCATTTTACGATCTTTGAGAACAAACAATTAAAATATAAACGGCTTGGGTTAACAAGTCCTTCCCAAATAAAGTCGTTTAAAAGAAAAATCAAATCTTTAAACCGTCATTTCAAGAAAAAAAAACAAGATGGTACAAAACAAGATTTATTATCGAGTTTTGGGCGTGGCGAAACCGGACTTTTTAAGTTTTTGAACAAAGGAATCAAGGCGACGCAATTCGTTGGCGTTGCTCGAATTTCCAACAAGACCATAACAGTCCTTCCGAAAATATTCTCTCCCTCCAAAATCACAAAGCCGAGTGAAGACAAGGCTCACGATGAAATTGATGCCAACACGATCAAGGATAATATCCGGGTTTTCATGTACATGCTCGATGTAGCTCATTTTTTCAAGAATATCAAACAATTGCCAGTTGGCTCTTTCGACAAGATCAAGGAAATGTTCGAGTTCATCATCCGCATTTTTGCGAATAACTTGTTTGATGAACTCAAACGAGGTGTCGCTAATGAATATATCACGATTGAAGAAAATCGTCCTTATTTGAAGGGGAAACTCATTATCAAGAAACAAATCCTCTTTAATGTCGTTAACAAGGCGAGATTCTATTGCGAACACGACGAGTATTTTTGCAACACGATTTTAAATCAAGCGTTCAAACAAGCAGCGACCATTCTCCACGTGGTTACTCGAGTATCTGGTAATAAGCGAATACTCGGTTATATTATCAATATGCTTGAAGATGTTGATAATCGTCATCTTACTCCTGCGGAATTGAATCGGGTCAAATTTTCACGCACCAGCGAGCGTTTCAAGCCGGATTTTACGATTGCCAGCCAGATCATCCAAAATGCAACCTATCTCGCCGTGAAGGGAAAACTTGAAACTTTCTCGTTCATGTTCGACATGAACCTCCTTTTTGAGCGATTCATTGCCCAGGTTATCCAACGTCATTCAGATTTGATCTTTGAAGGGAGAAAAATCAATAATATAACCAATCAGCACCATGATCTTCATTTATTCAAAGACAAGGAAAATAATAAAGCCATTTTTCTCAAGCCCGACATTTTCATCGAGTTTGATAATTTGTGGCTTATCATCGACACGAAATACAAGAAAATTAATGATGAAAATGGTATAAAGCACAACATAACCCCCCGTGATGCGTATCAAGTATATGCCTATTATCACGCTTATCTCTCCCAGCTCATTGAGAAGAACAAGAGCAAACCTTTGGTTAAAATCCTCTTACTATATCCATTCCATCTGGATAATACGTTTGCATATGACCCATTTATTAACAAATACACGTTCTCGTGCACCTCGTATTTCAAAGATTCACTAGCAATACCTTTTTCTAACGACGTGCAGATTTATGTGGCTGTGATTGAATTGAAATGCAATGAAAATGCCAAAAAAAATTGTAATGCTTATAGTTTATCGATTGCAGAAAAAATCAAAAAAATAATGCAAGGTATGAAGTGAAAAAAAAGATCACCTATTATTCGAATAAGTCTATTTTCAACGTTTAACGTCACGAGTGACTTCGTAGATAAAACAGAACTATCAATGACGATTTAAACGTGCAATCTGGCGTAGATCACACACCTACCGATCGGGCATGAATTCGGCGATCGCGGTTTGAACATCACGCATCTTGTTTTTTTCCGATTTTCCAACTTTGATGCATGACCGGTTCACGACGTTCTTCTCCTTCATCGTCGTAATCCGAATAAGGTCGAAAAAAAGCACCCATCGATTGATCAAAATAGGATCCGTAGAATGCAAAAATCACGCCGGATCGACCAGAGGGAAGAAATACTAATCCGGTTCCGGGAAGCTCGTCCGAACTCATCTCGTCCATAGTCGAACTCATCTCGTTCATCGTTGAAATTCCCATGCGACCTAAAAGGGACATTCCTCGAAATAAAAAATCAGATCCACAAAATGCAGGGATCTTACCGGATCGACCGGAGGGTAAATTTATTTCGCTTGTTTCAGATACCTCGCTCGGTCTCTTCTCCGTCATCGATGAACTCATCTCATTCATCGTTGAAATCCCTATGCGGTCTAAAAAAGGTATTGTTCGATCTGTCAAAAATAGCTTCGAAATTTCACCGGATCGACCGGCGGGACGAATTTACTGACCGGAATTAGGAACCCCCATTAACTGGTGTGATCCCGTTTTATCGTTGTGCGTGCCTCCTCGATCATGAAAAATATTCGGTGAAGGGGATTCCATCAAAACGGTAATCCTTGTGGTCAATAACTCGCTTAAATTTGCGTTGTAGCACGATAACGTTAAATATCCTGGGTTGTATAGTCAATACATAGAAAAATAGCTACGAACGCGGGCTTCCTTGCCTTTCATTAATGGGATGCAAGGTGGCGAGTCTGGAAATTTAATCATCAACAAGCAACAGCAGATGCTATTACAAGGGAGTGAATAACATGGTAAGAATGACGAGAATAACGGCAACGGAAAAAAATATACGGATCGATCGCATGAAAAAAGCATTTCCTGTCATGACCAGCACCGGGACGACCCGCATCACCTGGGCCGGGTCGCATCAGGGCGAATGCAACGTGGAAACGATGTCAATGACGCAAGACGAGGTCAAGATGATCGAACGTATTACCAATTCGATGGATGCGTTGGTGAGTGCTGAAAACTTGTCAAGCATCCTGGTTGGCGAGTTACTGGCGCGAATCGCCGCAACGGTCGACTCGATAGCAACAAGTCTCCAGGATATCAAGAAACAAGAAAAGCAAGCAATTTGATGAGATGAACGCACATGGCTTGGATGAACGAAGAACAGGAAGACGAAGCTCCCTTCGATGAAGGTGACTACGTTCTTGTTGTGAACGACGAACCGGAATTTTCCGTGTTCGGAACCGTCATCGAGAAAATAAACGAGCAGGAATTTGTCATAACCGACGCCAACGGCAACGAAACCGATGCCAATGGCGAGGATATGCTTCATGCGGAAGAAGGAGACCTTTGCTGGTTGACTTGGCTAATTCCAAAGGGGTCCTGCCTTGTCAACCTCGATCCCGAGGATAAATATTACACCACCGAACAGCACGACCACGTCGATTTCAACATGCTGGCGGACAAGCTCCTGGCGGCCTTGACAAAAAAATTCAAGGGTGTTGATTTCACGGTTACGCCCATCAGTTATGCCGATACCGCTGGCAAGACGCATGCCGTGATCAACAACTCCTGCGTCCCGGATCGGGAAATTAGCACATTCGTCGCCGGGTTCCTTTCTAAAACGTCAAGGATGAAAATCTGGTTCACGGATGACGATGAAGACGTTTCCGACGAGGAAGCAGAAGCGGAAGCCGATGAAGCAATTCGCCAGATCGAGGAAGAAGAATCTGATGAGCCTGATGAAGAATCAGATGAGTTTGATGAAGACGAGTAATTTTACTTGATTTTTATCCAATTTTCTTTTCGTTATTTTAGTTCTCGTATTTTGTCGGGGCTATTACGACCCTTGGTTAGAAAAAACTCGATAGATACTCGTGTATCCTGTACCGTGGTCATCGGCATGGCATGCTGGGGTATGAAGTGAAAAAATGCCCTTAAAGCCCGACAAAATTCATATAGACGAAGAATACTCTCTTCGATCAATGAAAAAGGAGATATTGTAGAAATGGACAATAACCCGAATCCCGAATCAATGGAGGATACTGACGTATCTGCCGCACCAAAAGAAAAACAAAGCACACACCACCACTGGAGTTGATTCCCCGTGGGGAGTGGGTTAGACCCCCACGGGGAGTTGAACCCACGTGGGGGTGAATCTACGGATACACCCCGGAGGATGTAATTCGTATTTTCAAGATATAAGTCTACCTCCCAACAACAATCGAGAGAGGTGAAACCAACCTATGTCACAAGACATCGACACAGACACGTTACAAGACATCAAGGGCATAACGCCCAAGACTATGAAATTGCTCGCCGTGCAGGAATCGGCGATCGCTGGGAAAACGATTTACATTACCGGTTCAATTCCGGGAAATACCAAGGACCAGCTCGAGGCCCTCGTGGAGAAGAATGGGGGCATCTGGAAGGATATGAGCAAGTCACTCGATTTGTTGGTTATCGGAGAAAATGCTGGACCCGCAAAACTCGAAAAAGCTAAATCGTGGGGATTGAAGACCATGAATGCACAAGAGTTTCTCGCGTTAATCAATATAAAATAATAGTGCGCGTAAAGGGATATGGTTCTTGTGGATCGTCCGGATCCATCTTATCATCAAGGACGTGTGGAGGTTTACCGAATGATCTTGGAAGGTTCATCGGCAACGAGGACACTTGCGAGCGATTCAAAGCCTATATATCCTATCGATATTGAATAGACCATAGGTGAAGTCGATGACACGATGTTGGATAGGGCTTCGAGAAAAGGGGAGCAAGGCGATTCAATTTTGCAAATGTGATACTGGCGGCCATATTTCTGCAGGAGCTGGTGATGTCCTTTTAGAAAAATATAATACCGTTGAAGATATCAAGGCTCTAATAGAAATGAGAGAGGTCGACATGGAATCTAACAAATACGGCGAAAATATCGGGTTTCAGCCCGATCTGTATTTGGGGGATAAGGAGGAGGTGGCCGATGAGGAGGAGGTGGCCGATGAAGAGAAGGAGGAAACAAGCGATGAAGATGAGAAGGAGACGGATGATAAGGATGATGAATACTCGTCTATCAATTTTTATGAATTTCAAAGAGCCTTCTTCACTTCAGAAGATGCCGAGTATGCGTATCTTTTCTGCGTGGATGAAGAGAGCATGGATGAAGAATATGGTTGGATTTGTCTGACCAAGACACCGTTTGATCTTCGAGGTTTGCAGCGAGGTTTTGGTTTCTTACCACGAATGGGTTACAAATGATTTTCTTCTTCGTGTGTCGATACAACATTTCTTGATCACTTGAATAACCAAACCATAGGGGATCGCAATTCCATAGCTTGCATGATTCATAACCATCCAAAATCCCTCGATGACCAGGTGGTGCAGCGCGACGTGCATCCGGGCCCGGCATGATCGAGGTGGTCGCCATCCCGGGCTCCTACTCCACCTTGATGTCCTTGGCTCATTAATTTATAATTGGTTTTTATTTATAGAAAATTTTATTTCAACCAAGGAATAATATAAGGTGATGATCGTGCGCATTGGTGATGCTTTATGTTGAAACCTAGAGGAAGGCCCATCTCGCGGGATGGCATCGAACTTCGCAAGGCGATCCGCGCCGACGTGGACGCGAACCCGGCTACGACGCACCAGGACTTGCGGCGGAAGTTCTGCGTGGCGCAAGCCGTCGTCGACTCCGCCATGACGCGGACGGTCGCCGAGTGGGATGCTAGCGTCGAGAATTCGGCCGAACCACCGCGTCAAAAACCCACGACCGCGAAGCCCTCGGAAATCGTGAAGCCCGCGAGACCCGCGATCGCCAAACATCCAGAGACCGTGAAGCCCGTAAAACCCCTGGTCGATCCCGCCCCCGAGGCGAAGATTCCCGGCCTCGAGCAAGGCTTCGTGAAGTTCACGCGAAAACCCGCCAAGATGGGTGAAGATCACATTTTCTGGATTCCGCGCGTGTATCTCAAGAACGGGCTCGTCGACCCGAACGCCGAGTACGAGGTCTACTTGCGTAAGGTGCCGAAGAAGGAGGAGCATCAGTATTGAACGAAATGGATATTGAATAAACTTTAAGATTCTTAGTTAGAATTTGAATTTATTCATTCTCTTTATAGTGCACGACCCGAAGGGGCTTAGTCTAATTCTTTCCCACTTCCCGTGCAAAACTATCGATACGCTTGGCATTGTCGATGATCGAACCGACCACCGCGTTCGCGGGTACCTTGATCAAATCCCGCTCGGTTAATTGGTCCGGCGGCGTGATGATCCAGTCATCCTTCAAGACATCGTCAAATCCGATCGTGCGATATCGCACCTTATCCATTCCTTCGCGCAGTTTCTCCAGGGCCTCGGATGCTTTCTCGGCGACCACGCATGCAATGAATGACCCGAGAGTCGTAGTTTTAAGCAAGATGTATGCATTCATGATCCCTCACGTGCTTGTCCATCCATGTAATTCAATGCAACATCGGATCATGTCATTTATCAAGTTACTTTTTACAAATTGGAATGCATGTCTCCAAACCACATATATTTTCAAACATGAATTTCGGATACTTGCTCTGGAAACATGCTTGAGGCGATTAATCAATCATGATGAGTTGCCGCGCGTTTAATGTTCTGCATCATGATGATTGGCTCGCACGTGATGCTTACCAGGCCTATTTTAATATATGTTCCACGCTTGCCAAATTTGCTTACGAGATCCTTCACAGGTCGCATCTCCCCGCAAATGACGGTTCTAATCACGGAAATTTGCGATGAATGCGACGATGGCAAGGACTTTTTTGCAAGTGCTGATGGATTCATCAGGCGAAAAACGACGTTCACCGTGCATCGCATCATTGCGCAGTTCCCGCAATTCATCGAGCAGTTGGATAAATTGCGCGGAAAAGATCCCCGCGCTGTTAATTCCTTTGATTACTTGCGCGAAATTTATAGGGACCTCTTCGCCAATCTTCGCAGCATAGTAATCCCGCACGATGGTTTCAAGAATTCGGGCACTCATTACCACGCACGCGGTCCACAGCTCATAGGACAAACAATCCAGCAGCTCGTTTATGTCCTTTTCTATGTAATCGGCAATATTGGCGTTAATTGCCTCGGGATACAAGGCTTGGCAAGACTCATCCGTGTTTGACGGCCTCAACGGCTCGATCTGCTCTTGAATAAATTGGCTCAGACAAGGAATGCACCAGATCAACTCCTGAGGGATATTTCGCCCACAATTCTCGCACACCATTATCGATCACCGCAAGGATCTTTCCTTTCCATCAGTAAAATCTTTTTACTCTAGAACTCGGATGTGGTTTTTTCACAGTTCCCATATCGTATGGGTGTCGCTGTCATGGCCTCTCGACCCGCTCCGTGCCCGTCCGGCCGCGCCTCCCAAAACCTTTAAATCGGAGCGTGGTGACCTCATCCTCAAGGAGGTCAGCAGTACAATGACACCCGACAACACGCACGCGGAGGTTAGTTCAGTTCGGCCAATGCTCGTTGATATTCCCGGCGATGCACTGGACGCGGTCGTGCGAGCGGGTTCCATGCTCGAAGCGGCGGGGGATTTCAAGGATGCTGCAGCGTTATACCGCCATTTTATTACAACGCTGCGATCTCGTGCACTAACCGCAATCGAGCCCCTCGGAAGCGGCAGCGGCACGGACGAGATCGAGGCCCGGAACAAGGAATTGCTCGACTGGCGCATCGTGCACGCGAATCCCGAGCGATTCACGCTCGCGTGACCATCTTTTCTTTTTTTCACGTCGCGGATATCGAGGCAAAAGCAACCCACGATCATCCATCGCTTCTCGATCGCGGCGATCGGTCCCGGCGTGGATCGATAAACGGGGTCATTCCGTCCCGGGAATTTCACGGCCAGACTGCTGACCTGGACATCCGTGATTTGTCACGCCGCCGATCGAGCCCGGCCAATGCGCGACCGATTCCCCGCGCGTTGTAAATAGGTGGAAAAACTATGACCAAGTAAAGAAATGTTTGGTCATACTGATGATGAGATGGGATATATCTCTGGCTTTTTCTGGTGGGATCGTGACCTAATGTCGTGACCAGGATGGTGACTATGATGGTCACATATCTCGGATAGATGCCACATTACCCCCATTGACGAAGGATTTATATGGGGCAAAGTGATGACCATACCTTGATGAAACGGAAGGAAACAATCGACAAGCTGCTCCGATACCGCGACATCGCCCGGGCGCACGAGGCGCGGGAAGGCACCATCGCGGTGCTCGCGGGACGGTATCGCACGTCGACGCGCACCGTGCAGGAGGCGATCAAGCATGGTGCCGCGGAATGGGAAGCCAAGATCGCTGACCTTGCCCGGTCATTGAAGGTCAAGGCATCCACCGACGCGTTTGAATACGCGGTCGCCATCATCACGCCTGTCAACTCCCCGAAAGGCGTGCCAGTGCACGTCGTGGAGGTCGAAGGCAGAGCGGGCTTGCGCCGCGTGGAGGGAACGATCGGCGCCGCCATGAGCGAGCTGGGCAAGGAGGGCTGGATCGCCTCGGTCTTGCTGAGCGACCCGAAGGAGCCGTCGATGAGGTTTTTGCTGCGGCGCATTCCTTGAATTCTGCGAATTGACCCATTGTTCAACTCCTCGCATCTTGACGAGCGTCTTTTATCTATTAACAGCTTTATTTCCAAGATATTGCGAAATATCTTCCTTTAAAGCCTTGAACTCCTTCCCGTGATGGCCGCATTCGTGAATGTGTATCTCTATCTTGTCTTCATTATCGTAAACGAAGATGTATACTTTAATCTCGCATGTATGTGAAAAGCTCCCCGAATCAGCCCGGTACCAAACAACATGTTTCCAATAGGGAGTATCTGTGAATTCTTTACTCGTATATTCTTCATCAAACCGGTTGGCATTGAGATCATAATATCTTAGAATCTGGCAAACGAGGTCCTTCAACTCCCCAAGATCAACTTTTTTCTTTACTGCCCTTAGAGTAGTATCTACCATCTTTCATTCATCTCGTTTTTTTCGTACTCTCTCGTGAACCCATTTTTTTCCGTGCTGCAAATGTTCTTGAACAAATCTTCTTCGATCTTCTCTTTCATTCCGTTCTCTTTCTTGCAATTGATCCTGATGCTGTTGCATCGCATCTTGCTCACTCGTTTTTTTTTCTCGTCCTATATCTTCTTGATCCGGAGACACCGATCTTGATCCGATTGGGATGCTATGTGTAGGAATGAATATTTTCGGATTAGGAATTGATGCAGTAACGAGGGAGTGTTGAGAACTAAGTAAAAAATCAATGGACATATGATCTTGGATTGCTATAAACGTGCCCGGATCTCTGCATTGATGATCCGGGATGAAGAATCCGTCTCGAGTAAAATCGTTAGGAAAGCTCTGGATTAGATCTAGCCGGAATTCATCGTGCATAGGATCAGGAAAGAGAAATGCAGTTCCATCGATGACCCGGATAATTCCGTTCCTATAATCAGAAAGCCGTCTCTCCATCATTGACTCACATTCCGTATGTCAATTGAAAAAGACCGTATTTATCATTTCCCCACTCACGTAGGAGAAATGATCGATCATTTCGAGTAGCACTCGAAATGAGATAAAGGCACACCAGACAAGTGTAATCAAGAAACCAGATATAAGTAAATTTATTAGCGAGATGTTGAGACTACTGATTCACGATTCTCGAATGCTTGTTTCCATGCATTATCAAAGCTTTTATATGTTTCCGGCCGATTTTCGTTGTAAAAAATCTCACCTATTCGAACGCCATCTTTGGTAGTTTCGACCAGAATGCCGTAATGCTTGTCATCAACGATGTTCATGTGCAATCTTGTCATTTCGCGAATCTCGATTCCCTGCCAAAATGTTCCTTTGCAGCAACCTTAGCTTTGAATGACTTTTTTTGCAAATTCCTCTTTTTTCTTGTTTAACCAATCTTTGATACTACCTTTCGGTAAGTTGCTGACGATTTCCTGGAATTCATCGATGCAATCGAGGGTAAGATCTCCCCGAGAAAAAGTCTCGTGGTGATTTAATAATAGTTTCATCAAGGAAACAATATAATGAAAGGAAGCTTCATCGCGAGGCGTGCTTGTCACGAGATAGTACATGTGCCATCCAATATCTGCCTCCATTCTTGCCGCAATCATCGTTTTTACAAGCTCACAAGAACCATGCAATATGCCTATCTTGTCAGGGATTTCGCAAGAAAGTTTCAGAGCTTTCTTGAAATGATTTATTGATGCTCTCAGATCATTGCTTGCTCTGAATGCCTTCCCCAGGTTGAACAACACCATAGACTCATCAGCGCGGCGACCGCGATTCTTCAATGTTAATGCACAGCGTTCTAACTCAGGAATTATTGTTATGGGTTGCTTCGCAGCGATCGAGGCATCGACGATATGGGTTAAAGCATTTACTTGATCATCCAAGGAGTTCCCTTTCTTTGCCATTTCAAAAGATTCTTGAAGAAGAGGAATAGCTTCAGCAGCTCTTTCCCTCATCCGAAATAGGTGGGCTTGAGCGACAAGACCTCTCATTATTGCTTGAAGGGTAGATTCATCCCCGAAATTGTAAAGTTTTTTTAAATTTCCGATTACGATATTTATGGTGGTTATTTTTTGATCAATCACATTCTGGGTTCCTGGATCGACGACCGTGGAAAACGGATATCTATTGACACCACACATCACGCTATTCAATGTCACAATATCGAGATTCTTCATGACATTCAATCTTTCCGGTGAACCGACAGGAAAATTAGCCATTCGATCGTGTAGATCTTTTTCGGCCTTCTCATAAAATTTAATGGCTTCATCCTCGTATTTTTCATCCAAAGCGGTTCCCATTAAATTCGCACATTTCCCCACATCTGCATCTCCGAAATTCATTGCCCTTTCAAGACATTGGATCGCTATGGGAATTTCACTTCTGTTGACGAAAAACTCCGCTGCCGCATAATTCTTCTTCCAATCGGTTACTGCGCGAAAGCCTTTCTGGGAGATCCAATCTTGAAGACCGACGGGATCAGGTGTAGTAGGAATGGCCGTACCCATGACTCGCTCCACAAGCATAGAAGTGTCGCAAGTGATTAAGTAAGTCTTCACATTCTGTGGAAGATTATGCAATTTCGGGATTACACCTTCACGCGTCACGATTGGCGGGGTAACACCCGGCGTGTGTTCTACCCAAATGATCGAGACCACATCCGTTATTCGTTGAAGCATCGGTACCACGTCGAAATCATCGCTAGCAGAATATCCCAACACCACCAGCATCTTTCCCTTTGTTCTAGCGGTGAACGCGTCCTCCTTCTCCGACTCAATTCCGAGAAGTCCCGCATGACCTTGTATTCTACCAATATGCTCCATAGTGGTGATGACCGTGTCCCGCGTTTCATCCCGAGCAGAACCATGTAATTTAAACAAGGTTCGGTCCTCATTTTTTCTTGCCCGGAAGTCTTGTTCTCTAATCGCCACGCCCAGTTGATCGGAAAATACTTGTTTTTTCACTGCTCTCTCTATGAAACAATCGAAATTAGTGGTGAATACGGGACAATTTTGTGCCATCGATAGAGCAAGATAATCGTGTATTAGGTTGGGCTCACGATCGATTATGAAGATATCGAGTATGCTCAACCCAGGATCGAGTAAAGCATGATAGAGGCTAAGAACCTCTTCGAATCGAATCTTATACTTCTTCACGAATTCCACGGGACCTCCCGCGCTTTGAATCTCCTCATCGGGAAAAAGTAAGGGGATAAGAGTATTGGAAAATTCTCGTCCCGTGGGTAATCCCGTTGGTTTAGTTTGTGAGATCCCAGACCCGACGAGGAATGATAGTTCGCGCTTATTGCTCAGAATTTCCTCGATGTTTATTCCGTCTTCGTTCTCGTTCATGTTTATTTTCGGCTTCTATCTAGTCTCTTTTAAAATCGGCAGTTTCATAGTTACTTCATTGACTCTTACTCTCCCGAATCCGTCTGGACACATCCTGGAGTGTGACTTGGTCTCCTTCCTTTCCTGCGATGATGTGATCTGACCACATCGAAAAATGAATATGTTCGAAGATCGCACTGATTAATGTTTTACCCCAAGGTCCTCCTTCTTGGGTTTGCGCTTGTATGCCCGTTTTATTGCATATAAACGCGAAATATGCAGGATTGGTAATGCTTCTGAATACATCCAGAAACTTTTTCTCATCTCCGATAATGTCCGCAATTATCTCTTTCTCTATCGGGATAAAAGTAGGATCGAAAGTGATGGGAAGATAAAGGCGCTCCGTTATGTTCTGAGAATAATTGGCGAAAAATTCCCTGACTCGCGATAGAGAATCGATTGTTGGATCAGTTCCGGATTTCTTTTGGAAGTAAATCCTTGAGCCAGACCAGAACTCGAATTTCTTACTTATATTAGTGGTATATACTTCGTCTCTGATAGTAATATCCAGAATACCACTGTTTATTTTAACCCCGAGATCGGTCCTCATACGGTCAGTCATGGATTCATAAATTCGGAGGAGTTTTTGATAGGGATTGCTCTCATCCTTCATGAGGTTCGCATAGACGAAATAAAATTTGACACATGCAATCAACGCATCAAAGAAATCTTGGATCTGTCTCTGCTTCTCCCGCAAATCATATTTTAATAGAACTTGGTTTAAGAAATGCTCTGTAGTTGGATTTACTAAGAATGACGACGAACCTTGTCTTTTCCAGAATCTAGGGTCATCCCCTTTTTTATCTTTCGTAAAAATGAAACATGAAGCAGAAACCACTTCTAGAATGAATAAGAATAAGCCGGGTGCTCCTATCTTGATTTCATACTTTTTTACGG
The DNA here is from genome assembly GCA_030587525.1 of Candidatus Sigynarchaeota archaeon. Taxonomy (GTDB): domain Archaea; phylum Asgardarchaeota; class Lokiarchaeia; order Sigyniarchaeales; family Sigyniarchaeaceae; genus Sigyniarchaeum; species Sigyniarchaeum tengchongense. The sequence goes on along the minus strand of JAUQYW010000515.1, from coordinate 12,534 downwards.
TATCTTTCCATTCAATTGTTTTATTCCAGGTATAGATCCCTAAACAGCCGTCATTTCTCTTTGATTCTATTCCCTGGGTGATTACTTCGACTTGCTCTCGCGTAACACCTTTGATCTCGCCCCCGTTAGTAACACCGTAGATTATGAACCCGTGGCCATGAAATGACATTGCAGCTAAGTGTTGTGCAGTTGGTTTCTTCTCAGGTTCACTCACTTTCCAATCCAGGAATTCCAGTTCCAGTTGAGCAGATTCATCAATCAATTTCTTCAATTTGTCGATCTTTTCATTATCGGGGGAGCTAGATTTGATAATCGAGCTCAGTAACTCATCTGTGATCATAAAATCATCTAATTATATAGATCCGGGCTGTAAAAGATATGGTTTGGAGGGATAGGGAAGCCTTATAGATGCATTTCATAATTAATTTATCGCTTATGTTTAGTTTGGTGCATATTTAAACGCGATTCTTACTCACCGGTTGATCGGACCGAATCCGCGCTCGAACTGCACCAAGCTCTATTGCATCGATGATGGCAACCATGACGCCGAATGCTGCACCGATTTCTCCCCACGGCATCGTGAATAGCACGGGGAATGCTGGGATGAAGGGTAGTGGACCGATCAAGATACCTACCAGCAACCAACCGGTCAAGAAACCGATACCGAGGCCGATGAAGCCCCCGAGCGTGTCGTCGATGCCGGTGATGCTTGCCGTGATTCGCACCGAGCGTCGCTTGATAGAAGGAACCGGATGCTGCTGCAGCACTGCTCCGATGAATGCCGATGGCCGGGAAGTCGCGGCTGTTGCCATGATAGTTGCAGCTACTATGCCAGTTATACTTATTATCCAGGACAACACCGAGGTGATGTCTGCCGCTGCTATGATGGTCTCAATCGCCGGGGCGACGAGCCCGGCAACCTTGACTTGCACGTCGTGAAACGGTAACCCGGCAGTCATATGAGCATTGCCGAGTGCAGTAACGACCCGCGAAGGAGCGAGCTCCCTTCCCGATGCTGTCAAGCCGAGCAGCGCGTGGCCCTTGTCAAACCGGGTCATGGCAAAATATGCTTCCCGCGGGGCAATGGCAGTCATGTTTTGCGTCGCGGGGTATCGAGCGAGGGCACGGCCGATGCGCGCGGCGAGGTCAGTCGCGTTTGCAGTGGCAGGGAGTTGCAGCCGGAACAGCGTGGCATAATCGAGCGGATCCGCCGAGAACTTGAAGGTTGCATTGCATAGGCTGGTGGTGAGGTAGTTGGTACTTTGTCCCACGACCCACGCCGGGGCCGTGGTGTTCATCAAGCGCGTGGCATTGATAGCGGACATGATGTTGCCGAGCACGACCGCTCTATGGTCTTCCGTCGCAATGATCACAGCATCTTGGGCGAGCGACAACACGTCGGACAATCCATTGATGCCCTTGTCCTCGAGCAGGTGTGACCGGTACGGGTGAAACGATAGCGACACTGGATTCACGACCAGCGGGGACCCGCGGTGCCAGATCACGTCTTGCACGTAGTCATGGGCTGCCACGGCATCGAGCGTGGCTGCGACCGTGAAGCTCACTTCCCGGCCATAAATTAAGCAGCGGATCGAATCCCCCGGTTGCAACCGATATACGGTGCGGAGACGAGGATCACCGGTCACGATGTCGGGCGTGAAAGCAGTGGCGATCGATGGCACGATGCACGGCAAGTCTATCCGGTTCTCGCGCCACCACGCTAGCACCGAACCGATGTTGCCCCGAGCGGATGTAGAGACATCGCCGTGCACGGCCGCGATGCGTGCACCGGAGAAAAAGGCGGGTTTGCTGGTGTCGATGGCGACGAGCGATGCATTCCACGGGTTCCAGCGGTTGCCCGTCGTGTTAACACGGTCGAATTCAAGCGACCGATCGTTGTAAAACTCGAGAAGACACGGCCACGGATCATTTACCATGGCCATGGCATCGATCACGGTCCCGTTCGCGAGGTACGGGGCGAGGACGGCTGCAACGGCGGTACGATTCACCGGGAACCCGACGGTGCCATAATAACCGGGACTTATCCCGTCGATGTACGTTGAACCTGTCTGCCAATACTTGTTTTTCAGGAGGATATCCGCTCCGCGAAATGCCCCGCTGGTCGCTGCGAGATACGTCGCCCACGAGATGACCCCACAGCCCGTGATCTGATCGGACGCCGCGCTGCCGAATGCCGAGGTCAGTCCCATGGTCCAGGGAAAGCCTGGTATCACGTCGACATACGCCGCGATCTCCACATCGACCGCGACGCCGTCGAGCACGAGCCTTACCATGTCACCTGGCTGTTTTTGCAGCACCGGCTGCAGCTCGTCGCTCAAGATTATAGAGCGAACCGTGCCCAGCGTGTTCATGATGGTGTCCAAGCCCGCGTTAGCAGGTGCCGTGATCTTGTAATAACTGCCGGTATTGATAGCGAGGTAGGTCGACGGGTCGATAATGCCGACCTTGATACCGCTCATCCCTATCGGCAAGGTCTTCCATCCCGCACCATCGATAGTTTGGCCGAGGCTTGCCCAATTGTTTTTTGGATTTTCATGATTAATGGCGATCCGATACCGGCACGCGTTGGTAACGATCGCGGCGCTATCCACGGATGTGGTTGCCACGATACTAGCTATCTCAGCAGTCGAGTAGATCATGCGGTCATTTCCGAGGAACGAAGCAGGATCACCGAGCGCCACGTCACCTCCGGTGCTTGTCCTGGCGCCCAGTGCTGCACCGGTTTGCAAGCTGGCACTTACCACGAGTCCTGCCGTCACGCTTGCCCCGACCAGGACGGCTATACCCATCACGAGGAACTTGGGGCGATGGTTCAGCGTAGCAGAAATAGACCGCAATATGGCCGGTCGTTTCGCGTGCAATCGACGACGGATTCTCGGCACGACATACAAAACAAGTAAGATGGCCGAACCAAGAGCGATGCACGTCACGCTACTTGCGAGGAGCACGGGACCGAGCCATGGGAACGATGATCTCGCGTGGTGGTTCTGAAATTGCGATACTTGGAAGAGACCACCCACGACCACGAGGACAACACCGGCTATCAGTAATACGATCGATATCGACCGAGCACGATCTGTATCGTCTTCCGATAGTGCTGGTCTCAATTCACGTTGTTTCGCAGGTGCAACGCAAATCATGGATGCAAAGATGCTCGAAACCAAGCCTGCAACGACAAGGTTAATGGGCTCGATCCATGCGTTGCTGCTCGATAACCACGTGTTGGCGAGCTGCATGATGGATAATGCAAGGATCGCCTCGATCCCGACCGAGACCGCGACACGCGTGGCCAAGAATCGTTTCCAGTGATCCCGTCCCGAGGCTTGCAAGATTCGCTTGTAACGCTCGTCATTACGGCGGGCGTGATAGAGGATGATGATGACCGATATTGAAATCGGGATCATGAAAATCAAGGTGATAGTGGTGGTGAGCCACGTGATAGAGGCTTCCAGGTCCGCTGAGATGAATGTGTTGGCATAGAAAATGGCTTCTTGCAAATGGGGTCTCAAGAGCAGCACGATCGCACCTATCATGACGCTTAAAGTCGCGATCAGCGCCGAGAGCATCTGCGCAAGCCGCGAACCCTTAAGTGTCTTGATACTGAAGCCTGCGATGGATGCCGGGCGGCGAGATTTTTTCCCTTGAGCGCCGGACAGTTTTAACTGGACTAATTTCAAGGTCGATGTATCGCCGCTGCAAGATTGCCGTATCACTTCTGCATCACTTGCATCGACCGGCGTGGCGCGGGAATCCCATAACGCGAGTAATTGCCGCTTCTCGTCGTTGAGCCGTGCACGCAAGATAGGGAATGAACGCGCTTCGGTGCGCTGCATTTCGTTGTCGATGACGCGGAGGCAATCGGTGAGGAATGGGCGCCGTGCAAAAACGGGAGGCGGTATTTCGGATTGAACTGTGGATGGCAGTGGTGCAGGCAGGATAGCCGCGATCACGGCGCACGCGAAGATGCAAGCCTCATTTGATTCTTCCATGAAACCCGGGCGGCCGACAAGCGCGGCGACATGTGCGCGCCACGATGCGCGAGCAGCGGAAATAGGCGTCATCATGGTACAAACATCGGTGTAATGGTCATCGATGAGTCGTATCGAATCAATCGCCCGATCGGTGATGATGGCGGGACATGCCACGACATGTAATTGTTCCAGAACGGGAACGAACTCATTCACGTCAATGGATGCAGCAACATGCGCTAGCGATGGTTTTTTTAGCAGCTGGGCGATCATGTCCAGGATCATCGCTAATTTCGCGTGTGGTTCACCCGGAAACTTGTTCGGCGATTTCGCACGCTCGATAATCGCCGCGAGGAACGTGCGCGGGGCACTTTCTATGATGCGCTCGTCCTTGTCGATACGCTCGCCCGATTCGTTCATGTGATCGATTGCTGCTTCGAGTGCTTTTTTGAACGCATCGTGTTTCTCGACCTCCTGTCCAAACATGTCGATGGCCATGAGCAACCAGTCGTGGAGCTGCGCCTCAGCCCAGAGAAATCGCCGGTCTTTCGTCAAGCTATCGAGCAGAGCGGTGACGGTGCCATCCCATGCATTCCTCAAGTTTTGCGTTTTTTGCACGAACGTCAGGAGGGAAGGGACGATCGACGAGAGGCGAGGCGCAGCGTGGATCCCGGCTTGTACCGCGTCGTGGATCCGTTCAGTGATGATGACTTTCGCAGCTTCGAGCCACGGATGCTTGTCGCTTGCCGTGAACTGCATGAACGAGTGGATGTTTTTGCCGGTTATGGCACCATGAATAGCAATCGGCACGAACACGGTTCCCGCGCATGCCGCGAACATGGGAATCCCGGGTGGCAGCGTCTTGTCCACCTTGCACGTCAGTCGAAAAGTGAATGGCTGGATTCCAGGGAATTCCACGATGGATGTGGCATCCGGCGACGTCGTCGTCGTGATATAACTAATTGGATTTTGCTTGGGGCCGTGCGTACTGACGAAATCGGCGTGATCGATAACGATACCGCCGTTCCGAGCAATTCCTTGCAGGGCCGACAAAACTTCAAGGCGCGGGACAAGCTTGGCACCCGGATATTTGACGATGTCGGCCAACGTGAAGTCGAGCAAGTGCGTCGTTGCACGTCCAAGGATATCGCTCAGCACCGGGGTCAGCAAGTTTTCCTTGAAAATCATGGACATCAAGATTTCGCACGCGCGCTTGTTTAACTCGTCGCGACCATAGATACTGTCCTCTATGCGGAGAATGACCTGCTCACCGTCCAAGTACGCGCTGATGATGACTTGTTTATACCATATGCTCGTGCGGGATCCATCGATGACCGCGGTCTTGACGAGAAGTATACCGCTGCTATATTTTTTATCGAGCATCTCAATGATGGCATATGGCGGCGTTGAAGAAATATTGGTTCGGACTGGTATAATACAATTAGACCCCCTAAGTTCGTCTGATGTGAACGTTTTCTCTGGAACCTCGATACCTAGCCACTCCCCGGTCACGGCACATTGACACACATTTGCATCAATCACGAAGCTATCTTTCTCTATCATTTTCCGAGCGTGCAACTTCTGGCCAAGCGATGTCGCCGCGATCGTGTCTGAAGTACACGTGATTGCCCCCGAACGCTCTAGGTCGTCAATTATTTGCTGGAGGAAGTGTTGTTTTTGATGAACACGTCTGCACAACTCGCTGACGGCAATGTATCCGAGAACGTCGTTGGCGTCAAGTTTTCCCCCGTGATCATCAATAAAGTTTATAATGTCATTGAATAAATGCTTCCGCTCGAGCTTGTCAACTTGTTTGCCACTCTCCTTCTCCACGACATGCGTGGGGACCTCGATGACAGCCTTTCTCCATATGGTAGCGGATCCCACGATGATAAGCGTGTTTTTCGCCCGTGATAATGCGACCGTGATGCGATGCCTGTTCCGTGCAAACGTGGACGGGTCCGTTGTGGTCAAGTTCAATATCACGATGCCTGCTTCCCTTCCTTGGAACGCATCAACCGTTCCTGCCACGAGGTCATCGATCGTGAATACTTCCACATCGTCCTTGGAGAGTGGGTTCTTTTCGTTACCCGGAGAGACCTCGATAGAGATATGCCTTTCGAGGACCTCGTCGGCAATGGTACGCAATTGCTCGGTTTGGTCAGCATAAAGCGAGATGAGCATGATTTTTTGCTTCTGTTTTCGGTTGCGAACAAATTTTTGCACGATCTGGTCAAGTATATGCCGAGTCACCTTGAGTTCGTACCTATTGATAAGGGATGGGCTGCCCGGCGGATGGTATGCCTCGTTCACGATCCAGCCACCTGGAAGCTGCTCCACGGACGCTAGTGTTTTCTCTGGAGGCAGCAATTCTTGTGCAAAAGCGACCCGGAATCGGGATGTGTTGATCCATTGGATGTTCAAGTCGTTATAGTTGTACCGGGGCAAGAGGTGGTTGTTTTTGCAATATTTTACCGCGTTGGGCCTGTTAGCATCATCAATCCCGTGGACGAGCTGGAATTCTGCGGGGTACATGAAATTCACGAGCCGCATTATGAGGCCATGCATCCGATAGTTCACCATCAAGGCAGCTTTGATCTCCGCGGGTGCTTCCTGGTAAAGCTTCTTGAAGTACGACTCCGCGAACAAGGAAGCAAATTCTTCGTTCATTTTTTTCATCGCTTCATCTTGCTCGTCATAAGGAATCTCCCGGAACAGCGACGGTAGTTGGAACACGCGCTTGACTCCTTGCTCCCCTTCATTGACCTTGCCCTCCATGAACAAGTCCTTGACGAACATCAGAAGGTTGCCTTCGTCATAATTCGACCGTCGTAAGATGGTCACCAACGATGACCAATCCGGGTTCGTTTTTTTGTGAACGAAATTGCACCCTTCGAGCTCGTTCCCGAACGCGACGAATGCCAACTCGATCGGATTGCTCGGCGAATCCCCGGGCATTCGATTCTCGACTGTACTGTTCATGATATTTCGCCATCGAGGGATGGTCATGGTATATAAGGAAAAATTATGCGCCTCCCTCACGGCGCTCTAAGCGGCGCTGTGCGCGTTCCTTCGCATCTTCCACTCCTTGCTCAATCAAGCGCTGGATGATGAAAGGCGTGTTCTGCCGCACCACGATCCGCGATGCGCGTGGCAAGCTGTCCCGGCCATCGTACATGATGTACCCGGCGAGTTTCGAGCATTTCATCCACAGCGGAACTACGATACTATACATGCGGTGTGGCGGGTCGAGCACGAAATCGACGAGCACGGTCACCCCGGCGGCGTTCCCGTATTGCTCCATGGCAATCCAACCAATAACCGCGCCGCCGGGGGTTCGAATATCGAGGAAGGTCGTATTTAGAAGGGAGTAAATCCGCCCTAGCGCTGATTTCGCAAGGCGCTGGCCATCAGCGAATTCCTTGATCGCGAGGCGCGACCTGAAGGCGAGCTGGCGAATCTCGCCGCGAGATTCCAGCGCGGCTATCTTGGTGACCAGCGACGCTGCGATCGCGTCGTCGTCCGGATCGACCTGGACGAGCACGATGCCACGCGCCGGGCGGCCATCGGTCTTGTAGCGAGCGGGGAGCGTGATCGTGGTCGAAAATGACTTGGAATCGATGTTCTCGGGCGAGCGGGATGGCTCCCAGGGGTCGGGGTCGCATACCGGGCACCAAATGCCATCCTCGACTTGCGCGGGGGTCGCGCTGAACTCGTGCCCGCGTTCGCAGCGCCATCGCAGCGGCACGTAGTCATCGGTGTACGCGGGCGACAAGAGCTCTCCCCCGAGCAACCAGGCGGCTTCCTCGAGGAAGGAGTACCGTTCCTCCTGGTCTATCGTCATCCTGGTTACCTTCGGCCGTCCAAGCTCGCATTCCGTGCACCAGCGTCCCTTCGATACTTTTACTAGCGATAGATGGAACTCGTGCCCGTGGCTGCAGCGCCACGCGAGTGACGCGTGGCTATTCGTGTACTCGGATGACAAGCAGCTGCCGCCTCGGTCGGCAGCGATGGCTCTTGCCTTCTCGATGCCTGGCGTCTTCTTTGCCGTGCGGGGTTTGGAATACGAGCAGTAAGGGCACCACGACCCGCCGATCACGTTTTTTGGTTTCGAGTACCATTCGTGCCCGTTCGCGCATCGCCATAGGAGCGGGGTCACGGTCCCCTCGTAAACAGTCGATAAACATTCACCATCATGGTCTATCGCAAACACCCGCATGTCCTCGATCGTGTACTTGAGCGGCCGACCGATGGGCTCGTTTGGATTGGTGCACGTGGGGCACCACGATCCTTGAATCACGCTTCTTGCCTCTGCAGACCACACGTGCCCCCGGCAGCAGCACCACGATGCCGCGCCGTGCGCGCCGGTGCGATCCCAATCAAGACATTCCCCGCCGCGCTCCTTTGCGATCGACCGGAGCCTCTCGATGGTGAGCCGCTTGGCTTGCCTCGCGCATATAGGGCACCAAGTACCATGGCGGACAACATTATTTACCGTCGCATACCACCGATGACCGAGGGCGCATTCCCACTTGATGCTTGCAGAAGTAGTCGTGTAAGAAGCGGTCACGCATCGACCACCTCGACGCTTGGCGACATCTCGCGTGGTTTCCAAGGAGATTGACCCTTGTTTTTTCATACAAAATCTTTCTGGCGATCCTTCAGCATTTTTTACAATAAAGCATGTCTCATGCATATTTCACCCGCTTATACTATAAAAATTTTTCCTTAAATATTTCTAATATGAATTCTTGCGTTCATGCATGTTTATGCATGGAAATTAGCGATTCTAATGGTATTTGATATATTCTTGGGGAAAATGATTCATGGAAACGTGACCTTCGTGAAAAAGGTTCATGCATTCGGGGAATAAGTGAAAATCCTTGCCGTTTTTTCCGTCAACATCCGTCCTTTTTGTTCGCATGAGGCTTTCGCATCACACGGACAAACCCTTGACCGTTCAATCAACAGCATTTTCACGAAGCACGTGCTGATCAGCGATGAATCAATTATTTAAAGTGAAAAGCTTAGGATAATACAATGGATGAATGGAGCATCGTGCATGCCTGGTTGACAACTACCCATCGCAAGCACGATTTCGATTTGTCGATGCATGTCGCCATTCATTTTCCGAGATCCCGGTGAGCAAGCCAATAATGACCGAAAAAGGCTGTCTTGACCCGTTATTGATGGATTCGGGTATGCTCGCACTCCATGGGCATTCCAAGATGTCTGCCAAAGTGACCATTCTTCCAACTAATGGATTTAAAGGTCAATTCAACGGTTTAAAACAATTATGCAATCCCTGGATTGATCTAATACAATATTATTGCCCCCGGCATGGCATCGAGGGAATCCAAGGGATCGGGACGAACACATTTCCACCGGCTTTGAATAGGTTCCTGGAATTCGAAAGGAATATTCATCAAAAACAAGAGGAATGGGGAATATCATGAATCGGAAAAACAAGATTTCTTCGGGGAATGAATATAAGAACGTGAAGATGGCCATGATGGCCATCGCACTATTGAGCATTACCATGATGTGGTCGGCGTACCGTGCCGATTCGAACAAGCAATACGAGAAAAGCATCATCGTCGGGGTTTCCCGGAATCCAATTGTGATCAATGGGAATGCCCAGCTCGACGCGTTCTGCGCTGGCAACGGGACTGATGGCTCGCTGGCCCACCCGCACGTGATCGTAAACATGACATTCGCGTCCGAGAGCAGCGCCATCCAGGTATCGAACACGAACCGTGTTCTCTGGCTCGTGAACTGCGCGCCTGCTGGGATCGTGTTGCATAACGTCACGACGGTCTCGGTGATGGACTGCAATGGCAGCTTGTCCGCGACGAACTCGACCGGCCTCTGGGTGCAAGGATGCATTCTCAGCAGGATCATCCTCACCAACGTGTCGCTGCCGGTGATTGTCGACTGTAACATAACGGCGGGGGACGTCTATCGGTTGTGCGAATTTTACCGGGTGGACCACGCATCGATATCCGGTATGAGGATGACCGGGGCGCTAGGGATCCACGCCTTTTACTTGGAAGGGGTGACGAATAGCACGTGGACTAATTGCACGCTAACGACGTTCACCACGGGCTTCTACATCTTCTCGTCGAGCTACAACAACGTGACTAATTGCTCGATCCTGGATATCGGCACGATCATGGATTACTTTTCAACTGAACCGAACCGGGGACACGCGATCTATGAATCGGGGTACTCCACGGGCAATGTATTCACGAACAACAACATCCAGGAGCATCGTGCAGTCATGGGCACGATCGTCACGCTCGCCATCGTGGTCGCCGCGGGTTGCACCGCGGCCGGGATCGCCATAGGCGTGGCGAGAAAGCCGCGGTCAGCGTTCAAGAAAAAACTCGATGCGGGCGAGACCATCATCCGCACCGCGCGGGCGCGGCTCCTCGCTGGAGGCACCAGCGAGAATGGATTCTTGGCATTGACTGACCGCAAGATCGCGTTCACGTCGCCTGGCCACGACGTGGCCGCGTGGCTCGGCCAAGTGACCGGGGCGACGGCGACCGGGAACACGCTGTCGATCACCACGGATAAAACGAGCACCAAGATCGACGTGGCGCACGCTCTGGATTGGGCTGAAGCCATCACCAGGAAGATCAAGGAATGACCATGCAAAACAATATTTTTCTTTTTTTCGTTATATCATGGCGGGGACAACTGGGAGGAGAAAGACATAATTATCATCCTATTTTCATTTCGCCTCAATTTTCTTTTAAATATGTTTTTTTCGAGGACATTCCGACCACTTCAAATCATAAGGATTCGATGTTCATCTGAAAATGAAATAGAGGAGATATCTCCATGCAGCAAACAATAAACCAACTAGCGATTATTGCAATATCACATCTACAACTTCACAAGTATATGGCGGACCAGAGGCGGTTCACCTTCTCCGTTATCTCGGCATCGTTCACGTGCAAGAAATCGACAGCCGTGATCCTGCAAGGATCGCAAGCAGACACGTCGCGGATAGCGGAGGACGTGCTGTTGCTGTTTCCCCCGGCCACCGTGGCGCGGGCTGCCGATAATGGCAAGAATATGACCACACGCGGCACGCGGGTCATCTATATCCCGGATATCGAGAAAAATCTGGACATACTCTCGCTTCTCCAGCAATGGACCGATGGCGCGGGCTTGGTGATCGCGGGAGAACGGGTCACCGTGCTAGTAACGTGCCAGGACGTGCAGTCCATCCCGCCCCGGTTTCACTGGCTCCACGACATCGCGTGGGTGTTACCAGTGCGATCCGAACCGCCTCGACCGGGCACGGAAACGCTCGCTTCCCAACCAGAATTCGCTGCCGTGCATGCCGCGCTCGAAGGTTGTATGAAGCGTGGATTACAGGTAAACATCCCGTTCCGGGCGGAGATCGCGCCGGTGTTGAATCCTGGTACAAAGTCTAGCGAGCAAGAATGCAACCGGATGCTCACGCTGATCGAGAGCATCGCGCTGCTGCGGCATCGATCCCGGGATATTTACACGATCACGACCGGGAATGAAGAGACTTTATGCATCATGCCACAAGTTGAAGACGTGCGGCTGGCGATCCAGTATGCCCGATGGGCGCTACCATTCCTTGTTCGACTCCAGAACGAGAGACTCGTGCTTCAAGCCTTTACACGGTTCCAGAACGCATGCATCTCGTTGCCAGAAATTATCTCCTTCATGGAACGTCATGAGGTTTCGGCGACAGCAGCCAACCATGCAATTAATAGACTTCGACAACAAGGTTGGATTGCAAGGTTGGATCCAGCGTCGGACCTTGGTATCGCGCCTCGATATCAGCTCGTCACTATTCAAGCAATGGACCGTGCGGCGATCGACAAGATGCTGGATGCCGCGGGAGCTGCTCTTTCTCGAACCGAGGAACACGTCCGGTTTGTTGACCGCAATCGAGGTAGCTTCTTGCAGAATCTTCGGGCGGCGATATACAAGGCACCGCGCGGCGGTGTACAATCCCAGAAACCATCCGGTCTTCTATCATTCACCGATCAAGAAGAGGCTGATGCAATTGCCAAAGGGAATGACATCCGGGAGCAAAAAATCAAGGAGGCGAAACCAGTCATAAAAAAGGATCTCGATTATGTAGACTGGCTGATGCAAAACGGGGATTTCCGGCTTGCAATCGACATCATCAACCGCGTGGTGGCCACCGACAAGAAAAACAAGCGTGCTCTCATCATGTCGTGGGAATGCCAAGCGGAACTGGGATTACTCCCGGACATGCTGCGTACCTTGAAGGTGCTCGCGGAGCTAGATCCTGAGTCCCACGTGTTTGTGCATAACCTGGGCGCCGGGTACATGGTAGCCCGGAAATGGTCGAAGGCTGAGACCTATTTGCGCCGCGCGATGGCGATCTCCCATGCCCCGGAGACGAGGGCAGAGCTCGAGAGGATAGAGGTTCTGAAGACGGCGCACGATACCCAGGTACCCATCCCGTTCATGTACATTGGCTATGCCGGCCCGCTGGCCGTGTTCCAGTCACGGGCACGAATATTTC
>JAUQYW010000464.1 GCA_030587525.1 Candidatus Sigynarchaeota archaeon | reverse complement strand
GATGGTGAAGTTATAGGTCCCCTCGGCTAACCCATCGACATTCCAGACGATCGGGACGTTATGCACCCAGGAATCGGAATGAATAACTGTTCCGTTTCGATAGATCGTGTAGTTTGTCGTCCCGGTGCTCAGATCCGTGATCGTGCTTGAAAGCACGTTTCCCAAGGTGGTAATTTCTATAGCCATCGTCGCGGGCATGGTTATTACCGGAGGCAAATTATAGACGTTTAATATCGTCGTTCCCCTCCCGGACAATCCCAATCCATCGGTCACGACAATGGTGAAGTTATAGCTCCCCTCGGCTAACCCATCGACATTCCAGACGATCGGGACGTTATGCACCCAGGAATCGGAATGGATAGCTGTTCCGTTTCGATAAATCGTGTAGTTTGTCGCCCCGGTACTCAGATCCGTGATCGTGCTTGAAAGCACGTTTCCCAAGGTGGTAATTTCTATAGCCACCGTCGCGGGCATGGTTATTACTGGAGGCACGTTCGTGACGGTCACGTAGGTCGTGTCTTGCACCACGTCGCCATCGATGAGGCCCGCGACGATGGTGATGTTATGTTTGCCTACCGGCAGGCCATCGATGCTGGTACTGATGAGAAAACCGGACGGGGAGGCAGTCCATTGTGCTGTTCGATTCAGGGTACCATTCATATAGATTGTATAGTCCCTCTGCGTGAGGCTCCCTGCACCCGTGTACAGCGTCCAACTGAGCTGATGGCCGGTGGATCCACAAGCGTAGGACAAGTCCGGATAATGCGTGATTGCTGAAAATTTGTATATCCGCGTGTTGTAATGTGTATATGATGAAGTCACATCACTATAACCCCCCGTGACGTATATGCAGTTGTGACCAGCGGCGATCCCGCGGAAAACATCATCGATATTGAGAAGTCCATACGATTTGTTGAACACGGATGTGCCGTTCGCCCAATAACCAGCGATAATGGCCTGTCCCACACGCCATGGTGACGATGTGTCCTTGGAATAGCCGGTGAAGAGAATGTACCCATATTTCACAGCTATACCGAGGCCAGCATCCCACCTATTTGCCGCACCTGGATCATCCCAGTAGCGCGTCCATTGCTCGACTAAGTTGGTGTTCAGCTTCACGACGAGTGCACTATATGAACTTTTGCTAGTATAATTGCCGGATCGACCCGTGACATAGATGTAACTATCGTTCACGGCGATGCCATAACCACGCTCGTCGTTGGTGCTTCCTAGCAGTTTCACGTGAAGGCTTCCGGAAGTCTCGTTGAAATTTATCTTCCGGACGAATACCTGGGAACTGTTTGGCGCCATATAGTTTGAGTATCCGGTCACGTAAACCCATCCTCCGGAAACGGCAATTCCGGTGGCGCATGATGACATGTTAATCGCCGTGGTGTTGACCCAATTCAGAACCCCGTCCTGGTAGTATTTCCAAACCATATGATTGAGACTATCGTATCCGGCGATGTACACAGCGTCGGCCGTCGCCGCGATCGCATATCCTTCCTTGTTCACGCTGGGGGCGCCAGCCGAGTAGTTGCGGTTCCAGATGAGCGCTCCGTTCGTGCCGTATTTGTTCACGAACATGTTGAGATACCCCGTGGAAGCGTTTGTAGCGGAGCCAGTGATGTAGACAAAATTGCCCGATACTGCCACGCCGTAAGCCTTTTGATCCCCGGACCCGCCCCACGTGATGTTCCACACCCGGCGCATTTCGGCATCGTATTTTGCGATGTAGGCATCGTATTGATTCACAGCGCCCTTGTTCACATATCCGGCCATGTAGACATCCCCGCCGCTTATCGCCACGGCTTGCCCGCTGTCATCATCTGTATAATACATCCATGTATCACTTCCGACTTCGGTATCACGTTCGTAAAACGACGAAGGTTGCGCTATGGAAACGTTCTCGAACGTGTCGGTCACGGGCTGCATCATATTTGGCTGGCTCGCGATGGCCAGAATCGAGCCGAGCAAGACAAAGCTCATGGCGAGCAGCGTGGCCATTCTTGCCTTTTTCATAATTTTTTCTTTCATCTTCTTTCACATTCCCCTTTGAATTCGTCTCGATTATTACTGAAATTAATTGGAAATTGCATTAATGTATTTTGGAACGATCGAATAACCAATTATAGATTATTGTTTACTACTCATATCGGGAATATAAAATACCGGAAGTTAACAGAATCACGATAGAAACCTTGATCTTCTCCGGCTTGAAATAAATTAGATGAATACTTTTATTCTAATGATGAGCCTGATCGCACAAGAAATTCTTTCAAGCGATGCACTGAGGATATGCCGGGATGCCATCGAGGTTCGAGAAAGCAATGGGCACGTTCCCTTGCTCGGCGCGAGCAACGGGAGCGACTTCTTGTGTTTCGAGAACGAGCCGCTGTTACTTTCACCTTACACGTGGTCTATTCAAGCGGTAGCGGCTTGCTCCGCAAAAGCAACAGTGGACACACCACGCGCATCAATTGAGCTGGATGTGACTATCATCAACGCAGCCCGCATCCATTTTCATTATGTGATCCGGCCACGAGCCCGAGCCAGGTGGTCGAGCGTGCAAACGCGGCACTCGATCCTGTTCGGGGCAGACCCGGATTTCACGTGGGTCCCGCTCGTCCGACCTGAAGACGATATGGTCATCGCGGATCACGTGTTCCGCTCGCCGGCGATCGTCTATCAAAAAGGGAAGTATGCGATTGCCGTGGTTCCCGACATCCAGGTCATGCAAGAGCATCGTGCGTTCCCGATGTTTATGGATCTCGATGTGAAGCCAACCACGTCGCGTGGCGATCATCCCGTAGTGTCATTCGGCTTCGGCAATTACAAGCCGGTCGACCACGTCTTGTTCGTTCAAACCCCGCGCAAAAAAATAAAGATCACCAAAGGCAGCGAGCTTATATTCGCCTATGACATCTTGATCTTCAAGGATGTACCCGTTTCCGCGATCTTGGAACAAGTGAACGATGCAATATGGAATCAATTCGGAAAGCACCACGTGCACGACGACCCGGCGCCTCAAGTCTTGCCGCTCGAGGCGTGCGTCTACGAGGGGTTCAAAGCCATCTTCGAGCGCCATAAATGCTGGGGCGAATTTTCGATCGAGGGAATTCCATGCGGTGGCATCTGGAACAGGTCATGGATGGGCGCTCGGAAAAAGCCGTTTGCATTCATCACGCCCAGAAAATTGGACAAGTATCGGAAGAGTAACCAGAACGATTTTGTCAGCCGCAAAAACATCGTGGGGAAGCTTTTCATGCGGTTTTCAACCAGCTTGCGTGCTTCCAGGATGATCGACCGGGTGACGCGGTGGTTCCCGCTCATGAAGCGCACCGCGGAAATCCAGAACAACGCCTGGTTCTTGAACGTGAGGACCGCGTACGCCTTGAAATATTTCGGGCGCCAATGGAACCGCCCGGACCTGGTTGACAAAGCGAACAAGATGATAAACGTCGTGCTAAGCCTATCGAGAACGAGCGGCATCTTTCCCGCCATGGTGCTCCCGGAAGGCCCTAACGCCACGCGCGTATCCACGGTAAATGGTCTACGAGCTTTTTCTTGCACGAATGACTTCAACGTCGTCGACGCGTGCCTTTCAATGTACTGGATCCTGAAATCGCACGCCGACATCGAGAACGTACCAGGGATCCTTGAAAAATCGCGTGCATTGTTCACGCTCATTTCAAAAATACAGCTCGGCAACGGCGCCATTCCCACGCTCATCGGCTTCGACAAGGACGGGAAGTTGCCTGTTGCTCGCGATACCTTGATCGATTCCGCAAGCTCGGGTGCCCCGCTCATGTTCATCATGGAATACTACAAGATATCGAGCGATGCCCTCGCCATCGACGTGGGGAGAAAGATCGCGTCGTACATCCAGAAGGAGATCATCCCCGTGAACAAGTGGCACGACTTCGAGCCGTTCTTTTCCTGCACCCATCTTCCCCTGGATTTTTACGATCATCGCACCAAGAGTCACGTCATGAACGCGCTGTGCATTTACTGGTGCACGGAAGGGCTGAAGGAGCTCTTCAAGGCAACGAAGGACCACGCATTTCTCGACGCGGGGGAGCAGGTCTTGAACGTGCTATGCCTCTTCCAGCAAGCCTGGAACCTGCCATTCATCGGCTTCCAGGCATTCGGGGGTTTTTGCTCGCAAAATGCCGATGCCGAGCTGAGCGACGCGCGCCAAGGCTTGTTCGTCAGGACTTTCATGGAGTATTATGACGAGACTGGAAAGCCCGCGTACATGGAACGTGGCATCGCGGTGCTGCGCGCGTGCTGGGCGTTGCAGCTGCTCCGGGAGCACGAGAAGGTTGCGCCTGCGAACATCGCCGGGATCGAGACCATCGACGGCGTCGATCGCGGCGTAGTATTCGAGAACTTCGGGCATTCCGGGTGGAATTTCCGGGTCATCGGCTTCGTCATGTTCGATTGGGGAGTCGGAACCTCTGCAATGGCAACTGCATATGTGAAAAGGCACTACGGGGACCTGTATCTCGACTTCGCGCGGAAAAAAGCGTGGGGCATCGACGGCATCGTCGTGACATCCGGCGATTTCCAAGGAAGCAAGGTTATTCTGGATATAAAGACGATCCCGGGAAAAACCAAGATTTTGTTGAAGGCGAGAAATCCCCCGGAGGGCGGCGCCGAGATAACCATCAACGGTGCACCGGTGGGCCGAAAAACCCGGGACGAGCTCGCATCCGGGGTCATATGGTGCGAGATTAGTCCATGATTCATTTTTGTAGCATGATGATATAAACATGGTTGGAAACTCCTCATTATTATTCTAGCATCCAAACCAAAGTGAGAATATGACCGAAAAACAATTGGAGGAAGACATTTCCAGCCTTCCCTTTATGAATTCAAAACTGGACATCGAAAAACGGGTTGATGACCTGCTTTCGCGGCTCACATTCGATGAAAAATTGATCCTGTGCGCCGGATTCAAGGAGAACAGCACGGCGCCGGTTCCGCGACTTGGTATCCCCGCATTTCGAATGAGCGATGGTCCCCACGGCATCGCGCCGTATTCCTTGAGGGAACGGACCGCGACGTACTTCCCGACCGGCATCCAGATCGCGTCGACGTGGAATCCGGCCTTGGCAGAAGAATTTGGCAAGGCGGTCGGCGAGGAAATCAAGGCGATAGGCTGGCATATGCTGCTCGGTCCCGCAGTCAATATAGCGAGGACGCCGATGAACGGCCGCACGTTCGAGTATTATGCCGAGGATCCATGCCTCGCGGGGGAGATCGGCGCCGCGGCGGTGAAGGGGATCCAGAGCAAGCGTGTCGCAACGTGCGTGAAGCACTTCGTTGCGAATAATCAAGAACAGCGGCGATTCACGGTCAACGCCGTCGTGAGCCAGCGGGCATTGCACGAGATCTATTTTCCCGCGTTCAAGCGTATCGTCGAGTATGCTGACCCATGGGGATTCATGAGCAGTTATAACAAGATCAACGGGATCTACGCGTCGGAGCACAAGGAGATCCTCAAGAACACGTTGATGAGCACGTGGAAGTTCAAGGGCGTCGTGGTGTCCGACTGGGGTGCCACGAAGAAATGCACGACCATCGCCAACTTGATCGAGGCCGGGCTGTGCGTCGAAATGGGTTCGCGGGATAGATACAAAGTCGACGAGATCAAGAAATTGAAGGATGCCGGGCAATTCCCGGCGCAAGCATTCGATGACAACATCCGTCGCTTCTTGCGTGTTATGTTCCTCGTCGGGTCGTTTGACGAGCCCCAGCTGCCACTGCCAAAGAAAGGCATCGAGATGATGGTCAGCCAGCGCGCGATCTTGAAGAACGTGGAGGCGCACCAGCAGGTTGCGCGCCGCATCGCGGAGGAAGGGATGGTTTTACTCAAGAATGACAAGCACCTCTTGCCCCTGGACATCAACAAGGTGAAAAAACTCGCAATCGTCGGCAAGCATGCAAAGCAGACGTTCGGGCGTCGAGGAGGTAGTTCGGCAGTCGGCGGCCACTATGAGATCACGATCCGGCAAGGCCTTGAAACGAAATGCAATGGAAAAATCGAGATCGTCAAGGATCCCGCGAAAGCGGACGCGGCAATTGTTTGCGTGGGGCTCGGGCACACGCACGATTTCAAGGGCGGCGATCACGAAGGCACCGACAAGCTACGATTCAACCTTGGTCGCACGGACGTGAAGCTGGTGAACAAGACCATCACCAAGAACCCGAACACGATCGTGGTTCTCGTCCATGGCAGCCCGTTCGGTATGGAAAAATTCATCGACAACGCGCCGGCGGTGCTCGACGCGTGGTATGGCGGGCAAGAGCTGGGTTATATCGTCGCTGACATCATCTTTGGCGACGTGAACCCGTCGGGAAAGCTGCCCGTCACATTCCCGAAACATCTCAAGGACATCCCCGCTCACAAGTCGCGCCGCACGTACCCGGGCAAAGGCATCATCACGAACCGGAACCCTACTGTGTATTATGACGATGGGATCTTCATCGGGTACCGCCATTATGACACGAACCGCATCGAGCCGAGGTTCCCGTTCGGGCACGGCCTCTCATACACGACGTTCAAGTACGACAACTTGACCTTGAGCACCGAGAAGTTATCCGGCACGGAAAAATTGACGCTATCGTTTGATATGACGAACACCGGGGAACGAGCCGGGGCGGAAACAGCACAACTCTACGTGCAAGACGTGGAAGCCAGCGTGCCGAGACCCGTGAAGGAGTTGAAAGGATTCAAGAAGGTGCGCTTTGCCCCGCAAGAAAAAGCGACGGTAACTTTACAACTGGACAAGAATGACCTTGCATTTTTCGACGAGAAGGCGGGCACGTGGACAGCGGAAGCCGGCAAGTTCAAGGTGCTCGTCGGCAGCTCGTCCAGGGAT
>JAUQYW010000454.1 GCA_030587525.1 Candidatus Sigynarchaeota archaeon | reverse complement strand
CGGCGCGCTCAAGCTCGGCGCGTTCAACGTCGCCCAGCAAGTCAGAAATCATTTCTTGGCAATGCGCCTGAACCGATTCAATCGCAAATTGTATACTTCGATACTCGGGCATTTTTCACCTTTCTGTTTAATGCCTATCCCCTCAATTTACTTTCACAGATTGTCGTGCTCTTTTTCGGCAGATACTCGGCGAGGCGCGTGGACCAAAACAGAATTCGTTTTCTTGCGGCAACATCGTACGGGTCGAGCACCTCTAAAATTTTGCGAAACGCCTCTTGCTCCCCCTCGTTCTCAAGTTGCGATTCACTCCAGTTCATTTTATTTCACCTCGAAATATTTGGCGGCAGTTCGCAGCACGTGATCATAGTCTCCCATCAGCATTTCGTTTCTCACTCGTTTTTGCTCTTCGACAGCCCAACCCGCTTTGTTCGCGGCCCACATGCAAGAGTTTACGATTGAAGTCGTGTGCGGACTTCCGGTTGACAATTTCACAATTGGTTTCTTTTTGGGTTCCATGATGTCTCCTTAGTCATCGATGATTTCGTTGAGCGCTACATCGAACTTCATCAGAGCGACCGCGTCGCATTCGCCGTCACCATAGCGACATGCGAGCAGTTCTTGAGATGCGTTTATGAGTGATTTGAATTTCGTTGTTAGATCGCCCGCGTCTTCAATTTTCGAGACGACCTCATCAATGCGCGCGTCAGATATTAAATATCTTTTGATTTCCGTCCCCACGTCAACTTACCTCCCCAAAAGCAAGCGAATGAGCGTTCTAAGCTAAAAATTTAAAGTGTGCAAGTTTTTTGTTTACTATTTTTTTCGAGTGATTTAAAAGCACTGTTCTACACTCGACAGTCAGTCATGGGGGGAACCATGCGGTTCGATGAGGTTGAGACGCTGATTTGCAAAGTCACTCACTCTTATAAGAGGCGCGTTCGTTGGGCAGATGTTGCGACTCTTAAACAAGTCGCATGGGTGACAATTTTAGAGAGCTTAAAAAATTACAACTCGACTAAGGGCTCTCGAAAATCTTATTTTAAGGTGATCATCTCGAGGCAAATTCGGCACGTGCTCTCGAGAGAAAACTCGCCGGTCAGTGCCGAGCACTCCGAAAATCTGAAAGGCGCATCAAGAGAAGATATTGAAAATATCGAGGACAGCTACCCCGATTTGAAACTCGACCCGCTCGAAGCACTGCTCAAAAAAGAGTGTAGCGGGCGCGTCCATTCACAGTTGATCAAAGTTGTGCGAAGACAAAGTCTGCACGCGGACATCGTCTTGAAAATTCTGTTTTTCGAGACGACCCCGCGAGAGATTGCAAGAGAGGAAAATATGAATTTGAAAAAATTGTATCGAGAGGTTTACAACGTGAGAAAAGCGCTCCGAGAAAACAAAGAACTCCAACGCATGGCAAAGGATTTTCTATGATCACGCTGACAGTCGACCCCGCGCTCGTTGGAATCGCGAAAAACAACCCGAATCGAATGGAGGCTGAGAAGTACGGCCTTCTTGTGAAAGCGATCGAGCGCTTCGGATTCCTGAGCCCGATTCTCATTCGCCAGCACTCCGAGGCCGAAACACCGTATGAGTACCAGGTTATCGATGGGCATCATCGCCTGCGAGCGGCACAGGACCTCAAACTAGATCAAATCCCAGCGGTGCTGGTGAAATCAGACGATAACGAGATGAACGCATTACAGATCGGGATGAACCGCCTTCGCGGCGAGCTTGATCTATCGATGACCTCGCAGATCATGCTTGAGCTTAAAAGCGCCAATTGGTCGATGGAGGACCTCTCTCATCTTGGATTCACGACAGACGAGCTCGACGTGATGCTCTCGACCGAAGTCGACCTCGAGGAGTTTCCCGAGAGTATCGAGGCGCCCACCGATGGCGTGACGAGCGATAAGCCTTTTTTACTCGAACTCGAGTTTGAGTCTCGTGAAGACTTCAAGGAAGCGAAGCGAAAGTTGAAAAAGGCAGCGGGTAAAACAGGCACACTCTCGGATGGTTTACTGCGAGTGTTACGAGGTGAGTAATGAAACTAAAAAGTACAACGGCGGTAAAGCTCTCAGAGCAAGACGTCATGGAGATGAAAGGTTGGCTTTCCGCGATGGAGGTGTCGAGACGAATTCACAAACATATCTCGAACGTCTATCGGGCGATTCGGAAAAAGGAGTTGCAAGGAATGCGCGTAGGCTCGCACTGGTACGTCTCCTATGCGTCTCTCGTGAAGTATCTTGGTCCGGCGGCGGCGATGTTCGATCTCGCGAAAGCGAAAAGGTGACGAGATGGTCGACCAGGCTGATCGAGCAGTAACCGAGATCATTGTGAAAATAGAAGAGATGTGTTTAACGCCAGTAGATTCAATGATCGCGCTAGTAACGATATTGGGCGCCATGACGTACACCTTGAAACTTCCGCTTGACGTAGTTCAAAAGTCACTTGCTAACGCATATAATTGTCAATGCAGAATATGTAAAAGAGTGAAAAAAAAGACTCGAGAACAATCAAAAACGAAAGTGAAGAGATGAATCCATGTCCGACTATCGGCTTGCAGATTTTAAAGGACTCGTTCAACAAGCCGCGAAATTCATCGAACGATACAACAACCAGAAAGGGATCGATGTGAAATCCGTTCTCGATATCTATGTTGTCTATGAGAATCCGACCGACTACCCGAACAAATTCGTTCTCAGAAAATGTGCTATCACCCCGAACGAAATTCATCCCGAGGAGACGGTGATCGTCGAGGACACACTCGAGGCATTGCATAAACACGTTCCCCACAACATGGCGCGCATCGAACGAAACATTCTTGACGAACCTCAAATCATCGAGATTTGGCTGTGAGGCACAATGATCATTGAAGTCGCAAATTCGTTCTCCCGCGTGACAAGCTCCGACGAAGAGGAAATCGATTGGCTGCGCGATTACCTCACGCTGAGAATCAAGACGTGGAAATTTGGCTCGTACGACGTAGAAGTTTTGAGACTCGTCGGGTCGGCATCGAACAAATTCCCGACCGGGTTCATAGGGAAAATCCATCAGGCGGCGGTCGACGAAGGCGTCAAGATCGAGTATCTCGACCGACGCGCGAGGCCGAATCTCGATGCGGGAAAAGCCGATCTCGGTTGGCTTCGAGACTATCAACTCGCCGCCGTTGACTCTGTCTTCGATGCGGAGAAGTTCAAGTCGCAACCGTTCGACCCGATGAATATGGGGCGCGGCATTCTGTGGCTTCCCACGGGCGCGGGAAAAACTGAGGTCGCCGTCGCGCTCACTCTGAGGTTTCCCGCTCGGTGGCTTTTCCTGGTGCATCGCACGAATCTCATGGACCAGGCGGCCGAGCGATTCGAGAAACGATGCAACGAGAAAGCGGGGCGTATCGGCGAGGGCGTTTGGGCTCCCGAGCGCTTTACCGCCGCGACGTTTCAGACGGTGCACGCGCGCCTCGCAGACCCGAAATGCGCCGAGTGGCTTTCGGGAATTGAGGGCGTGATTTTCGATGAAGGGCACACTCTGCCGGCGGGTACTTTCTATTGCGTCGCAATGCGAATGACGAACGCTTTTTTCAGGATTGCCATGAGCGGAACGCCCCTCGCCCGAGGCGACAAGCGAAGCGCTTTCGTCATCGGCGCGACCGGGAGCGTGCTCTATCGAATCAAACCGGAATTGCTCATCGATGCGGGCGTGCTCAGTCGCCCGACGATTCGACTCGCGACTGTCTCTCAGATTACCATGAAGCAAAATTGGTCTGAGGTTTACAGGGAGTGTGTTGTCAGGTCGAGCGCGCGAAACACCAAAGTCGTACAGCTAGCGAAGAAGGCGCTGAAG
This sequence comes from Candidatus Sigynarchaeota archaeon, assembly GCA_030587525.1. Lineage (GTDB taxonomy): Archaea > Asgardarchaeota > Lokiarchaeia > Sigyniarchaeales > Sigyniarchaeaceae > Sigyniarchaeum > Sigyniarchaeum tengchongense. The sequence continues at coordinate 354 of JAUQYW010000454.1, read as the reverse complement.
CCGTGCCTCGTTTTCGTGAAAGAACTTAAGCACGGCAAGGCACTAGAAAAACAAATTCGCGCAGAGGGAATGAGCGTCGAGTTTGTTTGGGGCGCGTCCGAGCTTGAGAGGCGGAAGGCGGCGATCCATCGCTTGGTTCATGGCGATGTCGATGTGCTCATCGCGAGCGTGATTTTTAACGAAGGCGTCGACATTCCCGAGCTCAACTCGGTCGTCATAGCGAGCGGCGGGAAGAGCATCATCTCGGCGCTGCAACGCATCGGGCGGGGCATGCGCGTTACCGACGACAAGAAGACGTTCGAGGTTTGGGATATCAATGACGTCGGCAACAAATGGCTTGAACGGCACACGAGA
>JAUQYW010000403.1 GCA_030587525.1 Candidatus Sigynarchaeota archaeon | reverse complement strand
AATGGCGATGGGTAGCAAGAAAATGATGAGCAGGCTCTGCTTGTCCTTGAGCAGCGACTCGATTTCATTGCGGAACAGCGCCCAGATCCTCGATGTAGACCCTTTTGCCGAAAATGCAAGGGCTTTCAAGTCGATTCGTTTCATGAGATTCGATCCAAGGGTTCCACGTTCGTGATCGCCCCGCGAAGCGCGTGAAAACGGGGCATTCGTTCCGAGGCTTGATTGACATCAACAAAGCACGGGGTAAAAAACTTGTGGCGATTTAGGTCCAAACGATGTAGAGCAAAAGATCGTCTTCACGAACATATTTTAATTCATGCACCCAAGACTGCCTTAACTCTGGTGGCATTTCCCGTTGGATTATCATTATTTCTGCACCGCATACCCGGCTTTGCGCCCACCATTTCTCGGGCACGAAGCGCGTTCGGGAATGCACAATCATTAACATGTACAAAAAAAAGAATGGAGAAATGAAGGATCTCGTTGAATTCCTCGCCGTATACTCGATCCACGTGCATGTATCATGAGGAGCCAGTATCCTTAAAATGGAAATTTCAGTACCGGACTAAAGAAACCTCATATGAATAAACTTCAAATATTTGGGAAAAGTAACATATTTTCAAAGACACATCATTTTTTGTCTTTTGCACTTACAATATCTGTAGTCCGGTGACAAATTATGTCCGACAAAGACAAGGAAAAGAAGGAAGTTAAAGATTCAAACGAGCTCTTGAATATCTTCCTCATCATCATTGGTGGAATCTACATTTTCCAGGGCATCGTGTATTATGTTGAAATATACTTCCCTGGAACCTTCGGTTTCATTCCACCTGCCATAGCGAGCATTATCCTCGGAACAGGCGATGGAAGTGAAGCGTTCAAGAATTTAATGGGAGATTCTGCATTGATCCGAACCGTGCTTGGTGCGTTCTGCTTCATCTCTGGCGTAGGTATGTTCCAAGAGCAGGAGTGGGCCTGGGGGATGGCGGTCGTACTGCTTTCGGTCATCATCGTCACGACGGGTGGTGCGATCATCACGTCCATCATTAACTGGACAAACGCTAACTTGACAAGCTGGGCTTGGTGGATTCAGATTATCTCGGTCGCGTTTGCGGCGCTTGGAATACTGTGGCTACTTGGAACGAAGGAACGGTATCACTAAACTCTATCATCTTTCTATATTTTTTTGCTATTTTTTTGTTTACTTCCTATTTCCACGATGCGAGTAGCTTAATAGCGAATGAGTAATGTAGGATCTGTAATCTTTATTCAAGATGTAGACAACCCGGCCACCCGGTTGAGCCATAAATGATCGACATAGTGTAGCAAATTTCAATTTTTTTCCTAAATAATGCCCGATCATCTTGGATTTGCCGCATCCAAGGCAAGTGGGAACTTTGTCCCACGAAACTACAAATCGGGTTATTCTGTACCGCTAAGCTTTAAATTCGTGGATTTCATCCTCATAAATAAGTACAAGATGGCGAGAGTAGCACGATTGTCGTGAACTCCACGTGTCACGTACAACAAGCAAGGCAAGGTCGAGAAGGCACATGAACGGCAACCGAATCATCCCCTACAACAACATTGCTGCCTTAGCGCTAGCCTTGCTCGCGCTGCTCGCTCTCGCGTGAGCGCAACTCGAGGGTTCCCGGCATAGGGGAGCCACGGGTTCTCGTTCTAGTTCTGGTTGCCTACCCATTTACTTTCTCCAATAATTATTGTCCTGGACTTCCGTTCTTCTCGATATCCTAGTTGTACACGATTCGTTCTAGAAAAGCGCGGAAATAACGCTTTCCCTTTTTCGAATTTCTGCTTGCCCTGCTTGGACACGAGCGCGGGGTGGCAGAGTGGCAAGTGCAGTGGATTCAGACTCCACGCCGTAGGGCCTCCGAAGGTTCGATCCCTTCCCACCGCAAATTCTAGTGGCGATGTGGCCGACCGGGAAATGGCACCGGGCTTAAACCCCGTCCGCAGGGTAATGCAGGTTCGACTCCTGCCATCGCTATGAATCATGGGCATGTAGCCGACTGGGAAAGGCACTTGCTTCAAGAGCAAGCCGAGCGTGATGCAGGTTCGATTCCTGCCATGCCCACCAAAAATAAGGGCACGTAGCCAAGCGGTAAATGGCACTGGACCAAGGATCCAGCGGGTGTTCGACTCACCGTTATTTCAAGCTTGGACGAACATGGACATCGAAGCCAGTATCGTTCAAACTATAGCTTGTCGAGGCTTGACAAGCAAGCGGGCGATAACGGGCGCCCTCCCCTTTGGCATCTAGCCGAGAGGATAGTGGCGCAAACCGCACGTTGCGTGCACCATTCAAATCGCTATCTATCCTTAGTTCACAATCCGGATCCGTGCACGAGAAGGTTTTTCCATTCCGGACGCCGACGGCATTGCACGCGCTGCATCGCTTCGATGTCCCTCGCGCATCGACGAGTTCCACGGCGATGCCAGCGATGCGGGCTAGCAATATTGCCCGCTCCTGGACCTGCGAGAAAAACCAGTGAACCTGCCACGTCGCCAGCCACGGACCCGAAACACGCTTGCCCGAGTGGCTCGACCACGACAGGTCCTCGAACCGCAACAATCCGACCCCGTGGTGCTTGCACGCGGCAACGATTCGCGTCGCCACCTGGCGGGCGATCTCTTCGTGCAAGTTCCGAATCCTCCGCCAGCAGCGCTGCCACTCGCGGCGTGCCACAAAATATCGCCACGATTGCTTGAATCTCCCCCGATACCGCCGCCGTAACAAGGCCCTCTGCCGCTGCAATGCCCGCGCACGAGCCTGGAGGGCGACCAGCTTCCGCTTCACGTTCGGAACCGGAGATGATGGCATCCCCGCGAACCACGCATCCTTCTTGCCGACGAGTTGCGGCTGGTCGATGCAATATCGTGCAATCTCGGGGCAATCCTTGTCCACGGGTTCCCACGAGCCATCGCCAGCTGCCGTTCGCTTGCATGCACCGACCGATAGCCATGCCAGGTGCCTGAGCCCGAGATCCACGCCCGCAGCGATGACTTGTTCGGGTCTGCCCTTTTTACTTCCCTCCTTGGTACCAGGGAAGCGGCCAGGCGTGCATTTCTTCTCGAAGGGCAGGTGGAGCACGAGCCCGCCGCCGGGCTTGCGCGTGATGGTGCCGCGCGCGGGCATAAAGCCCCGTGCGAACATTTCGTCGATGCGGTCGAGCCCGCGCAGCGAGAATGTGCGGATCACACCCTTCTCGAGCGAGAACTGTACGGTTGCCGATACAACACGCCCGGTCTTGCCATCAACCTTGTATTCGAGGCGATACACTTGATTCTCGCCCATGGCGAGCGGGATGGATTGCTTCTTGCAGCGTGGCAACAGCACGTGCTGATCCGGTTTCATGACCATGTCTTTTAGCAGCAACTCCGCGACCGGGGCGAGGATCAACCACAATGCCGCGCCAACGCGATTCCGAGCACTTATTAACGCCCGCTCACGTGCCACTCGTGCTGGATCGGGTGTCGTCGTGCCGGGGATGTCGATGCGCGGGGGCTGGCGAACCGAAAACATGGCCGCGATCGCCTCGTCCACGGTCATGGTCGCAAGCACGGCTTTAACAGCACCACCCGCTATAATCGCCATGTCCAGGCTGCGGGTACGCGATTCTAATTCCGGCATCACGACTTTCCGCCACGACCGGCGTGCTTGCTGCCAGGTACCCAAGCCCTTGCCATGCAGGATCCCGTCAACGAGCGCGTCGAGCCGGTGCTTGCCCGCCGGATTCCCGCGACCACGAGCACGATCCTTCACGCGGCGCGTGAGCTGCACGGACATCGTTCGAATGATC
>JAUQYW010000380.1 GCA_030587525.1 Candidatus Sigynarchaeota archaeon | reverse complement strand
TCAACTTGATCGTCAACGACGCCAACAGCGACAAGGACGGCGACGGGGCCACGAATCGCCAGGAATTTCTCGCGGGATCCAACGCCACGAACGTCGACACGGACGGGGACGGCATGCGGGACGGGTGGGGGATCACCTTCGCGCTGACGGTCAACGTCCTGGTGGCGGACAACGATACCGACCCCGACGGCGACGGCCTGTTGAACATCCACGAGTACCAGCACGGCTCCAACCCGGGTTCCACGGACTCGGACGGCGACGGGATGCCGGACGCCTGGGAGCACGCGTACGGCTTGATATTAGCGTTGAATGATGGTTTGGGCGATCTCGATCATGATGACTTAACTAACTACCTGGAATACGCAACGGGTGCCGATCCCACCATCACGGACACGGACAGGGATGGCTTGGATGATTACCTCGAATATTTGCTCGGGAGCAAGCCGAATGAGTTAGAATCTGACGGGGATGGCTTCGATGATTATATGGAGTACTCCTTAGGAAGTGATCCGGGAAATGCAAGTGACACACCGCTTTTGCATATCTTCGCCTTCTCTATAATCGTTTTATTGGTCATCTTTGCAATCGTTGGAGCAAAGCAACGCGGGAAGAAGCATGCATATCCCCGGCCTCGCGTGCCGGGCCCACGACCGAGCACCCTTTCCCGGCATATACCGAGTATCCAAATGGCCCCTTCACAGCGATCATACAGCAGCCCGCCGAGCTACCGGACTTCGTATGGATCGCCTACACTACGCGCATACCCACAACCCTCAATAATCTTACCATACGAGATCCAACGTCAACTTGAAAGGCTTCCACCCCAACAGCGTGAGCTGGTCAAGACGATATTGATCCAGAAAATCCTAGATCAGCTGGATAAGGAAAGGCGTGCGTCTTTGCAGCAACCAGCCTCAAGGTTCTGTATCAGATGTGGTGGTGCAATAGTTGCAGGACGGTGCGTGATTTGCGGGTACTCACCACCAGTTTTCTGAACGAGGTGCATATTGAGATGCCATACAGAACTTTTCAGGGATCCAGCTACTCGTGTATGGAGTGTAACCAGGCGATCACTTCTTCGATTGACGTCAAGAAGTGCCGGAAGTGCTCGATGGACTTGTGCAAAAACTGTTACACGAAGCATGGCAGCGTCTGCATCTGGTGCTTGGAAGCAGCTGCTGATACACCATTGTGGTTGATGAAGATTGCGAAGATCTTGATGATATTCTCGCCATTATTCGGATTCCTCGTTCCAGCCCCGGTTCCCATCGTATTCCTCTTGCAGACGAACGTGCTTAACTGGCTCTGGGGTTTCGTGTACACGGCGGTGTTTCTGATGGTGTTGGGTATTTTATTAGGATCAGCCAAGGCTGCTGCGTTGAAGTCGATTGTTGTCACGATACCATCACCCGTGACACCCACGCCCGTAAAAGGCGAGGTTGCATTGCCGCAGCCTGCCCCTTCCAAACAAACAACAACTAACACAAGCATAACAGAGCAACCCTACAACCCGCAGCTTAATAACGTGCAAACGAGTTCACCACTGCACGGATCGAGTGCACGGGTTCAGGACGTTCCCCTTGTTTTTGACATTGCGGGTGGGAATTCCGATGTGACACCGACGGCATCCACAGAGGCGAGAAGCCCGGTAGAGGATCCCACTATAATAACACAAAAAGGAGGGTCAGGAGGTAACGACGCGCAAGAAACCCACTCGGCAGGAGGGCCGGTGCTTGAAACCGAGACGATCCAGGCAGATCACCAAGTTATTGTCCCGACCAGCCCACCTCAAGACGCCACGGAGGGTGAGGGAAGTCAGTCGCAGAACGCTTCGATTAGTTGGCTCGATTCGCAATTGCGTGACGAAGTATCGAGGGAGGATCAACGGTTGGAGGCTCCAATGGCCCGTCCGGATGGCATTATGACAGATCACCTAGCTCCGGAAGGGCATGAAAGCCTTCAATCATCGACTGAGAGCGAGCGGCATGATGCGATCCAGCTCGATGTGCAAATCGGTTGCGCGGGTGAAGGAGAGCAAGTGGTACAGGCGCCCGTCGAACAGCAGCAGAGAGAACAGGAGTTGGTGCATCCAGCCCCCGCTTCCATAGCGCAGGAAATCCTGGATGATAAGAAAACCCCCGATATACCCAAGCAGGAGGTACTTGATATCGAGACAATAGCACCGTTAGGTGAAGCCCTCAACGAGAATAAGACGTTAAATATAGCCTCTCTCAATCAGGATGGATCTGGTCTCCACGTGGAGGAACCAATAACGGATGCAGTCAATGTGGAACCAAAACCTGCATCGGATTCCCGGATTTCCCCTCCGATCGACCGGGGTAATAATGGGCCATCCTCGACCAAATGCCCAAACTGCGGAAAAGATCTCATAGCAACGGACGTGGTTTGTTCCGGCTGCGGGTTTGGCCTGAAAAAATAAAGCGAGATCTTCTTTATCTTTTACCTTTTTTCCGTCTTCCGTCAGACGCATTATATGCACACGTTTGGACGTGAAAAATTGCTTAAGGAAAAAAAACTTTTAGGGTTTGTTCCTATTTCTATTATTCTGAACGCCGTTGTTGCACAGAATTAGACCCACCAGCATTCTTATTTTCGATCTTAAATAGAAGAACGTATGAAAGCACTGTCGAAAGATGATCGTCTGTTTTACTACGAAAAGAACTATTACACGCTCGATGGCCTCTGGATTTTGGAAACCGAGAAGGCGACGGACTTCGACACCGCGTTGAAGATCGACCTCGCGGTGTGGAAAGAATTGCTGAAGATCATCTATCGCCGGATCAAGGACTATCTCAAGATTGAAGGGAAGACGGTTGCCGAGGTGATGGACCTCCTGGCGTTTCGGTGGGCGTGCGAGAAGTGGGACTTCACCATCGACGTGGCAAGCCCGGATAAAGGGAAAGCGACCATCAAGAAATGCCCTTACAAGGAAATCATGGATCGAAATCCTGCTCGCAAGGACATCATTCCCCGGATCTGCACCGACATCTGCATTCCCATCTACAAGGAAGCAATCGCATCGATCAATCCCGCGATTCGCGTGAAAAGGAGCAATTTCATGGGCAAGGGGTCGCCGATCTGCGATTTCGAGCTGAGCATGTAAACAACTATAAAAACGCTACGTCGCACGTTTGCGGGCGATAAATGCATCGAAAAATGGCGCGAGTCGCGTCTTTGACGGCGTTAAGGGTGTGATATCCTCGAAGTACTTATCGAGAAATTGCTTGATGTCCTTGTCGGGGACGAAACTGTTGTAGAATAATTCGGACATGAGTAGCTTAGACAAGCTATCGACCAATTTCTTTGCCACGGGCTCGTCAAACAAGTCGGAGAATACGTTCGTTAACCCGTTCAAGAGGCCGGGCGTGATATTACGCAAGTTTTCTTGTAACGTTGCCGCGAGTAATGAACCACCGGGCTTGAGCACCGACACGACGTTGTCTATCGATGCCTCGTCGAACATTGGTTTCAAGATCGGACCAAACAAGATCACGAGATCAATTGATCCTGGCTTGATGGCCAACCGATCATCGAGAAAATGGATCTTGGGGCTTGTTTTCAAGAGTTCGGTTTCATTTCGCCGATCCTTTACAGGTTTTATGTATATCTCGGGTCCTTTCTTGAAATACCTGGAAACTTGATTGATGATCTGCAATTGACGCTCGATAGGTATCGCGAGGCTGACGAATATGTTCTCGGTCTCGTCGAAAATCGGCTGCATGTTCATCTCCTTCAGCCGGCGCACGATGCCCTCGCCGAGCTTTCGCACCATGGTTTCGCTGATCAAATCAAGAAAGTTCTTCGATGCCTTGAGCAGGCCTTGATAATATGCTTCGAAGCCTGCGGGAGAAAGCTCGAGTATTTCCCGCTCCCTTCCACCGCTGACCGCAACGGACGCAACGCGCACGACGCCTTCCTCTTTCATCGCCCGCAAGATCTTGTACAACTCGGAAGGGTGCTTGATCTCGAACTCGTCCTTCAAGACCGTGTAGAGATCGTACCCATGGCCGGGACCGAGGCTCAAGTTTTTCAAGATGGCAAATCGAACCTCGTTTGATTTCATGACGCGACCAGCCCGCAAAAGGATGGATAAAAAAGGAGGAACATCACGCGAGATGGATCATGCACGCGTTCTCGACCTTGAAACGAAGGATCTGGGGATTCACCGGTTCTTTTTCCACGGGAACGTTCCTACCGGACATGTCTTTTACCGTGATCCAGTCGGGATTCTTCGCATAGAGCTGGAGCGTCCCTGCATATTTCAGGTCCACGTAGAGCACCTTGTCGCTTTCCCAGCACGCGCGGGTTATAGCTTTCGTCCCGTTGTAGACTTCCAAAACGCCGAGCAAGGCGACCCCGTGGATAACGGGGCTGATGATGTAATACTTCACTTGCAGCGGGGCAAGGTCGGTCTTCACGCGCTCGTTCGGTGCCGCGACAGCACGGGTGAAGCTCGATTCGATGTCCTTGATCACGTGCTCGGACGGGACCGTGTTTCCCGCATACGCCATATTGCCCAAGTCCTCGAGGGCGATGGCAGCGGCCACGGGCTTGTCGTCCTTAACCATGTTGGACATGAAATAGTAAAAGACTCGGCCCCAGCCAGGGATATCGTCGAAATTCCATGCTTTACATGGTGCATCTCTATCCGTGTCCGCGAAGACCGCATCGACTGTGGGCATGCTGACCCCTTCAAGCCGCGGGATGCGGCCATCGGGGAAGCTCAATTTCTCGATGACCTTTCCATTGGTCTCCCCGACCTCGTCGGCGATGTAGATCGGCCCGCCGGACACCGCGTGCATCAGGGCGAGCGGGTGCACGGGGCAACCATTCGCTGGTTTCGTCTGGAACATGTCATGGTCTGGCCAGCAGAATTGCCCGTAAGATAAAGGATTGAACGTACTTTGCTTGATCTGGTTCTTGAGCCCAGGGATATTGCCCGGCCCGAAGTCATCGCCTACACGAGAAATGTTGGACATCTTCCAATGCGTGTAACAATAGCTCGGCATGCACATGCAGTTTAAAATTGCCAGGTTTTGCGAGTAAGCCGCCCCTTGCTGCATGTCATAGTGCATCTCGATCACGTCATCGAGCGGGCCGAGCCCTTGCAATGCATGCGCGGTTGCAGATTGATTGTCGATCTTGAGAAGATCGATGCCTTGTGCGCGCAAATGGGCATAGTAATCGTGCCAGAACTTGTAACCCTTGTAGTCCCGGGGGTCCGGGATGCCGTTGCCTTGGTTGTGAACGATGGGATAGGTTTTCCCAAGCACCGAGTTCGGCTCAACGCCTTGCCAGTACCCGAATGTCGCGTGCCAGACGCCGACCCATTGCATGTGGTATTTTTTTTTCGCCAGGCGCACGACCTCGCCAATGCCGTTTGGAAACTTACTATTGGCCTCGAATCGCCGGAGTCCCCGGTCGGTCTTGTTTATATCCTCTTGCTTATCATCCGCAGTCGAGAGCCCGTTGATGGATTGCCAGCCATCGTCAACGATGAGGTACCTGAAGCGATCGGTACCCTTCTCGGTTGTGAAATTGTCCTCGCAGAGGTCTTTGATCGACTTCATATCGACGGCCTGGTAAAAGGTATTCCACGTGCAGAATCCGATATGCTCGAATGCTTCGGGATAGGCTTTCTTTTCACGCAGCGCGTGCTCGCGATTAACGAGTTGCATATAGGATTTGAAAATAGAGGAGGATAGCTCCACCGGATCCTCCCCGAAGGCGATGAGTCCCCCGGCAATGTGTTCATATTTTTGATCCTTCATAAAATTGCCTGAGACGTACTTCACGCCGTTGGGAAACTCTAGGAAGCTGCAGCATCGGATCGTCGTGATTTGCCCGAAGCGGTCAACCGGCACGAACGCGACGATGCCCCCGTTGCCGAGTTTGCCGAGCATATACGTGATCGCGAGGTCCTCGTTGTCGGGTAAAAGGCCGACCATAGCAGGATGCTCCCAGGACCCTTGCGATGGATTGAAAAAGCTCATACCAAGACGCAACGACTTGCCCGCAGGCTTATCAACAGGAGCATTGCTGGGCCGGAACAACCGGTACCGAGAAACTCCTTGTGGAACCCCGAGATCGATATAACCGCCAATCATATCGGATTTAGGGCCATTCCCCAGGATATCCATAGTCAGATAAATCGTTTGGCTTCTGGGAAAGACGATTACATGGAGGGTGCAATTGAAAGTCTCCTCTCCCTTTTTAACGAAGTAAAATTTTGATATGTCCTGGAACTCGGTAAATTTCACGTTCGATGCATAATTTGTTCCTTTCTGGGATGAGATTTTCTCGAAGGCAAGCTGCTCGCCATCCTCGGAGAGCCATTCGTCGTCGTAGAAAAGAACCGGCGTGATCGACGAAAAAACTAACGCGGAATTGTATAAAATCTCGATATCGCCCGATGCGGGATCAAATTTTACTTCGATACTCATGTGTTTCAAATCCGCGCCAGGGCATAAAAACCCATCTTGGCCGTCCACGAGACTGGTTCGTGAAAAGTATATAGGTCGAAGGTGCGGAGGTCGAGATATTCCCAGGAGATTTTGTGGAATGCCATTTATGGCCGAAGTGAACAACCATGTTGCAAGTAGATATAATGACATTGATGCCGCAGATTTTGTCGGGCGTTTTTGGCATCGTAGGACTCGTTATTGGCTGGCTCTTGCAGAGTGGCCAGCGCCGGAAGGAACAGCAGCGATTCGAGCGCCAGATGGCCTTGCAGACGAAGCCAGAACCGGATTTGAAGGTCGATTGCATACTTCACACAAGTTTGCATTGACAAAGCGATTAAGGTGGGGGGACGAGTATTGATTCCCCAGCATCGAAAAAAGTATCCCCATGCTATCCTTCTTCAACCAGGATTTGACACGTGACCAAGTCCGGAGGACCTGGGCTGGCGAGAGCGTGCAAACCAATGACCAGACGAAAGACCTGATCAAGAACAAGTTTGCTAGCTTGGACTTCGAGACGATCGATTTTCTTAAAGAATACGTGAAACCATTCTACATCCGGTACAACGAGAACTTGAAATCACAACAATTGCATCTCGTCTCAGCACCAGGCTTCTACCGGATATCCATGGTCGCGGTCATGGAGGAAGAACAGAAGGATATCTCGTTTTATACGACTGAGTTCTTATTCGTGCCCGAATGATCCCCGCGGGATGACCGTGGATTAATCCATTTCTTTTTTAACCGGCAGCAGCAAGGGGTGTTCAAGCAACACACGATTGGCCGCGTGACACGACCATGGCACATGAAGCTCCCGAGGACCTGCGCAAGATCCGGTTTTTCATCAAGCAAGTTGAAACAGAGTTGCTTGATTTTGGAAAGGCATTGCGGGCGAAGCCATACAGCGTTGCCTCCATCAAGTCCAAGCTTGCGCGATCGTTCCCGGCGGATGATTCGATGGTAAAGGCTTTCACGGAAATCGAGGAAAAAATGCTTCTACTCTCGAAAGTTTTCAAGCTCAAGTGCAATTTTTCGGACATGAGACCTTTTTTTAAAGTCTTATATTACAAGGTTTTGAACCCGCCGAAACAGACATTGATCACCGATTGGATAAAACGGTTCAAACCGACAAACGACAATCCGGAAAAGAATCCTTCCGGTGCCCCATGAATCCTCTCCCGATATCGCTGGAAAGGCTTTAATTTTTACTATGCAACCAAATAATATCGACCAATTCGAGAAGGTCTTTGATTTTTCCAAATTATCGAGGGATTTATCATGACACCACTTGAAAAACCGGCAGCTATGACAGCCAAGAAATTACCAGAAGCAAAATTCCAAAATTTAAATGAAGTCCTTGATGACAAGGCTAAGTCGGACAAGGCTTTCGTGATTTACGAGGGGAAAAAGCTCACATACAAGCAGTTTTATGAAACAGTCTTGAAACTCGCCAACGTCTTCTTGTCGCTTGGTGCAAAGAAGGGCGACTTCATCGGGATCCAGACGACTAATAGCATCGAGTTCTGCGTTGCCATTTACGCGTGCTATCGCATCGGCGCCGTGGCCACACCGCTCATCTCGCTGTGGATGGCGAGGGAGGTCGCAGAAGCAATCCAGCGGGCGAAGATGGAGATCATGGTCATCAAAGCATCTATCACCGCCGTGGTGAAGAAGGCAGCGAAAACGGAGCCGGTCAAGAGCATCATCATTATCGGCAAGAGTGACGAGTACGCCGACACGCCGGCGGTCAAGGGCGAGTTCTGGGAGATGATCGAGAAAGCCCCCGCAAAGGATCCCAAGATACCGGTGAAAGAGGAGGACCTCGCTTCGTGCCATTTCACGAGCGGGACCACCGGCAATTCCAAGGGCGTGCTCCACGACCACAAGGGCTACATCTACGCAGGCCGCGTCCACACGGCGACGTTCGACCTGACTGCAAACGAGTACATCAACCTCGTGCTTCCTATGTACCACATCTTCGGGTTTGTAAACCTCGCCTCCACAATTTACGTCGGCGGCACGATCCGCATGCTCGACAAGTTCGACCCGCAAGTCTTGCTAAAGGCACTCGAGGACCCGAACATGACCCTCTTTTGCGGTGTCCCGTCGATCTACAAGATGCTGATGGCGCAAGACAACGTCGAAAACTTCACCATCTGCCCGAAGAACCGGTGGTTTATCAGCGGTGCAGGCCCGCTGCCACCCGAGACGGAGGCCGACTTGAACAAGCGCCTCTTGCGAGGCAGGGGCAGGGTCTGCCAAGCATACGGTGGCACCGAGGACATCTGCGTCGGCACCGCGAACATCGAAAAAGCCGTGCCAGGTGCCATCGGAAAACCCATGCCCGGCGCCGAGATCGAATACGTCGATGACAAAGGCAACATCCTCCCACTCGGGAAGCAGAACGTCGGCGAGCTGGTCAACAAGGGGCCACACATTATGGTTGGATACTTGAACCGCGACTCGAAGGACTTGATCGACCATAAGCTCTCCGACCCGGTCATGAAGCCGATCAAGGGACGGGAAGGTATCTGGTACTGGAGCGGTGACGTCGGATACCGCGATGAGGCCGGCGTGTGTTATTTGACCGACAGGTCGAAGGACATTGCCAAGGTGAGCGAGCGGCTCGTGTACCCGAGCGAGATCGAGATGGTGCTACGTAACCACCGCGGCGTCAAGGAACTCGCGGTCCTCGGCGTGCCGCACAAGATCTATGGCGAGCAACTTCTGGCCGTCATCATTCCCTCCGCGGAATTCAAGGACAAGACCGAGGATCTCGAGCGGGAATTGAAAGCCCTTGCCGAAAAGGAGCTTGCCAAGTACAAGGTGCCCCGTGTCTGGTGGTTCAAGAACCAGCTCCAGACCAATTCGCTCGGCAAGGTTCTCAAGAAAGAGTATAGGGACCAGTATATCAAGCTCCAAGAAAAAGGCAAAGCCGAATAATTTCTTCACCTCATTCTTTTTTTCACCTCCTTCTATTTTTGGGAGCTTCATTTATCATTTCTCACGACTTAGGATCGTTCATGGCATCGATCCCGGCTGCGCATCATGGGTGGTACCCAAAACGGAGTTACACCTTTCGCTTGTTCATCCGGGACATTGTCACGGTTATCCGGTGCGGAATGACGAAAATGTCGACAAGCATCTCGCCCGGTTTCGCGGAGCGCATCATGCTCGCGGTGACGGGTGTTAACGGTTGCCGGTACTGCTCTTGGATCCACACCCGCCTGGCATTGGAAGCAGGATGCTCGGACCGGGAGATCGCTGCAATCCTTGGCTCGCAATTTGATGGCGCTGAGCGTGATGAGCTCGTCGCCCTCGCGTTCGCCCAGCATTACGCCGAAACCCAAGGGAAGCCAGAAAAACAAGCCATCCAGCGCCTCGTGCATGCATATGGCGTGCAAAAGAGCAAGGCAATCTTGCAATGCATTTATGGTATCACCGTGGGAAATTACATGGGTAACACTTTGGACGCGTTCAGGAGTCGCCTGAAAAAAATCCCTCCAGAGCATGGATCCTTGTGGGTGGAATTCCTGGTCTTCCTCATTGGGAGGCCGGTCGTCACAGCATTCGGATTGCTCAAGCTGACAGGAACTGGAGATGTCAAAACGAAACCCATGACGAGATGATAGCATGGTAGATCACGACAAGAACACGCTTCTCGACAAGATCTGGGGCTGCTGGACGGGCAAGATTTCAGGTGGCATGTACGGGTCTCGCGTGGAAGGCCGCACCAAGAAGTTTATTCAAAAGATGGTACCACCGCTCACGGGCTGGATCGAAACCCACAGGCAGCAGATCAACGATGACGAGCAATACGAACTCATCGCTCTGCTTGCCCTGGAATCGCTCGACGATGCGATGATCAAAGCTGGCAAAACAAAACATGAGATATTGTCCCCGGAATTGCTTGGTCGTTTCTGGAAGGAGAATCTCGATCGCCGGTACGTGTTCACCGCCGAGAAGGCCGCGCTGGAAAATGCCGTCGATCACGGCGTGCCGTGGGAACACGCGGCAGATGAAATATACGAGAACAGATATCAAAACGCGTATTTCGACTGGATCGGCGCACAGATGAAAGGAGAACTGTTCGGTATGCTCGCGCCCGCGAGTGGCTGGCATTCAGACCAGAGCCCCACTGCGGAGAACGACTTGAAACGCTTGCGATTGTGCGTGCAACTATCGCTTGAAGATGCATGGATCGCCCACCGGGGGGTCGGCATCGCTGGCGAGCTGTTTGTCTCCGCAATGGTGGCCGTCGGCATCGACTTTAATCCCATAGATGTCAAGACGACCATCACCTATCCCGCCGCGGTCAAGTTCCTAGCGAGATCGCCACTTCCCGACCGGCCTTCCAAGTGGGAGACCATCGAGCAGCACGGCGTCACGGCGGAGATCTTGAAATCCGACATCGTTCGCGTGAAAGATGCGCTGCTCTTGCTCGACGACAAGCGCATTTCCAAGCCAAATATCGCGAAATTCTATGAATGCATCGACGCGGTGGTCGCGACCTTTGAATTAAATCACGATCCCAGGTTCTGGGAACAAGCCTGGGCTGCAGCCGAGGAAGCATCTGAAAAATACCGCCGGGAGCTCGTGGATGATGCACGCCAGCGCCTCAGCAACAACAAGGCCTGGCTCAAGGAGCGACTGAATTTGCTCAAGAAGGATCGCGCGTTCGGCGTGCACACCGTGCCGAACAACGCGGCAATCGTCATCGGCTTGATCTACGGCGACGGCGACATGTTCCAGACCATGCACCGAGCTACCGAGTGCGGCCTCGACACTGACTGCAACGCGGGCAACGCGGCCGCGATCCTTGGTGCATACCTTGGTAATAAGCTTATCCCGAGCTACGAGAAACGGTTCGCGCGAGGCGAGATCTTGTCACCGCTGGCGAATTGGAAGGAAATGTCTTTGCAGAAACTCGCTGAAAGGACGTTTGCCCAGGCGGAACGCTTGATGGATAAATAAGTATCGGCTGCTCGTGCTCAGATACCAAAGCCTCACCGTAGATAAAAACTCCCATTTTTATCCCACGCTGTCCGTTTTTGGATGATACGGCTTCTAATTGCGTGAGAGAGAACTTGTCAATGGGGAAGGCAATCCGGTCAGGATTTTCCCTTTTTTCGGGAGAAATGGGGAACCCGGGACACCGGGTTCCCTTGAATTTTTTTAAACGAGGCGGGTCAATTTATCCGCGTAGCTCCAGTATTTCTTGTACATCTCGAATTTTTTCACGAGGATCGCCGCAAACTCCCGGGACACTTGGCCGAACTTGTCGTGGAGGGCTGGATTGACTTCTAGAACGCCCTCGCGCCAATCGGCGGGGATGGCTTCCAGCCCGTGCATGGCACAGCATAGACCGCCGATCAAGTTCGAGATCGTGTCTGAGTCCCGGCCTGTATTAGTGCCCGCGATGACCCCTTCGGTATAATTTCCGCCAGTCATCTTGAAAAGGGAGACCGTGATCGAGAGGACCTCGATAGGCTCGATGGCGTGCCATTGCCCGAGCCGGTCGCAAACATCTTTGCGTGCCGACCACCAGTCGGCCCCGTGCTTGTCGGCGATGTCGATCCCGATGTCTACCGCGGTCTTGAGATTGTTCACCTTGCGGTCATCCCAGTACACCATATCCTTGTCGAGCGCATGGTCGTGGATCGTGGCAACAATGCTATCCACTGTCGCGTCCGGCGAGAATGCCTCGGCGAATCCCGCGGCCATGGCGGCTGCGCACTGGGCATCGGGTTCGGGCTGGTACATGTATGCCAGGTCGAGGGCTTCCGCATAGGCCTTGTCCGGCTCGAACATGTTGTAGATGCCAATGGGGGCGATGGCCATAATGGCGCTGCCCGTGTTTATGTTGTACATGCCAGTTTGCCGCGGCGAGATGCCACGTCGCAATAGTTCCAGCGAATTGCGCATGCACCAGAAAAATTGGTCCGAGTTCGTAAATTTTTCCTTCCAGATCTCAGCAAGATCTTCTGGCGTGATGCTGCGCTGGTATTTCAAGTACGCCTCCGTGTAGAGCATCGCGATCCGGTGATCATCTTCCGTCCTGATGCGCTCCAAGTGCAGCGGCATCTCTATTTTCCCGTAGGTTTTTTCAATGCGCTCGTATGGCCAGTTTTCCACGATCGATCCCATAGCGTTTCCAATGGCGCTGCCGAGCAAGCAACCCCATATTTTCGAGACCAGTGTCGAGCTCGTGCCGTTCATGGATATCACGAATGTCAATACCGCATCATGACTAATAACGCAATCCGAATTAATCGCAATAAGCGAACTGCCCGTTTTTTCAAAAACATATGTTCTCCATACGTCATTTAAATCTCTTGGATAAACCATAGGTCATCCTTGACAATCAATTCAACGTGATGCAAGATGAATGCGAAAAATAGGAAAATGGCTTTGGAGTTGTTTGTGGCATGCATGATAGGAAGCATGTTAGCAGTAACTGCGCCATTTTTGCCAGCATTTCTTGCAACGTGCTTGTTCATCGCATTCGCCGCAACGATCGCGTGCATTGATCACATCGTGAAGAAATGGCACAAGCTTGCCGCGAACCAAGTGCTACCAATCCCGCAGAACCCGTCTCCTTCGTCAATACAAAATGAGTACATCACGCCGGTTATGGATGCCGCGGCGATCGCGTCACTCGAGACGTGGGATGACTCTTGCTGGGTCATGCCATCCCCGGTGAATGCGTTGCTGTTTGATTACTCGGGAGCTACTGATTACGCCGTTGAATCCGGAAAAGTTCATTCATCGGCATCCAAGTCGAACAGATCCTACATAGATCTCGCAAAAGTTAATGAATTACAGGTACAAGTCGATCCCTCCGAGATGATGTTTTGCACAAGTTGCACCATGAGCGTGGATGCAACCCGAGACGATGTCAGCCCAGCGGTGTATTGCCCAATTTGCGGCCAAAAGTTTATGCATATCACACCTTTACACGATTCAATGCACAAGCGCGTCGTGAAACTCGATGCCATCAAGCTCAAGTGTCTGGCAGTGCTGTCGTGCATGAAAGAAGGTGCAATGTTCACGAAAAGCGGGCGCGTGCTCAAGTCCAAGCTCTCGCGAATTGCAACCATCCGGCTCGCGCTCTGGTCGAGATTGGAAGGCGACACTGGAAACGATGATCTTGAACGGATGACCATGGTCCTCCTAGACGCAGGCATCATCACGACCGTGACCGAAAAGACCGTGGTATTTGCATCGTGGCTCTTGAACCTGCCGAGCGTCGAGGCCCTCAATTCCGCGGTGCTCTCGTCTTTCAAGGCCATGGATCGACGCGGGGACATAGAAATCACCTATGCGCAATATGCCGGTGTGTGCGCGTAGGAAAGAACACATTTTTTATCCGAGGGAGATGATGAAGTAACGGGTGACCCTCTATCGACTTGCGAATCTCCCGGATCGGGAAACTGCTCCTCTTGCTGGTTGCTATTCTGGTTTTGCTTGTAATGGTTATACCGCTCGATATACTCGAATATTTATCGCTGAACGTGGTCGGGGAGCCGCCGATCAATGGCATGACCTGGATGGAAGGCGTCGATGCCCTGGGTGGTCCTCTTTCCATGCGACTGCTCGCCACATGGGGGATCGTGATAATGGTCACGGTGGCGTCGTGGTTCTTGAAGCAACAAGAACCACCAACGACCGCCACGCGGCGGGAGGTGACGCGGGCCGAATACGCCCTCTTTTTTATCTCGACGGGGATTTTTTTCGTTGTCAACTTCGCGATCGGGTATGCCTGGTGGGATCCCGCGGGCTTCCTGGGCATGGGCTCCTTATTTTTCCCCTCCATCGCGAGCCTGGTCGTGCTCGGCTGCATTCCCGCTATCGCTAGCAAGGTATTCAAGCTGGATCGCAACGAGTTTGCAAGTAACACGGCCACGTTCAAGAAAACTGCCATTCCTATGGCCATCGCTGCCTTCGGGTATGGCCTGGTATCGAGTATCTGGCATTGCTGCTCGTTTTTCGAACCGAAGATATATTTCTTCTATTTCGTCACGAAGATCGTACAACTTTGGGGCATGTGCAGTTTCTTCTTCAAGTGGGGCTTCAAGATGTTCATGAACCGCGGGGTGAAGTTCGCATATGTCGTGACGTCGGTTCTTTTCGGGCTTTGCTACCCGTGGCACACGGTTGGTTTTGCCATCACGTTCATGATCTTCGGCTTCTTGCTCTGCGTGATCACAAAAAAAACTGGCTCTTATCTCGCCGGCATGCTTCTCCTATATCTGTCTTATATTTTCCATACCGGACTCCCTTGGCAAGGCGCTGAAATAACAATTCTTATCATCCATCCGGTTTCCATCGGGATGGTCTTTGTTGTATTAATTTTGGGCATATGGATGAACGGGAGACGAAGTGCCAAGCCGGTGACGTGATGAAGCCCACTATCGCGGCCATACTTGGAGGGCGTTTCGACCGGGCGAGGGTGAATCCCGTCATCTGGCCAGGCATGCCGGGGCTGGAAGGCGAGCTGGGCAGCAACATCAACGGGCCATACCCGATCAATGTACCGGGATGGATTCATGACCCCCTTGGCAAGTATTACTTGTATTTTGCGCATCACGGGGGTAAATACATCCGGCTCGCGTATGCCGATGCCGTGGAAGGGCCTTACACGGTATACAAGCCAGGCACGTTGCATCTCGACCAGATCGGTGATAAAAAACACGTGGCATCCCCAGAAATCGTCATCGACGAGTCAGAGCGCTTAATATACATGTACTTTCACGTGCCTTGCAAAGGCAAAAAGCCCTACAAGGACCAGGGGCAAATGACCTTCCTTGCCACGTCGCGTGACGGGATTGCCTTCACCCCCGGGCAGCAACAACTAGCGCCGTTTTACCTGCGCGTGTTCAAGCATGGAGGGTATGTCTACGGCCTCGCAAAAAACGACAACAAGGACGGGATCCTCGTCCGGTCGCGTGACGGGAAGACCATGTTTGAGCGCGGTCCCGAGTTAATCCCGGGGTTCAGGCATTGTGACGTGCTGGTGAGGGAAGACAGTCTCCTGGTTTTTTTTACCCGTGTCGGAGATGCACCGGAAAGGATATTGCTCTCGACCGTCGACATCACTCGTGATTGGAGGGATTGGCAGTTTTCGGTGCCGGTGACCATTCTCGAGCCCGAGTTCGAGTGGGAAGGGAGCAAGTTGCCGCTCATCCCTTCCAAGCACGGCTCCACGGGGCCGGCCAATGCATTGCGGGACCCGGCCTTGTTGGTTGACGGCAACGACCTCTATCTTTTTTATTGCGTGAAGGGCGAACAAGGCATCGCGTGCGCCAAGTTCATTCAATCTGGATTCCGTTGATTAGCAATCTCTTGTATATCGAGGGAGGCTAATCGAACCCAACACCAAATACTAGGAATAAGAACAAGCATTAAATAGGAGAGATCAGTTGTTCATTCCGCTACCTCATTAAATGAAAAATCGACCGATGATGGTGATTGACGATGGATAAAAAAAGGGAATTCAAATTTATGAGCGCAACCGTTCATGGTGAAGGAATAGAGAAAGATCTTCTTGGAAAAGTGAATATTCGTTTCTTAGTCAAAACCAAGTGGTTGCCTCGACCAGATTATATCGTTTCGGTGCTTGTGCAAGGAGTTTACGATACATCCACCAAATTATTCACGCATATTACTTTTCACGATTGGATTGATGTTCCACAACTGCCAGAACCTCATCCCGCGTGGTATCATGATTTTTTAACCTACCATGAAAGAGTGAAAAAGGAAAACATCTCACCACTCGTGGCAATTCAAGGCCTCGATAAGTTTTTGAAAGATTATGGAAAAAATCGTAATGAGAATGAAGAATTTTAGGAAAAAATGGGCATTAATTGAATGGTTCATTCCTTCATAAGCCCGAGTTTTGCAGCACGCTCAGCCATCAGCGCCGCGATGTCCTCGTCGACGCCGGTGACATCGGTCTGGAATTTGCCGTGTAATCGAGATATTTTGCTGAATTTTTTGGAGATGACGAGCAAGAATCGAGCCAGCCCCTTGGAAGGCCCGCTCAACGAAACCGCGCGCTCGAAAACCTTGAGGGCCTCGTCATCCCAGCCCCCAGCGATGGCATACACGGGCAAGAACACGAAGAACGGGCCGATGATGATGCACGCGAGGATGATGACGAGCGCCGATACAAGGTCGCCGACCACGCTTGCGAGAAGGGGATGGATCCCGTACACCAGGCTGAACACGACGACCAGCTCGGCTCCCATTGCGATAAATGTTGCGCCGAACGATTGCCACCAGTTGACCTTGAAGTGGAAATATTTCTTCCACAAGGCAACGTAGCCGATGGCCCACTTGACGCCACGCCCTAGCCCTAACGCCCAAACGAGCGCAAGCCAGCCACATGGGAACGGTATAAGCAACAACCACGTGATGAATAATCTAATGCCTTGATCGACCCCGACGAGCAAGATGTTCCATTCAGGGTGCCCGAGACCGTTGTAGATAGAATCGTGGATGATGGCGAATAGGTCGACAAACTTGAAGATAGTGAGGTATTGAAGCATAGGGACGACCAGCTCGAACCCGGGACCAGCGATCAGGCCAAGCAGCGGCGCCCCGGCGACGAGCAACCCGGCCATAAACCCACCGGTCAAGGCATACCATTGATAATTGCGCGCGAGGTAATATTTCGTCAAAGCCACTTTCTTGTTGTTCCATGCTTCGGAAACTGGCGGCGCGAGCGATAAACTAAACGAGTACACGAGGCTCGATAACAAATCCGCGAGGGAAAAGATTCCGATATAAGTTGCGTAGTTTGGCATCCAATTGAGCAATATATAGACCGAGACGAAGTTCGCGGCGGGCCAGATCAGGGTCGGGACGATGACGCGGGCTCCGAACGAGAAGCAATCCTTCACGACTTGCTTGTCGAAGCGCGGGATGAACAGCTTCCACACCCGCAGTGTTGGATCGATCTTCTTGATGACGGGCGAGAGCCAATGCGCGCTGATCGCCGCGGCTACGAAATCGTCGAGATACACGCCCACGATGCTCCCCGCGGCGGCGCCCATAACCTCGCCAAAGGAAGGATCCTGGGCACCGAGCCAGCGACCAAGGAGGATGCAAGCCACGCGGGTCGTGTTCTCGAAGATGACGGTATCGAGAAATGCCACCAAATTGGCCTTATCGAACCGTTGATATCCCTGTAATGCCCCGTTGAAGACCCAGAGCATACCCGGGACCTGAATGGTCGAATAGACAAGAAAAAACCACGCTGCATACGAAAGCGTTGTTCCTTGCAAAAACCAGAGTACATAAATTGCAATAATTGAAACCTGGATTAAGCCCGTGAAAACTTGGAAAAATATGTAGAACCGGATATAATCGACAGATCTACGAGGATTTGAGATGTTTTTCTCCGCAATGAATCGTTGCAATGCTACCCCGATCCCGATATCAAATAACGTGAAAAAAACGCCGAAGATCTGGCTGTTGAGGTTCTGGTAACCCATAGCTTCCGGGAAGGGAAATATCACGCTCGGGATGAGCCATACGTTGAACAGCAACCCGAACCCCGACGCCAGGAAAACCGGCACGAGATTAAAAAACATGCCTCCAAGAGGCCTATGAAAACCTGGCTCGCTCCACTCGTCTTTTTTTGGCTTGGCACCATCTTCTGCCGAGCTACGAGTTTTTCTCAGCCATTTCATTGCTCGCGAACCCAGACGATCATTTCTTGGCTTTTACCGCGGTTCCCCCACGTGAAATACGGGACAGCCTTGATGGTTGTCGATCGATGCTTGGCTTCCTTGTTCGCGTATAAGATGCCCTCCCAGCCACCCATATCGAGCCTCGATGCGTCGGCCGAGATGGCCACGACACCGCCGAGCAAGCCAGGCTCGAACGTGGGCAGGAGCTTGGAGCTCCTCGGCAGCGCGATGCCACCGAGGTTCTTGCCATTGTCGATTTCCTCGAGGCAATAGACGACTGGGCCACGCTGCAGGGCAACGAGTCCCCGATCCGCATCGATCGAGGGATGCGCGCGGACGCGCTCCACGGGCATATCGAGCACGATCTCGATCACGTCGCCATCGTTCCACGCGCCCGACAGCACCATGTACCCCTTCTCGACGGGGATGGTGCTCGCGTCCATCTCGTTCCCGTTGATCCCGACTGCGACCGATTTGCACCAGCCCGGTATGCGCACCTTGACCGCAAACTCGGCTTCCTTGGCCATAGATAGCGTGATATCGACCTTCCCTTCCCACGGATAGATCGTTTTCTGGCGGAGGGTGATTTCTTGGCCACCTGCCGTGGCGAGGGAGATTTTCGCTTCGCCCTCGACGAAGAAATGGATGTACACGGCATCGGACGACACCGAGTAGATGTATTGCCCGAGCGAGAGCACGAGGCGCGTGAGGTTGTTCGGGCAGCAGGAGCAGCCAAACCACGTGGTTCGCTCGAGCTTGCCCGCGCCCAAATTCGCCGCGAGCGGGTTGACGTACAAGAATTGATCCCCGGAGAGCGAGACGCCGCTCAAGATGCCGTTGTACAAGGCTCTCTCCATCGCATCCGCGTACTTGGCGTCACCATCTATTTGGAGCAGCCGATGCCCCCAGAAAAAGAAGGCGATGGCGGCGCACGTCTCAGCGTACGCGCTTTCGTTGGGCAATTCGTAGTCCTCGCCGAAGGCCTCGCCTTCCGCGCGAGCACCCATACCACCAGTTATGTAATTCTTTCTCATTGAAGCATTGTTCCAAACAGCGCGGCATGCTCGCATCAAATCCTCATCCCCGGTTTCCCGGGCTACATCGACGGCACCTGACATAAGATATTGCGCTCGTACTGCGTGCCCGACAATTTCCTCCATCTCGCGGATGGGTATATGCGACTGCCGGTATTCCCGGTCTCGCAGCGCGCCGAGATAATCCTTGGGCTTTTCACCGCGTTTTTCCGCTTCTTGTTCGAAATAGAAGGGCATTTGGCCCCGCTGGTTGATGAAGAACGTGGCGAGATCCAGGTATTTCTTTTTGCCCGTCGCCTTGGCGAGCTTGACCAGGGCCAGCTCGATTTCCGGGTGGCCGCAATACCCCGGCTTCTTGCCCGTCTCGGCTGGGCCGAAAACAGAATCGAGGTAATCCGCATACCTTGCCATGGCATTGAGGAAGTTCATCTTTCCCGTTGACTGGAAGTGCGCGATCGCAGCCTCCATGAGATGGCCGGCGCAGTAGAGCTCGTGCAAGTCGCGGAGGTTCGTGAATCGCTTGTCCCGGTCGACAACCGTGAAGTGCGTGTTCAAGTATCCATCTGGTTGCTGTGCAGCCACGATCGAGTCGACGAGAGCATCGAGCTGTTTTTCCAGGATCTTGTCTGGCTTCGTGACCAGCGAGTACCCGACGGTCTCCACCCATTTGGCGGTGTCGGAGTCCCAGAAAATGTGAGGCGGGCTGGAAGCTGCATCAGGCTTCCAGTCTAGCTTGAACGCATCGATGCGACCTGTAACCTTGATTTGCTTGAAAGTTGCGGGAATGGACACGTCGCGCGTGATGTCTTGCCGCGATTTCCAAAAACCGCCCGTGATCCTCATGTTCGAGAGGGGAATCGGAGTCAAGGTCATGATGTCGAGTTGCTTTCGATCAATGTATACTTTCCTTCGCTGTAGGGTACCGGCGCCACGTGGCGTTCCGGGAAGCTTTAAGAGAGTGGATTTGGACTATATCCAAGGTGCGAGATGGCGTCAGCAAATCAATCGCCCGATGGACCGGGGGAAACGCCGCAGGGAGACAGCTCTCTGCGAAGAGCACGGCGGTCGAGCGCTGAGCAACAAGCCGCGGCAACGTCTCTCGTGGATGCTTTGAACCGCAACCGAGAGCCAGTGAGGCAACTAAATGTCGCGCCGTTCGTACCCTCCATGACCATGGCCATGATGCGGGACGAGGTGCAGCGGCTCCGGTGCGTGATGCGCGGCGAGACGCCCCCTCCACCCGCAACGCCTATTTCCCAGCCGCCTCCGAGCAGTCAACCCTCCGGATTCCGGAACTTGCGCGAAGAGATGCTGGATGAATTAAACCGGCTAAAACGGGCATTGCAAGGGGAAATCGCACAGGATCATCGGGTTACCACGCAAGAACCAGTCATTATACAAGAAGAGCAGCAGGTTCCCCAAGCAGAGCCTCCGGCCACGGAGCACGCAGACACGCCCACCAATGGTATCGTGTTTCGCACGCTCCGGGACGAGATGCTTGGGGAATTGCGGCGACTCCAGCGCATCATGAACTCGGCGCCGCGTGAGGAACCTGCTACGAAGCTTTCACCCGAGGAGAAGGTCATTTACGACCGGTTTATGAAACTGTTCGCCCGATGTCCCGTGTGCGGCTCGTCGAACCATAGCACGTACCTCGATGATTTTTACTTCCGGCCGGAAAAAGAAAAGATCGGCTTGCGGGACAGCCTCATCCGCATCATCAGTAAAACCGATAACTTCGACCACGTGTTCTCGCAAACCAAGCTCACGATCGGCATACCGTGCTGCAATTGCTTCAAGAAGATCTTCAGTAAGGTCTTGCTCAAGATATTCCTCGTCATCCACAATGGTGCGCCGCTCAGGGTCGTGTTTCGCTCGAAGTTCAATGACTGCAACATGTTCGTCGAGCGGTTTTCGCAGACGCTCTCGTTGGTACACTACTATAAGCTGCTCTCGTCCAAGGCTGTGAATGACGAAATTCACACGTTCGCCTCGAACGACTTGAATTTCTTCTTACTCGGGGACGAGCAGACGTGCTACGTCGCCTTGGTCGAGGGCCCGAGCGATTCCCCCGAGAAAGCAAAGATCGAGCGGCTACTCCGAGCAGCGAAACAGCGGTTCGAGGAAGAATTTTACCCCGTCTTGAACCCGCCCCCAGACGTCCACGTGTCCGGCGAGCCGGTGTATAACATGCTCGCGGGCCTCGTCCGCTCCACGGGTATCAACACGTGATGATGAATTGAAAGGTCATATTTCCTTGAGCGATATGCGGGACGCAAAATGAAGGGATAATCATTTCTCGATCTGGCTTCCCGCCTCAGCAACAATGTAAAAAAAATATTGAAGAAGACTAAAGGATTAGAAATCTCCCTTTTCCGCTTCAGTTTTCTGTACACCGGTTGCGATGGATCCGATCGTGAACAATTTCCACTGGCCATTATTGTTCTTTCGAAGGTTACAAGGGGATGAAAAGTCCTTGCCCGCGCTCTGGATGTGTATTGTTGCATCCGTCGGGGTTCTTCCATCTGACACGATGTTCATGACGAGATTCTTCGTATCGACTGTATAATTATTGTCCGGCGTGCCACCAAGGTAAGAGTTGACGATCTGGGGAGACGCTGCCATCTGCTCCAGGAAAAAACCATCTCCCTGGAAGTTGATCTTGAACCCGGTCGGTGAGCTATCGAGAGGGAGCAAATGGGTCTTGGGGAGGATGACGGTGGCCATCCACTCGCCATTGTCTTTTGCACCTTGTGCATATTGGTATGCTGCTATCATGAAGAAGAAGATGCTTTGTTCTGGATCCCCCGCTTTCGCTTCCCATTGGGTCTTGAACTCGTTGAAATCCTCGATCAAGGGCCCATTAACCTTTTTATTCACCTTCTTAACGTTAGCAACGAAGGCATTGAATTGATTTTTCACGGTCTGCTTCACGGTCGAAACAGCCTTGTTCTCGGCCCGATATGCCGTGTTCCTCACGGCGTTCTTCGCACCGCTTGCAACTTTATCTGTCAATTTCTTGAACATGTATTTTTCACCCATATATCGCACGAATACGGTCTTTCTAATCGGAAGAGATATTTAATAGAAAGTTAGAAGGAATAAAAAGTGATGTTTTCACGTTTAGTTTAGGGGATTAAAAGCAGTTCCTCAGTTCATTGGAGAAATCGTTCCACATGTGCTCTAATTCCTTGTTCTTAAAAATCTTCCAATCCCCGAGTTCCCTTTCATACTTCGGATATATGAAGGGGATGCGTTTCATGCCCTTCTCAATGCCTGAAATCGGCACATTTCTCTGCCGGGCGAATTGTACGAGGAAATAAACGAAGCAATCGATCTTTTGAGGGGAAAAGTCGGTAATTGCGTCGAATTTAATCGTTCTTGGTGAGGACATTATCTCAAACGTGATCGTGTAGTACACCAAAGATGTCTCGCTGTCCCCCCGATCCTCCTTCAAGATATTGATCGATGTGACGCTTGACCACTCGACATGAAAGACTTTCCTGTCCCATCGCGCTATTTCAATGAATTGCTGGGATATTGTGAATCGCTTATCCGGCTTCTTTACATTTTGCTCGATATAGTGCAATACAAAGACGGATGCCAGTATTGAGACGCATAATGCGACGATAGTCCAACCGAAGGCGATGATATCCATCGTAGTCATAAAAAAAATCCCCAGAAGGAGTATCAAGAAATCACAATAGATGGTGGTCACCCAATATAGAATACGTCGGCGCCGATACGAATCCACGATGTCCACGGACTCAAACATTTTCGCATACCTCACAAAGCCCTACTATTTGGGGAATCGACCTACGAGGAACTAGGTAATCCAACCTTACATGGCAGAGGCAAGTAAAACCTTGATGGTTATGTCCATAGTAAATTCACGGGTGTTCACTCATATTCGCGTTTATTCTACAATCAACGAGAAACGGGACGCCTTCCCTTGCTGTTGAAGGAAAAAAAGGGGAAAACCGGAAATCACTTTCCTACTTTGATGAACTTGTTCAATATCGGCGTTTATACGGACGGGAGCCACCACCACGGTCGCCACCGCCGCGATCGCCACCGCGGCCACCGTAACCGCCGCCGAAACCACGCGAACCCCGGTCTTCGCGCTCCTCGCGTTCCTTCGGCGGAGCCTTGACTTTTACAACCACGTTGCTTGCTTCCGGCCCTTTCTGTCCGTCCTTAACATCGAATTCTACTTGGTCGCCTTCATCCAAACTTGCAAACTGGCCTTCTTCAACGACGATACCCGAATGGTGCACGAAGATATCCTTGTCGCCTTCCTTAGGCGTGATAAACCCATAGCCCTTTCGTCGATTAAACCACTTAACTGTGCCTTCTTGTGGCATTATTTAAAACCTTGTCTACTTGAAATTAAAGCCCACAAGCTATTCGTGCGAAAAGGAGGTTGTTTAACTCGGTTTTCTGGAGCAAAAAGCCTGCTTTGTTCACGGTTTAGTATGAGCCATGCACATCAAGCAAAGCATTCCTAAAAAATGTTCGCGATGCAGTTTCACCAGCACGTGCCAAGAACATCGGCACGCGAACCCGGATCTTGCGGATACCGGACGTTTTGTCATTCCTTGAGCGTTTCCCGCTTCACGAGCACGATCTTCATGAAGCTCACGTTTTTCGTCGTCTCTTTTTTCATGGACAGGCCGCGAACCGTGCCAATAGAAATATCATCGATGTTGATGACCTTGGAATGCTTATTCTTGAATTCGAGGGCGATGTTCACGAGCCGGGTGATGGCCTTGGCGTGCGCGAGCAAGACACATCGCTTCGTCGATGGGTCGACGAGGAATGCTTCCAGCTCCTTGAGATAATCCTCATTTTCTGCCGTCGAAATGGTGATCTCGCGCATGCTTCGAGCCCGGTTTCCGTTTGTGTGAGAGAAAGAATCGCGGGTTTTAAAAAAACCCGTGCAAGATAGAGAAAATATGTATCCCCGCATCAGATGCTGAAGTGCGTGGCCCCGTATGTTATCAAGACCAGCCCGACAGCCTTCATTCCGATGGAAATGGCGTACACCATGTCTTGCGTGAGCCCCACACCAATAAAAATATTGATGAAGGTAGCGCTCACGAGGCTGCCGCCAACGGCATAGATGATCGCGCCGAAGGCTACCGAGAATGCGATCTTGCGCAAGCCGGGCGTTTTTGCCCCGATCCAGAAGAACAAGATGGGGATCACTAACATCGCCATGCTCCCGACCACGCCGATCGTCGACACGAATTGAAAGTCATCCGTGGTGGACACGGGATAGAAGAATTGAAACGTCGCCGCGGCGAAGACGATGATCGCGAAGATCCCCTTGAACTTGAACTGGAGGATGCGCCGGTCGATGATCAAGAGCAGCACCCCGATACCGTACGCCGAAATGAGCGAGGCGGTCTTCCAGTACCAGATATTTGGGAAAATAGGATATGTCACCTGGACGAACTTCGTCAAGAAGAAATCGAAGATCATGTACAAGATCCGGGAGAGGAACAAGACGAGCATCAAGAACAGCACGCCCGACAGGAACTGAATTGCGACGACGTTTTCCTCCTTTCGTTTCTTTGCCACCTTGTAGGAAAGGAAGATGCACAGGATCAGCTTGACGAGCAGGATGATGAGGGTTAATATGAAGGGAATTTCGTATCCGTCTGGGATAGGTAAACCAAAGACAACCGCCATGTATTTGCACCTTTTGTTTGAGCATTTTTAGAAAGTTACAGTTGGAAGTTCACGGCCCCCCACGTGATGATGGTGAAGGCAACGATCTTGAAAATGGGAACCAGCAGGATCACGACCGCGCGTGCGCCGGGAATCGCGGCATCGATCGCGCCGAGAATGTTCTCGCTCATGGCCATACCCGCGATCGCATAAATGAAGACGCCGATCATGAGGGCCACGCACACTTTCCGCAACAATCCAGAACTCTTGATGGCCAGGTAAATGAAGGTGAT
Organism: Candidatus Sigynarchaeota archaeon; assembly: GCA_030587525.1. Lineage (GTDB taxonomy): Archaea > Asgardarchaeota > Lokiarchaeia > Sigyniarchaeales > Sigyniarchaeaceae > Sigyniarchaeum > Sigyniarchaeum tengchongense. The sequence goes on along the minus strand of JAUQYW010000380.1, from coordinate 5,418 downwards.
GATCGCAAGGAGCATACCGAGCGTGCCAATGATGCCGATGGTCGACACGAACTGGAAATCGTCCATATTGTTGACCGGATACAGCAGCTGGATGGTGGAGATGACGATCACGGCGCCGGTCGGGATCAAGCACGTCTTGAACCGGTAGATGTCCCGCTCGAGCACGAAGAGCAAGAACGCACCGCTATACCCAGCGATGCAAGTCGCGACTTGCCAATAATAGATGTTCGGTTTGATGAACAGGTTCGCCGGTATGAACTGCGTGAGGAAAAAGTCGTAGTAGAAGTAGATCGACCGCGAGATGCCGAGGCACAAGATCAGCAAGAATGCCGCGCCGATGAAGGTCAACCGGCGCTTGGTCTGGGTCTTGGATTGCTTGTAGACCCGCCGGCCGAGAAACGCCGCGATGGAAAACTTCACGCCAATGACGATGAGGGTGGCGAAGAATGGGATTTCGTAACCGACTGGAATTGGCAAACCGAAGATGTCCATGTGGTTAAACCTCAATTACGTAATATAATCTGTGATTTGTGCAGCAAGTACTTAATGGTATTGATGTCGAAAACAACGCCATTCTCAGCCTTTACGGCGATTATGAAAAGGAATAACCATCCACAAAAACGGGGTTTTTGTCAGCAAGGGCGAAGATTCTTATTACTATGAAGCAAGATGAAATACATGCCAACACCATCCAAACTCACAACGCACGTTTTCATGGTCGGGTCCGGGCAGTTATCGGGCATCAACGACTGCTGCGTCTACGCGATTTTCCTCCAGAACAAGGACGTGTGCTTGATCGACACGGGCACGTCGAATGGCGGGGCGATCATGAATAACTTGAAACAAGCAGGCTTTGCAGGCAAGATTTCGCACATCGTCATCACGCATTCGCACTTCGATCACGTCGGTGCAGCGTGGCAGTTCAAGAACATTTTCAAGGAAGCCAAAATCATCGCGCACAAGCTGGATGCCGACGCGATCGAGGGCGCCAAGGGCACGGAAGGAAGGACCGCTGCCTCGTTTTACCACGAGACTTACAAGCCCGTGAAGGTCGACGTCATGCTGACCAAGGACAGCGAGGATATGACGCTCGGTGGCACGAAGATCACGTTCCTCCACACGCCCGGCCATACCCCTGGCTCGATCTCGGCGGTCGTCGTCGACGACGGTAAGAAGGTGCTGTTCGGCCAGGACGTTCACGGCCCCTTCATGGATGAATTCAAGTCAAGCATCCAGGATTGGGCGAAGTCAATGAAAATGCTTCTCGGCCTGAACGCGGATATCTTGTGCGAGGGCCACTTCGGCGCTTACCAGGGCAAGGACAAGGTCAAGGAGTTCATCACCTCGCATCTCAAGGAAAACAACTTTTAATCCCTTCTTTTTTCAGGTGCAAGATCCGCTATGCAAGACAAGGGCAAGGAGCGGGAATCGAAAGACGATATTGCTGCCAGGTCAACCAAGATCCTTGATATCTTCAAAGCCATCAAAGGCAAACCCGTGCAAGACTTCCCAGTGCCACCATTGACGAAATGGCTGAATGGCAAGATCGTGTCTGCCGAACGTGGTGACGTGGTAGTCCAGCTGGTCGTGCGACCGGAAATGGCCAATCCGACCGGCCTCTTGCACGGCGGGATGCAGTGCGCCATGCTCGACGACATAATCGGAATGACATCCGCGACCCTCGGCTACAAGGGCTTCCTCATCACGATCGATATGAACGTGAATTACCTCGGCAAGGTGAAAGTCGGTGAGGACGTTACATCCCACGGGCACATCACGCGCGAGGGCCGCAGCATCGTCCATGCCGTCGCCGAGCTCAAGGACAAGGACGGGAACCTCGTCGCCACGGCGAGCTCGAACTTGCTCATGACCACCCACGAGCCCGATTACGCGAAGCAGCTGGTCTGATTGGAGGAGATTTGCGGTCATGAGAAAAAGCCTGGTGTTTTTGTGTCTCTTCATCCCGGGATTGTGGTGTAACATTAGTTCCCAGTGGCTTTCCACCACGTTACCGCTGACCATTCTCGGGGTGATCGATTTTCTTAGCTCGATATTATTATTCATCGCATGGGCATTTTTATTCTGGAATCTCGGTGCATTTTTCCAATCGCTGTATCCAGTGCACGAGATCGAATTCCCGGGGGTCATCATCGAGGAAATCTCGCTGTTCGTGCAAGAGCTTGGCCATAATGTCTACGGGAAGCTCATGACATCAAAGAACTTTAATGAAACAACGCCGCTGATGATCTTGCTCACTGGAGGCGGTGGTCGCCACGAGGACTTAATGGGCATGGGGTCGCTACTTGTCAAGTTCGGTGTCAAGGTGCTCCTATTTGACCATCCGGGAAGCATAGGAAAATCGCATGGCTCGACTTCAGCCTCGAAGATTCGATCGCCCATGAAATCGATCCTCGCGCTGCACAAGATGATGGACCACGTGCTCTCGCGTGCTGATATCAATACAAGGAATATCGGGCTTTTTGGCGGGAGCCTGGGGGCAATCACCGCGGTTTATGGAGGCTTCACTGACGAGAGGGTCAATCTCATCATCGGACAGAACGCGGGCTTGATAGAGAACCGGGAGGCGTTAGAGAAGGTGAAGAAAATCATGCCCTTGTGGTTCAAGGTCTATTGCAAGCTCATCAAGCTCGACATGGACGATATAATCAATCTCGACCACGCTCAATTCGCCCGGTTCAATGATGCCAAACTGAGTGCGAGGGTCTACTTGACCCATACGAAGGATGATACGGCGATCCCGTTCGATGCCTTCATAAAATTGAAGGGCGTGCTGCGTTTGCCCGAGGAAAACTGCCTCGTCTTTGAAAAAGGGGGACATTTTTCGGCCGTCCATCAAGAGACGATCATCGGGTGGATTGCTGGGAAGATTCGGCAGCACTTGTTGTAACCTCGCCGGCAAAGCTATGTATTTACCACGTCACGTCCCAATAGATAGCATTGCTCGGTGAATCGACATGTACTGGAATTACGTGAAATTGTTCTTGGCCATGGTGACGGCGGAGGTGGCCAGTCTCGTCATTGCCGTGGTGCTTGGAAGCATGCTATGGACATGGTTATTGCTTGCTTCGCTCGTGATTTTCGCGATTCTTTGCACGTTGCTTGTCATAGCATATTTGCGAATGCTTGGTGGTGATTGGGAAGAATTATTAGATAATTCTTTCTTGATCAAGGAAACCGTGGACGTGCCCATGGCTGATGGCTGGAGCCTCGTCGCCCGCGTCGTGAGGCATCCGAAATTCGAGGGAAAGAAATGCCCCGCCATAATATGCCACCATGGTCTCGGCGGGAATAGCAAGAGATTATCGTGGCTGGCCGCGCCCCTTGCGATGCGCGGGTACATCGTCGTGCTGCCAGATGCCCGGGGTCACGGGGACAGCGCGAAACGATTCAAGAAAGCGAGAAAGGATGATTGGTACATCGACGAGCAACGCGGAGTCCTCCCGGATTATCACCGCATCGTGGATTACGTGTGCTCGCGGACAGACGTGGATACAACTCGGATCGCCGCTATCGGCCATAGCCTCGGTGGTGTAACCACCCTCACGTCGGGCCTCGTGGAACCCAGAGTCAAGCTCGCCATCCCCATGAGCCCGTACTACTCGTTCGTCGACCTCATCGAAGCGAAACGGGGACGCAAGCCATTCTCCGAGGAATGGTTTTCCAAGCATGTCTTGCGCATCTTCATCAGCTTCGCCAAGCTGCGAAAGCTCGACGAGAAGATATCGCCGAAATATTATTTCAAGATGTTTCCACCAGGCGACGCGAGAGCGAAAGTCCGGCTGGTCCATTGCAAGGACGACAAGCTGGTGCTCTTCGAGGACAGTTCCGCGAAGATCATCGCGGATTTGGAGCTGCCGCCCGACCATATTTTATTGCTGGAGAAAGGCGACCACGAATTGCGGGGTCAAGAAACCATCATCACGATGAAGATCCTGGAGTGGCTCACCGAGGCTGGGATTTGAGGATGTGCTCGATGATGTCTATAGTTCCCTTGGCGTAGGGCAACGGCGACACGTAATTCACTTTCTTTTTCAAGTCATCAGACGCGTTGGACGGGCATGCGGTGAACCCGCAAAACTTCATGAATTCCCAGTCGCAATTGCTGTCGCCGATGCCCGCGATGTCGGCCGGATCAATGCCCGTGTGCTCGACGATCATCTGCAAGCCGGTCCCTTTATTCGTACCAGCGACAATCACGTTGATGAAATTGATGCCCGTGTCGATGTAATATGGTAGATGATCTTTCATGATATGCTTGTCCAGGAATGACGTGACTTGCTTGATTCGAGGATCCTTCTCGGGGAACAAGTAAGTCAAGTTGTATTCCTTGTTCGGTTGGCGTGATATGCCGAACTTGGCCTTCACGAGCTTGACCATAGCCAAGAAATCCTCGTGGATCGTTTCGGGAATGCGCGGGTCGAGGTGCATCTCGATGGTCTCGGACGGGAAGCGGAAGATGCCGGCCCCGTTCTCGAACACGCAGAAATTCTTGATGTCGAAAACCTGCGCGTGGGCCTCGATGAACGATTCCGGGCGCCCGGAGTTGATCGCGACGAAAGGCACATCTTGCGATCGCTTGTTCAAGTCACGGATGACGTGGACGAGATCAATGTCAAGGGTCACTCCGGGAATCGCAGGAGAGAGGCACCCGTCAAAATCGATATAAATTGCTTTCAGAGCCATAATTCCTTGTTTGGCACCTCGTTCTTAATGTTATTTTCCAACAGGATGACTGCATCGATCAATTCTGTGGCGATTCTTTCATGAACCTCGTCGAACGGGAGGATGGGCTGGCGCACGCGCGGCGTCGCGTAGATGCCTTGCTTGAACAGCAGCCGCTTGAAGAAGTGGATGGATATATCGAGATGCTGGTTCGAAAATGCCAGCACGGGCACGATCTTGTTGAACAAGTCCTTGGCCTCATTTCTCTTCCCGCTCGCATATAGGCCGTAAATCTCCGTGTAGATGTGGTGCATGCCGGTTGGTATAAAGGCGTGGACGCCGCGGTCGAGCGCCTCGATCATCTGCATGACCGCCCAGCCCCCGGACACGTGCAGCTTGCCACCGGTCGCTTCGATGACCTCCGAGTACTTCACGCCCGCAGGAACCACCTCGATTTTCAACGCCTTGAACGCATCGATTTCCTTGAATAATTTCACGATCAGCGGCACCGGCACGCCGTAACCTGTGCTCGACCAGTCTTGCAGCATGAGAAACCCGGGATCGAGCCTCGCGAGGGCCATCACGTCGCGCATATATTGCTCATCGTCCTGGTAAGGGATACTTGCGAGAATACCAGCGCAACCCGCGTCGATGGCAGCGTTGGCATGCTTGATGCGGGCGCCGGGAGTTGTTGCCGACGCGCCGCCGATGACGGGAACCCGCCCGCCGAGTTGG
>JAUQYW010000361.1 GCA_030587525.1 Candidatus Sigynarchaeota archaeon | reverse complement strand
TACCTCAAGCGCGAGGACCTTTTGCACGGCGGGGCTCACAAGCTCAACAACACGATCGGCCAGGCATTGCTGGCCAAGAAGATGGGAAAGAAGAAACTGATAGCAGAAACCGGCGCCGGACAGCACGGGTTTGCGACTGCCATCGCCGGTGCGTATTTCGGCATGGAAGTGAAGGTGTTCATGGGCGCGGTCGACATCGAACGGCAAGCGTATAACGTGAACCGCATGCGGCTCCTCGGTGCCGAGGTCGTTCCCGTGCTCGCGGGTTCGAAGACCCTCAAGGAGGCGACGTCGGAGGCACTGCGGTATTGGACATCCCACGTGACCGACACGCACTATCTCATCGGCAGCGTGGTCGGCCCGCATCCCTACCCGATGATCGTTAGGGATATGCAGCGTGTTATTGGCCAAGAAATCAAGCAACAAATCGTGGAAAAGGAAGGAAAACTCCCGCGTGGCATCGTTGCATGTGTCGGTGGTGGTTCAAATGCCACGGGCGCATTCTACGATTTCATCGAGGATGCGGACGTCGAATTATGGGGCGTCGAAGCTGCTGGCGAGGGCATCGAGACCGGCAAGCACGCGGCGTCGCTCAACAAAGGAACGGAAGGCATCTTGCATGGCGCGCTGCAACTCTTGCTCCAAGACAATGAACGAAACGTGATCGAAACGCATTCCATCTCCGCGGGCCTGGACTATCCCGGGGTTGGCCCGGAGCTTTGCTTGCTGAAGGATCTCGGTCGATTGTCACTGGCATACGCCACGGACGAGGAAGCCCTCGATGCTTTTTACGAGCTCTCCCGCGCGGAAGGCATCATTCCTGCGCTCGAGTCCAGCCATGCAGTGGCATACGCCAAGAAGCTCGCCAAGAACTATTCGGACAAGGACGTGATGGTCATCAACATATCCGGGAGCGGCGGGAAGGACATGGATATCGTCATGAAACGGCGGGGGTTCGGCACATGAACCGGATAGAGCAAGCATTCGCGAACATGGGAAAGTCCGGTGAAAAAGCGTTCGTGCCGTTTCTCGTCGCTGGCGACCCCGATCCCGGCACGTTCACCCGGCTAGCCCGTGCTATCGAGCCTTATGCGGACATCATAGAGTTAGGTATCCCGTACACCGATCCCATAGCCGATGGTCCCGTGATACAGGCGGCGGATGCCAGGGCATTAAATGCCGGCGTAACATTTTCCAAGGCTTGTGACCTCGTCGAGAGCGTGCGCAAATTCTCGTCGAAACCCATCGTCATCTTGACATATGCCAACGTGGTCGGTGTCGGAGCCCGGATGGTCGAATCGCTGGTGAAATTTGCCAGGGCCGGGGTCGATGGTATCATCATCGCCGACGTGCCATCCGAGGAAGCTGCCCCTTTCAAGGCCGAGATCGAGAAACACGGGATGGTACTCGTCTCGCTCGTGGCCCCCACGACTTCGAACGACCGCATGGCATCCATTGCAAAGAATGCCAGCGGTTTCCTATATCTCGTGGCTATCAAGGGTGTTACCGGTGCCCGTGCTTCAGTGACCGAGGAAACTGCCACGCTCATCCAACGTGCTGCTCGCTTGCTGGGAAAGAACAGTAAAATCCCCATCTGCGTCGGATTCGGCATCTCCACGCCCGAGCATGTGCGCGAGATACTCAAGCTCGGTGCCCACGGCGTCATCGTGGGTTCGGCCATCATCGACCGCATCGGCAAGAACACGGCAAATCCAGAGAAAATGATAGCGGATGTAACGTTATTCGTGAAAGAAATGAAAGATGCAACGAAAATCATAAAAAAATAATCGCTTGGTGAATCAACGTGGATTTAAACATCAACATCCAGAAATTAGGAACAACAGACGAAATATTTGGTTTTTACAAGTATTTGACCAAACATTGCGAATCAAAAAACCATGCACTGCTCGAATCGGTCTCGGAGGACTCGCATGCAATGCTGTTCAGCTTCATCGGCATAAATCCCGACTTGATCGTCGAGATATCGGGCGAGGATCTCCGCATCCGGGACGTGACCACGGAAATAGGAGAGAAAGTCAAGGCAGGGGCACGGAGCCCTGATGCTGAGACGGATGACCACGAAATGCCGTTCGAAGATGACGTGCCCATGAACTTGGTTGCCTTGGACAAGTTGAAGGAAATGTTCCCCATCTCGCGATCCGCGATGCCGGAACTGTTCCCGAGAAAAGTGTTTTCCGGAGGACTGTTGGGCTATGTTGGCTATGACGTCGTTGCCCCGTACGTCGGGTATAGGCCAACGAAGGAAGGTAAGAATGTATTTCCCGACGTCATCATGGGCCTTTTCACGACCGTGCTCGCCTATTCCCACACGACGAAGATGCTATACCTGATAAACAACACGACGAATGATTCGGCGGGCGATCAAGAGGCTGCGAGGATTTTCGGGGATTTCAAGAAGCTAAATGGCACCAAGGTCACGAGAGTGCCCGCCTTCAACAAGGCCGACTTGTTGAAGCAAAAGACGGGGTTCACGTCGAACACGAGCATGGAACAGTGGGCAAGCATGATAGCGAAGACAAAAGAGCACCTCGTCGCGGGTAACATCATGCAGGCCGTGATCTCCCGAAAGATGATCAACGACGTCAACATTGACCCGCTCGACGTGTACCAAGCCCTCCGGATCTTGAACCCGTCTGCTTACATGTTTTACTTGAACTTCGATAAAGGCAACGGAGATGGCATTCATCTCATCGGCAGCAGCCCGGAAGCCTTGATCACGAAGAATCACACGACGCTGGAAACCGTGCCGATCGCGGGCACGCGCCGGCGTGGCCGCACACCAGAGGATGAGAAAAAAATGGAGGATGAGCTGCTCCATAGCGAGAAAGAATTGGCGGAACACATCATGCTCGTCGACCTTGCACGTAATGACATGGCCAGGGTGAGCCAGCCGGGAACCGTGGATACATACGAGCTCATCCGCTTGAAGAAATTCCCCAACGTCATGCATATCATCAGCAAGATACGATCGGTCTCGTATAAAAACCCGTTCGACATTTTGAAGGCCATGTTTCCCGCGGGAACCGTTTCCGGTGCACCGAAAAAACGTGCCATGGAAATCATCCACGATCTCGAGATGGAAGACCGTGGCCCATACGCGGGTAGCGCTGGATACGTGAGCTTCGCGGGTGATATGGACATGGCCATCAGCATCCGTACCTTGTTTAATAAGGGCCACCGGTACATCGCGCAGGCAGGTGCGGGTATCGTTGCCGATTCAAGAGCAGATGAGGAATTTCTCGAAACTGAAAACAAGCTGAAAGGCGTGCTGTCCACGATAAACCTCGCCAAGCTAATTCAAGAGAATGAACGATAGGAGGAATGGAAAATGGTCGAAATCGCAAGGCAGATCGAAACTTCAGCACCCTTCGTGCCGGGGAAGCAAAAGGTACTCTTCATCAACAATCAAGACTCGTTCGTCTACAACCTCGTCAATTACATCTGCACGACGTCCGAAGCCAAGGTCAAGGTCGTGCCGAACACCATCACGTTGGCAGAAGTCAATGCATTCGAACCGGACAAGATCTTCATAAGCCCTGGTCCTGGCCACCCGAAATACGAGACTGGAAGCGTGATACCGATAATCCGGGAATTTTCCCCCAAAATGCCAATCTTCGGCGTTTGCCTCGGTCACCAGGCCATCTGCGAGGCGTTTGGCAAGGATGAGAAGACCGAATACGTGGGACGAGCAAATGTCGGACCGAAACACGGCAAGATGTCGCGCATCTTTCACGACGGCGAATCGATCTTCAAGGACATACCCAACCCGATCTCCGTGGTGCGGTATCATTCACTCGCAGCGAAAGCGGATCTCTTGGCGAGGGAGCTTAAAATCACGTCGATGGCAGATGATGGCACAATCATGGGCGTGCGTCACGTGAAATATGAAACGCACGGCGTGCAATTCCATCCGGAATCGATCGTGATGCGGCCCCATGGAATGCGCATGATTGCCAACTTCCTGAAAATTAACATGGAAAAACCATGACCAATTGCCCGGGATTGGCTGTATTTTCTCTTTTTACTTATTGAGTATTTCTTTTTTCACCCTTTAATTGTTTTTAACAGCGACAAAATCCCTTCGCGCCAGGAATCGACAAGAAATCCCACGGCAGTTGGCAAGCAATGGCATTCCTGCTCGTGCTTGCGCCGGATCCACGTACGTGGCTCCCCAGATACATTCTCCATTGCTGGTTGATGAGTGAGCATCAATTGATGAATACGTTTTCGTTCAACCTCCCATCGGTTGTATAGCATCATGCCTAGCAC
>JAUQYW010000336.1 GCA_030587525.1 Candidatus Sigynarchaeota archaeon | reverse complement strand
GGCACTTGTTGGATGGGAATCAAGTTGCTCGCTTGCCCACTCTTGAACGCGTCTTGCAGCACCATGAGCGAGTAAAAATTCGACCCGACAAGGATTGCCGCTGAACAAAGGAACAAGATCCACTGGGCCAGGTTTGCCGAGCCCGAGAATACTTGAATTATCGTGCCCAACAAGATGCTAATCCAGAAGTTTGACAACGAAATGAAGAAACCAGACACCAATGCAAGGAATATCCCCCTGAATCTCTCGATCTTCTTGGCCAATATCTTGAAAGCGATGGACGCGCCGAACAAGCAGGCCGTGAAGATGGTCGTGCGAAGGAGAAATCCGGCTTCCAAGTAATTGAATCCCGGGACATCGATCGACAAGTTGCTCAACCCGAGAAATAATATAGCGATGATCATGAGGCCGATGCCGATTTTTTCGGGCTTGCCCAGTTTTTCTCCAACGATCCTTACCGAGCCTATCGCCAGCACGATCAATCCCAAGGCCATCAAGCCGGGGGTGAGCGCCGGCCCGATCCAAGCGACAGCAAACATGAACAGCACGGAACCCGCGGCGAGCTGAAGCAGCAAGCCGGCCAACCATACGGGATTCGTGATGAGTCGCCGGAAGAACTTTTCCTCCGATTTCCGTTCGTTGACCACTTTCTTGTTCAAAACCGTGCCCAAATTATTCAAGACACCCGATGATGTTGCCATGAGCACGCCGAGCAAGTAAATAGTAGCATCAGCCATGGTAAATTATGTCTCTCTTGAATGTTATATCCCTTGTGGAGATGATTCTGCTTTTAAAATTTTAATACACGAACGACGCGATGATACACATGGTAAGGATTGTTCCAACAATAATTAATCAATAAATTGCACGAATGCTATCATGGCGAAATTCACCTTCTTCCAAGCCCATCCCGATGATTTGGAGCTGAATTGCGGGCACTTGATGCACTTCCTCACCAAGGAAAGCAAGAAACGGCACGAGGTAAAGATCGTTTCGACGACCAAGGGAGAATTCGGCCTCGCGGACTCGTCGCTGGGATCTGGCACGAAATACGACAAATTCAAAGGTGATTTTTTAGCCAAGGTGCGGACCCAGGAACTGTACAACGCCCAAGCTATCCACGGGATTCCGCCAGAGAACATAACCTTCCTAGATTACGTGGATGGCTTCGTGCCATTCGACAAGAAATTCATCTCGAAAATTGCAGCATATCTTCAAGCCGAAAAGCCGGACGTTATCATCGGCCCGGAACCGATCTTCACGTATTATTACCACACCGACCACACCTTCACGGGACGGGCGCTGTTTTACATCATCCACCACGAGTTGATCGATTTCACGCCGAAACTCCTCTATTACACGTCGTTGAACCCGAATTTCTTCTTCGGCTTCAAGAAATCTGATTTCAGTCTCACGACACGGTTAATCCAGTGCCACAAAACCCAGTTTTGGCTCCTGAACACAATGATGCTGGTGTATAAGCCCATCGCCCGCATCATGGGTAAGAAATTGCCCGGGTGGAAATATGCAGAGGGATATCGCCAGGTATTCTTCGACGAGAACCTCCGATGGAAGAACGCCCCGTCTCGGAAAACTGCCATCTTCAGCCACTTCTTTTCGAGCATGCCTTTTTTCAAGGCTAAGTACCCGGAAGCAATGCTCAAGGATCTCAAGGCGAAAGGCAAGATATAAGCCCCGATTCGTGTTATCTCTATCATGAATTCAATTCAAAGGTGAAATAATGTCTATCAAATCCAACCCCAAGAAACAAGAAACAGCGATTCCGGCCAAGAAAGACATGGAAAAATTGGTCATCACCGCGACCACGGCAAACTCGTGGATTCATCCTGATATAAAGAATTGGGCAACGACCACTGACATGCTGGTCGACTCCGCGGTGAAATGTTGCGAGGCCGGCGCGTCGATCCTCCATATCCACTTGCCCAAGGGCGAGGAATCGTCGGTCGTCAAGCGCGTCAGGGAGCACTGCGACGCTATCATCCAATGCGGTATGTCCAGTTTTCCTATAGAGCAGCGGGATGCCCACTTTGTGTCCGGTTCCGATATGCTGTCCATCATTCTAAACCACCACGACGAGCATTTCGCCCACGGAAACGTGAATCAACTCCACCCGCTCGACGAGCTCGAGCAATACTGCGTGAAGTGCAAGAAATTCAACATCCGCCCTGAATGGGAAGTCTGGCACGCGGGATCCTATTGGAACTTGAACTGGCTCATCAAGAAAGACTTGCTTTCCTGGTCGAAGCCACACGTGCTCACCATGTTCTTCAATTGGCCGGGTGGCACGTGGTCTCCACCGACCGTCGACGAGTACTTTCAGCGGGTGAAATATATGCCGCCGGAATGCGCCCACACGGTCTCGATCATGGGCAATTGCAAGGAACAAACGCCCATCGTCGCTGCGGCGATCAACAACGGCGGGAACGTGCGCGTCGGGACGGAAGACAACCCCTTCATCCGAGAGGGCGTGCCCGCGAAGGACAACGCGGAGATCATCGCGAGGCTTGTCCGGCTGTCCAAAGAGTTGGGCCGTGACGTCGCTGATCCGTCAGAAGCGCGGAAGATCTTGAACATCAAGAAGGCTTACTGAAGGTGGATGGAAAGCATGGCTCGATTGAAGGGAAAGGTTGCCATCGTGACTGGTGCCGGCGCCGGCATCGGCGAGGCAACCGCCATCTTGCTCGCCAAGGAAGGCGCGAGGGTGTGCTGCGCCGACTTGTCCGACACGGCGAAAGCCGTGGCGCAGAAGATCAAGGACGCGGGAGGTGATGCGATCTTCGTGCAAGGAGACATCTCAAAGGAAGAAGATGCCAAGAAAATCATCGACGAGACGGCTAAGAAGTATGGAAAGCTCGACATATTATTCAACAACGCCGGCATCGTGATACCGGGAAAGCTCGACAGCTGCAGCACGGCCGACTGGGACAAGACCATGGCCGTGAACGTGCGGGGGATCTTCTTGATGTCGAAACACGCGATCCCTTTGCTGAAAAAAACGCAAGGTGTCATCGTGAACACCGCGTCGTCGGTGGCAATCAAGGGCGTGAAGGATCGTGCATCGTACACGGCATCCAAGGGCGCCGTGCTGTCCCTCAGCCGCGCGATGGCTGCTGATTATGTCGAGGACAAGATCCGGGTCAATTGCATCTGCCCTGGTACAACGGACACGCCATCCCTGGCTGGCCGGATCGCGAAATTTGACAACCCCGAGGAAGGACGGAAGCAGATGATGGCAAGGCAGCCACTCGGCAGGTTTGGCAAGCCCGAGGAGATCGCCGAGGGCGTGCTGTTCCTGGTCACGAACGAATTCTGCACGGGAACCATCTTGTCGGTTGATGGCGGCATGACAATGTAAATTATTAAAATTATTAAAATCAAGTTTTTTTTAAATCCTAGCCGCGTTCGTCGTATGAAGCTCGCAGCTTTGCGAGATCCTCCTTCGTGAGTGGCTCCGCGTCGCCACGCTTGGCCTTGCTCAACAATACGAAACCAGCGAGTAAGCTCGCGAGAAAGTACGGAAACAAGGCGAGCCATTGGTCGCCGCCGAGATAGCTGATGATCGTGTAAATGCCCGACATCGCAATCGGCGATAGAATGGCCCCGAGTGACGAGATCATGTAATACACGCCCGTGTACGCGCCGATTTTATCTTTTGGCGATAATTGCCACACGACGGGGAGCGCGTTGATGTGCGTGAGCCCGTATCCGATCCCTGCGATGGAAAGCAAGATCATGGCTGGTACCAGCTCGATGATTGTCGGATCTACCAAAGCCTTCACCAGCGGCATGACCAGGATCAAGCCCACGACCATGGCGGCTTGAGTCAAGAGGCCTGCTTTCATGATCTTCCGCCGGCTGTATTTTTCCGCGAGATAGCCCGCGGGAATGGCAAACACGATGAGCATCGCGGGCATGATCGCGAGCAGCAGCGATGCCGTGCCCTCCTTGATGCCGAGATAGCTAGTCGCATATCGTGCGAAGGAGAATTCCAGGGCATTAAAGCCGAAGAGGTATGCGAAAACAGCTAGCAAGACCCAGAGCAGAGATTTACCAGGGTTATGCAATATTTCCTTCCAGGAGTCGAAAAGCCCGGGCTTCTTGGATTCTGCGGAAGTGGATTCCGCGCCGCGTGACACGATCTGTTGCGTATACACGTCGACCACGATCGGGACCTTTCCCACGTGAAAAAAGCCCTCACCGGTCCTTGTTTCACGCACCTTAATCAAGAATGACAGCAAGCAAAACAGCATAAACGACCCCGTGAGGAAAAATCCCCAAAAATCCTGCCAAAAATAGTCCTGCGTAGTGATGTCATTCCCTATCGCTGGAACTGGTGCCGTTCCCGGGATGAGCGATGCCATGTACGGGACAAGCATGCCGACCACGAAACCGACACCACCCATCAAGCTGATAAACGCGTTGGTGGAGCTCCGAACGCTCGGGGGAGTCTTGTCGGGCATCAGTGACATGATCGGCGACCGGTAAAATGACATCGCCAGATTGAACACAACGATGACCGCGATGAATAAACCGAAAATTGACATGAAAGGAAGGATGAACAAGCAAAACACGGCGGTTGGTAAGCCGATGATCATGAACGGGGTGCGCCTGCCGAACCGGCTTTCTAAGCGATCTGAGAGACTACCGAACCACGGCTGCAATAAAATGGCAATGATGTTGTCCAGGGTCATGAGGATCCCCCCGACGAGCTCCATGTATGGCTCCGTGCCTAGAAGTCCAACCCTGGAAAACATACCGGCGGACGGCTTGATGCCATTCAAAATGATGGGGATCTTGAAGTTGTAATAGGTCCACGCGATCATAGCAGAAAAAAAGCCGAACCCAATGAAGATGGCTTGCTTAATATCAACTTTCGGTTTAACCGCCCCGGCCGCAGCATTCGATGATTCGCTCATGAGTAATTCCAGATTCTCCTCCACCCTATTAATTTATTATACCGTTTTTTCCTCTGCTCGATGGTGGACATGGAGAATAATTCCGGCGAGATGCACCCGGTAGCAAAGAAGAGAATTGCGTTCCGTGTTGATCTCCTTCTGGCATCGATTCCAATCGTGATGCTTGGTTCATGCTTCGTTATCTTGTTCATTGCCACTGGGCCTGACAAGAGCATCTTGATTTTTATCACGAGCCTTTTTATAGCAAGCTTGATTGGCGCGATCGTGGCGATTCTGCTTAAGCAACGAATTATTTCACGAAAAATGCATCATGAAAAGAAATTTCATGCGTTTGCATACGAATGACCCGATAACTCTATATCTACAGAAAAAAGATAGAAGGATAGTTCAATTTCAATAATACGTATAAAAGAAGCCTATCTCGCTGTCCAGCCGCCATCCACGCGCAAGTCCGAGCCTGTCATGTAACTAGCGTCGTCGGTCGCGAGGAACAAGATGCATGTTGCGATTTCCGTGGGATCCGCCCAGTGGGGAATCACGCCTTCCTTTTCCCTCTCTTTTTTGACGACGTCATAAGGCACGCCTCGCTGCTTTGCCTCGATCATGCAATCGCCTTGCAGCATCGGCGTATCCGTTGAGCCTGGGCTGACGCTGTTGACCCGAACGTTGTATGGTGCCATATCCAGTGCCAAGGCACGCGTGTAGCCGAGAACGCCGGCCTTGGTCGAACAATAGTTCGCGTGATTTGGTTGCCCGATGTGTGCCGCGACCGAGGTGAGCGTGATGATTGATCCGCTTTTTTGTTTCTTGAAATAGGGAATGGCATACTTGCAAGTGTAATGGGTGCCTTTCATGTTCACGTTGATCAGCAAGTCATAATCCTCGTCGGGGAATGTCTCGATGGGTCCGACCCTGACAACGCCCGCATTGACGATGAGCACATCGATCTTACTATGTTTAGCCACCACCTCGTCGATCATCTTCTTGACATCTGTTGGTTTTGTCACGTCGCACTTGACCGCTGTCACGCGCTCCTTGCCTTCCTTGATGAGCGACACAGTTTCCTTCAAGCCTTTCTCATCGACATCGGAAATGACCAGGACCGCGCCTTCCCGTGCAAACAAGATCGCTGTTGCCCTGCCGATGCCGGATGCGGCGCCTGTCAAGATGCATACTTTATTTTTCACGCGCGTCGAGGCGGAGCTGGATGCTGTTTCGTTTTCAGTGCTAATTTTTTTTCCCAAGTTGCATGCACCTGTTCATTTCACGTGAATATCCTTGTTCAAGCTAGAAATGCGATCGCAGCCTTTTTTCGTGATGACGTAGCAATCCTCGACCCCGAGAAGTCCCGCGCCCTTGAACGGCTGCCATACCTCGATGTCGAGCACCATATTTTCCTCGAACGGGATGTCGAGTACTTTCATCGGGCTAAAAAAGTGGGCCTCCTCGACTTCGAGGCCGATGCTATGTCCCGTCACGTATGCTGAACCCTTTTTCTGGCTTTTCACGAAGTCCTTTGCCTTTGCATTAAATTCTTTCGCGTTGATGCCCGGCTTGATGTTGTCGACGCAGAAATCTTGCACGCGGATCATAAAATCCATCGTGTCCTTCGCGCCTGGTGGTAAACTGCCGAGCACGGCACCCCTGCTGATATCGGATACGTACCCCTTGTGTACGGTGCCAACATCGAACCTGCAAATATCACCTTGCTTGACAACCGTGCCTTGCCCTGGTGCTTCGGGATCGGATGCCCCGATCCCCAGCGTTATGTGATCCCATCCCTCGGCACCTTGATCCACGATGGCACGCTTGGCCACTTGAAGCAGATCGTTGTCGGTCATGCCTTCCTTGAGCGATTCGATCATCATAGAAATGGCGGTTTCCGAGATGCGGGTGGATGCTTTGATGCGGTTGATTTCCTCCGGGGACTTCGTGATGCGCATGTCGAGAAACGCCTGGTCTGCATCGACGAGCTTCGCTTTCGGGAAGCGATTTTTCAAGAACTCGTACTGATACCGCGGCATCAGCGATTCCACGCCTATCGTGGTAGTTCCGAGTCCCCATTGCTCGATTTTCGAGCTCACGTTTTCCATGGCCCCCTTTGACGAGGCGATGCCATTCACATCCTTTACCCAGGAAAACTTTGACGTGCTTTGATACAAGATCCACGCGATGAGGCTTTCCTCCCCGTCATTCCGCACAAGCGAAAGCGTTGGGAACTGGTTGTAGAGCACATATAAAATAGGGTTGGGTGCGACATGCAAAGTAGGTATACCTGTCGTATAAAACACGTTTACAGGCGTTGAAGCCACGAGCACGTCGATTCCATGCTTTGCAAGGACTTTCTTGGCCTTTTCCTTGCTATATCCAATTGGATCCATCGGAACTCACGGTCATCTTTTTTTTTGCCTTATTTCCATCATATCCTTTAAAGGTTGAAAAATAAAAACATGTTGATTATTATTCGATGAAGACTTGGAGCTTTTCAAGGTCGCTCATGTCGCCCTTTGGCTTGAGATTGCCGTTCATGAACTCTTCCATGGGGTCGATCTCGCCTTTCGCGATGCCCAGGAAGATTTTCGACTCGACCTCGAGGCTCATCTCGGCATTCTCATTCAAGCCTTCAGCGATCGTGGCCTTCTTGTCCTTGATGATGAGCTGCAAGTTGACCTTGACATCGGGAAATATGAACTGGAACGTCTTGTTGTACCCTTCAAATTGTTCAGCGACTTCTGGCTTGTCAAACACGTTAGCCCATTTCTGCAAGGCTTGTCGCAGTGCTTGTTCCGCCGCGCTTGGCTGTTTCGATGATGCTGGCTTTGTTGCTACTGGTTTAGGCGATGCTTGCTTTTTTCCCATGTTTCTTCACCGCATTAATATCGATTTGACACTTCGCTTTTATAATTTTTGAGCCTTCCTCCGAATTTGGATTAC
>JAUQYW010000334.1 GCA_030587525.1 Candidatus Sigynarchaeota archaeon | reverse complement strand
CCATGTCGAAAGATTCCTTGCAATCAAGGCGTCCGATGCAAAGTTCATCCCGACGAAAGAGCAGCTCCACACCGTGATCAGCTTTTTCGACGAGATTTTTGATTTCGAAGACGATACCAGTTATTTACACGATGATGTCGACGCGTGGAATGGTAGTTCCAAGCTGACCATCGAGTTACCGAAGTCAAGCGTCCCTATGAACATGTACATGAGTGATTCCTTTGACACGCCCAAGCTCATGAAGCTGCACGTGTTCGAAGCGGCAAGTAAACTCGAGCAGAGATCCTTTCGGGCTCACTTCGTCCTTTTAATCTTCCCTAAACCATTGCAAGAGGATGCGGAAAATGTCTTCGACTCGGTGAAGAAGGAAATTGCTTCCTTGATTGAAAAGGTTGCCAAGAACATCACCCAAGTTGAATACGGGCTCTATTCGAGCAGGACAGGTTTCCAGGCAATCCCTGATGACTTGAAGAGTCCCAAGAACCCGTTCATCGGCCGTGATAAACTCGAAGCCCGCGCCCTCGATCGCGTGAAGTGACGGAGGTTCGCGATATATAGTATGGATATTGATGATTTCTACAAGGCCGGCGGTGTTTTTACCGGGACGAGCCAGCTCGAAAACGTGTACACGATCCCGCGCGTCATCCTGGGCACGAAGGAACGTTTTTCATTCAGTATCCTCAATAAAATCGGTGAAGCGCGTCCCATCTATATGGCGGGGCGCCGGGTAAGCGCGATCTCGGCGCCATCCTCTTCGCTCGGGGATTTCTTCAAGGTTTTAAAGGAAGGACCGGTTCCTCGGTTTGAACAATTGATCCTCTATGCTACCGATGCGCAAGTCAAGCAGCACGATTCCAATAAGCCGAAATTGCCCTTGAGGCTGCTGCTCAACCAGCCCGGCACCCCGATCAACCTCGATCGGAAAGGCACGCAGCTCGTGCATTGCAGGTCGTGCAATGCCGAGGTCTCGCGACGAGGGGGCATACTGGCACGTTGCCCTGCTTGTGGAGCAATGCCGTTCGTTGCAAAGGAAGGCACACCGCGAGTCATCGAACTTTTTTTCGATTACGATGGTGAAAATTCCTATAACAAATATTATGAAGGTCAACTCTCCGTGAAGTTCGCGACGGAAAAGCACGTCGAAGATGAAAAAGGAGGGCTAATGTATATCGATGGCAGGGAAGCTGCCTTGTTTTTCCAGAATTATGCATCCCACTGCCCGAACGGGGTGTTCGGACCATTCACCATGGCATTTGATTTTAATAACAACTACCAAGCAAATATATTCGATCCACCCATCGTCGTTGAACTGCACCCGCAAGGAGGCAAGAATTCGCCCATCCTTCCCATAACTGAGCTTTTCCCGAGATCCCTGATCGATGGCGCGGGCAAACTTGAATGGCGTCCCGCGCATGTGCTTCCCGAGGATGAATCGGGATTCTAAAAAATCGCGTTCACTATTTCATGAGCTTTCCGATGATCTCGGCGAGGTTTTCAGGGGTAGAGGCGAGCACGTCGATCCCGATCTTGTTCATTTCTTTCGCCAGTGGAGAGTTGAAGATAGGACGGGCATCCGAGCCGATCGCTGCGAGCCCGAGAACTTTTGTTTCTCCTTCGAGCACGAGCTTGAACTCGCTGATGAGGTCATGCCCTGGGCGTCCCTCGAAAAAGTCTGAAATGACGATCATCACGCATTTTTTTGCATTCTTGATCAAGGAACGGCCATACCTCACGGCCCCTGTTATGTCCGTGCCACCGCCGAGCTGGACGTTCATGAGTATATCAACGGGGTCGCTCGCCTTGTCAGAGAGATCGACATATCGCGTGTCGAAGATAACCAGGTTCGTGTGGAGCGCAGGCAAGCTCGTGAATATCGACGCCATGACCACGGCGTATATCAAGGAATCCGTCATGGACCCGCTTTCATCTACTAGCACGATGATTTGCCACGGTTTCTTTGTTTTTTCGTTCGAGAAGAATTTCGGTTCGGCCATTATCAATTTTTTCCTGCTAGCGTCGTAATTTTTCATATTTTTCCGAATACTCTGCCGCCAATCTATGTTCCTGAAGATCTTGATGGGCGTGTGCATGCTCCGCTTTATTGCACCGACGATGTGGCGTTCAACTTCGCTCTTCAGTTTTTCTTGCAGGTCCTCGACGACTTTTTTCACGATCTTGCGGGCGACAGCTTTAACATCTTCCGGGAGCATGTGCTTGAGCGAGATGATGGTCTTTACCATATCAATGCTGGGCTCTACCTTTTCGAATAATTCAGGATGACGGACGAGATCAGCTATGTTTGATTTCTTGATCAAGTCTTTCTCGAGGATCAATTTTGCCTGGTTTGGGAAAAATTCTTTCACGTTTTCGATCCACTTGGGAATGGTGAGCCCGCTTGAGCTCAAACCGGCACTTCGTTCTTGCGGCCCCGACTGGTACACGAAATTGAGGGTGTTGTCGATGTCGTTAAAACGATTCGATGCGTCGGCACGCGATCCATCGCCTCTCTCTCGCCCAGGAGCGCCTGGACGTTCCATCCCTCGTCCGGATTGTCCACTTCCAGGTTTTTTAAGCGCTTTCTTGCCAGCACGTGCTCGGCCACCCATGCGAGAATCGATCGCTTTCCGCGCAATCTTTTTTTGCTTCCCACGGGTTCCAGCTTTCTTGCCACCTCGCGCGCCACCGCCTGCTCCCATGCCATCCATGCCTTCACCCGCCGCGCCGCCGGCCGCGTCCATGCCTTCCACGCCTTCGCCTTCCGCGCCGCCGGCCGCGTCCATGCCTTCCACGCCTTCCGCGCCGCCGGCCGCGTCCATGCCTTCCACGCCTTCGCCTTCCGCGCCGCCGGCCGCGTCCATGCCTTCCACGCCTTCGCCTTCCGCGCCGCCGGCCGCGTCCATACCTTCCGTGCCTTCACCTTCCGCGCCGCCGGCCGCGTCCATGCCCTCCATGCCTTCACCAAACATTCCCGCGAATTCTGCACCTTGCCCGGTAATGCCTTGATGCTCCGATTTTTGCCCGAGTATCAATCGCCAACGGGATAGTGTTCCCTTTTGCTTGTTCGGTAATTTTTCCAGGGCAGATAGAATTTGGGCATCGTTAGGATCGTTGTACGCCATTCAAATTTCACCAAACCACTCCTTGAATTTGGAGTGCACTTTTTCATTAATCTCCGCGAACAGCGCAACGTGGCTTTCTTTTATCTCATCCTTCAAGTCCTTGATAATCGTTGCCTTTAAATTATACAATTCCGCGAGCTTTTCCACGAAAATATCGTATTCTCTCGGTTGGAGGATCGTAAATGATTTCTTGAGAGACGGCAAGATGGCAACGAAGATGGGCCATTCGATGGTGCCGATGAGGTCATCGAGCAACTTGACGATGTCCGTGTTGAAGAGAAACTGTGCTTGGCATTCGAAAATGATCCCCCGAACAAATTCGCCAACTTTTAGCTTGATGGTAGGTTCTGATTTCGCGTATTCTACCACAAGCCGCTTTACTTCATCCAATCCCATCTCGTTCATGAGGTGCAGGATACCAACGCAGCATCCCTTGATGAACTCGTTATTCGTCATCGTCATGCAAGTTTTCAAGCTCCCAACGAAAGCGGACTTGTCAAGGATGACGCCAGTGAAACTGATCAAGGTCGTGGCCAATTTTTTTATGGCCAAGACGAACGGGTCAACGGCATCATCTTTCGGATTTGCTTGGTTCGGCAGCGCAAAGCAAACCGCGAAATAATTCCGAACAAGCAATTTTTCGATCAAATCGAGGTTATCTTGCTGATTCATCATAACCTTGAAGAGGTGGTAAATCATAATGACATTCAAGAATCCTCCTGCCAGGCTCAGGAAATTGTCGTCGTGATCCAAGGAATCCATGCATGTCGCGTGGATGCTGGCAAAATCACTCGTGAATCCCATCCCGATTGAATGAAAGAGAAGATTGGACACGTGTTCAAAATTTTTTATCTCTTTCTTGAGTTCCTCGAGCATCTTGTTCCTGCTCGCTTCCTCGACGCTGGATCCATAGATGTTGAGCTCGATCAGTTTCACATCGATGTCTGGTAGCCAATGAAGGATCCACGTTTCAGTGAACACACCAGTGACACCTTTGAGCAAATCCGGTCCACCGGTGCGGTCAAGTATTCCCAGGCCAAGGTAGCTGACCCGCCAGAACAGCACGGACCTAACCACATCGGCCGTGCTCCTGAGGTTGAGGCTGAAATTTTGCGATTTTTCCGACAATTCAATGCCTAGCGATTCAAACCGGAGGTAAAAATCTTCCTGGAGGGGCAGTCGTCCCATTTTTTTCGTGATCCGCCCTACTTTGTGTCCCACGAGCCTGTCCCGTATCAGCGGCTTTAAATATGCCCCCTCGGTGTCAGGATTACCCTTCACGAGGGTCATGTATATCGCGTCGACGAGATCTTTCATGCATGGCTCGTGCCGGCGCCTCATTAATGCAAGGAGCTTGGCATTTTGGAATGAATCGATCGAATCTGCGATCGAAACCGATTGTTCCTTGATCCGTGCATCCTCAAGGATGTGCACGATGAAATCTAGCGTGACTAGTTCATAAGGCTTCATGCTTTTCTTGAGGAGTTCATCCCAAGCGCGTTCATAATACGAAGGGCCCTGGTTGCCCGATCCGTACCCGGAAGAATCGCTGATCCTGAAGTAGGAAAACGGGACGAGACTGTTCAAGAAACCCTTGGTTGGAAACGGAAAAGTTGCTGCCTTGGCGTTCGGCAATTCGAGGGAATGCATTCCACCGGTGATGACGAGGACCTGCGATGGCTTCACGCCGGAATCGGCGATGTGCCGCTCGATGCTATGCTTCATGAATTGTTCCCGGGCCAGCGTGCCATCGAGCTGCAGCGATTTTGAATCGATCGTTTGGCGAACGCACGCGCAGAAGTAGAGCAAATTTTCCCGTAAAGTGTCTACCGGCATATTTTGTATGCCGATCTCGAACAATGAATCCCAGACTTCATTGAAATCTTCAAAATGAAAGACTTCGATCAATTTTTGGAAAAATCTGCTACTAAAGATCGCTTTCTCCTCATTTTTTAAGAAATGAAGGAGCTTGTCCTCGAAATTGGTTATGTATGGAATGATACCAGTCAATGGAAGATCGATAAAGTTGACTGGAATCTCGCGCTTGGCACATTCGGTGAGCGCAACGAGTTCTGGAGAGTACGAGATGAAGGGGTAGTATGCTTGGAACTTGGCTGGAATCGAGACGTCCGGACTAAAGGGCGCAACCCCGTTGAGCTTGAAAAAATTCTGGTCGTCCGTGAACATGGACAAGATGGCAAACGGTGGAACCGTGTCGCTCGCGACCATGTATTGTATCAAAGGATCTGCCGTGCAGGGCCCTTCGATGAGCACGAGCTTGGGTTTCCGCGTGGTTATGCAATGCTTGACCAGAAATGCGGACGCTGGCGAATGATGCCGGACGGGTAAATACGTTATCTCTGAATTCATCACGGTGTTGACTTGACGCTCGATGCCGGAGGTATCGATGCCCACCAGCTTCGCGACGCCGGCCAGCACGTCCTTCAAGCCCGCTCCAGATAACGGTGTCCCGCCACCCATGGTTCCATCCTCACCGGTTGGATAGCTCGTTCATTGCCTTGTAAAACCTGTCCCATACCGATGATCCTGACGCTCGCGATCGCACCTCGATGTTCAAATACTCCCGCAATTTTGCCAAGTTCTCCTTGTCATCCTTGACAACGGCATCAATGATGTTCATAGCCAGGTGCTCGGCCTCGATCTTTTGCTTCCCAAAATAATACGCGTATATGGCGGAATCTAGCAGTACGGAGATTTCTTCTGAAGTTGACATGACCGTGGAGATGGGTGAAAATCGCCCGCCAGAACCACTTTTACCACTGCGTAAATCTTGGAACACAGTGACGAGCAGGTCCAGGACATCCTTGGGAAGCTGGATCTCGAAACCCATGCGTTCCAGCAAATCACTCGTTCGCTTGATCACGATTTTTTTCTCGAGCTCCTTGTCCTGGATGACCGGAATATAGATGAAATTGAACCGGCGCTTCAGAGCAGCGCTCATCTCGTTGACACCCCGATCTCGATCGTTCGCCGTGGCGATGGTGTTGAATCCTGGCTTCCCAAACACGAGATATTCCGAGCCTAATTCAGGCACGGGAATCACTTTTTCAGAAAGAATTGAAACCATGCAATCTTGAATTTCTTGGGAGCAACGAGTCATTTCTTCAAACCGGAGTATCTTTCCTGATCTCATCGCGTTAATCGTGGGGGATGGCACGAGCGCCCTCGGTGTTGGCCCCTCGGCAACGAGCAAGGCATAGTTCCACGAGTACCGGATCTGGTCCTCGGTCGTGCCTGCTGTTCCCTGGATGAGGCACGTTGATTTTCCCGATATTGCAGCCGCGAGGTGTTCGGAAAGCCATGACTTCGCCGTCCCGGGCTCCCCGATGAGCATCAAGGCTCTTTCGCTCGCTAGAGTGACGATCGATTTCTGCACGAGGTTTTTATCGCCGTAATATTTCGTCGAGATAGATGTTTTTTTCGATTCCCCGTTGATCTTGTACTTGAATTCCTCGTCCGTCCCGCAGATGAATAATTCCGCCATCTTCGGGGAGAGCTGCCAGTTCTCTGGTTTCGGGTAGCCGTCGTTTTGCATCAACGCGAGCAGCTCGTCTGCTTGCGATTCTTCCACGGGGGGCCGGATCTTTTCCAGAATTTTCCTTGTCTTGGCCACGATATTTTTTGATTCGCTCTTCCCCGATATCGCACTTTTTTCCAAAGAATCTTCAGCTGTGGCTTTTCCCTCGGCTTCTTGCTTCGCGGTGCCATCGTCCGCTTGTTTTACCGGGGCCATTGGGGGCCCTTTCACCTTTTTTCCCATAACTCCAATCACGTTAAATCAATGCTTTGGTCTCTTCATGGTTTGGTTTGCTTGTAGAGGTTCTGCAATAAATCCTTGTTGGTAAGTTTCATGTCCATGGAAAGGCACGGGAACCAGATCCTGTTTTCATCGATGCAAGATAAAGGATACAAGACAAATTTCCCTCGTTCCAAGGTCAAACGACCAAACATGCCCTTCACCGCGGGCTTCTTCTTCGCTACCAACGCAATGTTATCGATGAGCTTGTCGTTAACTTGCTTTACCTGCAACCGGATCTGTAAAGGATAGCCCCGGTCGTGCATGACGTCGAAAACGGTTGCGGAAGTCTGGTAATATCCTTGCGTATCGCCTTCCTTACGCGGTCCGTCCAACGACGGGTTTTTCACGTAAAGATACCCGGCATTCAACACCGACGCGTCGAACGGAGTAATTTCATTTGCATGTATCCTGCTGTACAATTCTTTAAGCGACAAGTCGTGTTGGTCGAAAATTTCGATCGGGAAGGGGTCAACATCACTCGTGGCAAGATTCGACAGGGAAAAAATTGATGGCGGAGCCTGGGCGAGCTGGATCGTGGCTTCCTTCTCAAGCAACTTTATATTCTTGACCACGACGTCCTTCTTCAACAACAGGAAGAATGGAATGGGCGGGTCGTTGTTGGGAATGTTCATGCCAAGCAACACTTCCGGGTTGACCACGCCCTTTGGTTGCTGTAGCAAGCTCAACTTGACAATGTTTTGCTTCAGTTCACCATTTGTGGAGAGGAAGTGAAAGATTATCCCGAACATGGCACCTTCAAGATAGACCTTTTCGATGCCTATGAGCCTTAATTTCATGCCAGGGATGTCAACGGGCTCGGAGGGTTTTCCCATTAGCTCGCTCGCGTGAGCGATTTGTTTCGGCGTTCCTTGCGTGGATTTAGCCAGGAACGCATTGCTGAATAGCCAGCAATTGTTGAGGAAGAAAACATAGCGTTCGATGTTGAACGCTGGATGGTGTGTAATGAACCGGTCCATCTCGACGTGCAAGTATCTCAAGGAGGTGGCAAGGCGGAAAGCTTGCAGCTGGGAGGCTTGCTGCAAGAACATCTCGATCTGCCGAATGTTCTCTTGCGACACGAGGTTTAACCCGTTAAACGAGAGGACCTCGGCAAAGTTCTTGATTTCCCGCGACAAGCTATCTAATTGGATTTGCATAAAGATCCTTCCATCCTTTCAACCAATTGCCTCTTGACGGTTTCAAGATTCATCTCGCTCTCGAATAACCGCGCCGCGGTCATGATTTTCAGCATGATCGCCGAGATGCGGGTTTTACACTCTGGATCGCGGGCATTTCCCTTGTATTCTTGCAAAGCTTCTATCAAATTTTGTATCAAATCAGCGATCAAGGTCATGCTCATCGCGGCTAACCTGGATTTTAAACCGTTGAGGATTGGCAGGTGGCTGTCAATCGGGGCGCTATCGACTCCCTTTACCAGTAAATCGGTCAAGTTCATCTTCACGAGATCGAATATGCCCCAGACCTCGTCCAGATCATCGCTTGTCAACTCGATCAGCTCACAAGGGTCCATGAAATCCTCGGAAAGAATTTCCACGCGTCGCCGTTCAAGGTTTCTTTCAATTTATCTACGTCATTATTTCAAAACAAACTATATATATACCTATTTTAAGGAAAAAAGGCGATTCTCCTTTCTCTTAATCTTGGATAGTGCCCATATTCGCTGGCTGTTCTTTTAGAGCCCTTGCGTGTCTTCTGGTAGCAAAATTGGTTCCCGCCAATCAATCCGGGAGTCATCGCTCATCACGAGTATGTCCCCGTTCGAGAAGCCCGCAGCAAGCAACATGCCAGCCTCATTCATAACTAATGAACAAGCAGGAGATGAAGAAATCTTCACTCGATTATCGACGATCCACCGCTCCACTCCACTAGAGTTCAAAATGGCTTTCACGGCGAAGGAACCGTGAAAAAATCCTTGATCTCGTTAAATTTTACATCGACGTGATTTTTTGCCTTGATCCCCTTGAAATACCCGCAAAACTCGTATTTTTTATCCAGCATTTTCGTGCGCTTGATTTTAACGTCCCAATCTTGTTTCCAGCAATACTCGGTAAATTCTTTCGTGTGGAACTCGCTGTCCGCGGCCTTGATCATCTCTTTTATCGATGTTAGCTCGTCCTTCGCGATCTCGTGCCGCAGCTGAGACAACATTTGGAGCTCGTTCCAAATCCCGATCAATCTAGTGCCGGGCACCGGCAGCAGCAACGCCTCGAGAAATGCCTGGATCTTGTTGCCGGCCAGGGGGAACTTGGGCGATTTTGCCAAACCCGCTATCTTGTCTTGATTCAAGTAAAAGACATGGAGCAGCGCGTACGGCCGGATCCGGCCGTACATGCCATTCCCCGTGCAGAAGATCAAGAAATCGCGCAGGTACTCCAGCATGTCGGCATTTGCCGCGTCCATGGGATTCGCGTGCATCGTCAAGAACTTTTGAAAGTCATCAAGACCGAACCCGTGATTGAACTCCGACAGCTTGAACGAGTTTTGGCGGACGCTTTCCTCGTCCACGTTGTATTCTAGCTCCTTATGCACGTCGGCAATCCGGGCTTCGATGAGTTGCTTCTTGAGCACCTTCTCGTTGATGGTCTTTGCGTCGTCTCTCCGCATTGCATCCGCCCGTCAAATCTCGTTAGGTAATCGTTACATCGTGTAATCACTATTAAAGACGGATGACGTACCAGTGCAGCAAGAAAAATCCTTATGTCTCGAGGGTCAAGATAAGAGCGTTTACAGCGAATATACTGGTTACACGATGATATCGATGAGCGACACTAGCAAAACATCGGACATAAAAGATAAATTAGAAACCGCTTTGTGGGACATCCCCTTTATCTGCATCCACGCGCATCTTGACCCGAAGCAGCTCACCGCGCAAGGGCTTCATCATGTATTGCTCTATCACATGCCATTGTCGGAACTGTACTCAGCTGGAATGCCAAATGGCAATCGCTTGTCCTGGTATGCGACCAAGGACGAGGCAAAAACGCGGATCAAGGAGGCACTTCCGTATCTCAAATACGTGAAAAATACCGCACTTCACTGGCTCACCAAAAAAATCCTTTCCGACTTGTACGGCTGGAATGAGCCGATCACCGAACAGAACTGGACCAAGATCGACGGCATCATCGCCCGCAAAAGCACCGATCCGGGCTGGGCCAGGGAGGTCTTGAAACGCGCCAACGTGGCCGGCTCGTCGACCGAATACCGATTGCGCGACAAGGGCCAAGCGGATGACATCTTGACCTACGCCCTGGAATGGGCATTCTTCACGCGGGCGCAGCAGCACCAGAATGATAGCCCGCTTTTCGAGCTGGAATGGACGTGGTCGCAAGATGGCCCAGCGGCGCCGTTGCCAGTCAACATTGACCGGAAAAAATTCATTGCCGAGAAACGGATCGCCACGCTCGATGATGTCAAGGAAGCCATGAAGCATTACATTTCACTTGTCCCGTTTGACAAGCTCGTATGCGCGGCAAATCATTTTTCAACGGAGATCAATTACCAGGACGTCACCGAGGACCAGATGAAGAAGGCCTTGAAGAACCGTGACCACGCAACCGAGCAAGACCGGGATGTTTACACGTGTTACATCTTGCAGGAATACCTGAACGCCTTGGAACACGCATCGAAGCGGATCGTCTTCACGTTCTCCGTGGGTGCCGAGCCCATGGAACACGAGACCGCCAGCTTGCTCCCGCAGAAGACGCTCGGCCAGCTCATAAATGTCTTTGCCAAGCACCCGGCTTTGCAATTCGTGTGCTTCTCGTCGAGCGTCCATTCCGACCAGGCGCTTTGCACGATGGTCAGGGAGCTGCCGAACTTCTCCCTCGCGGGGTACTGGTGGCATAATTTCTTCCCGGGCTACATCGAGACCATCGTCGACAATAGGCTCGACTTGCTCCCGGCGAACAAGCAAATCGGGTTCTTCAGCGACGCGTATCACCTGGACTGGTTGTATGGCAAGGCTTTCATCGTGCGCAAGTGCATGGCCAATGTTTTCGCCCGCAAGATAGCGAGGGGACAATACACGTTCGATGATTGCATCGACATCGCGAAGCAAATCTGCTACGAGACGCCGACGAAGCTCTTGAACTTGAAAAAAGCATGAAAGTGCACGAAGGTTGGATAAAATCATGAAATTGCGACCGGCATTAGACTTGATCAAGAAAGCTGACAAGATCGGCTACGCGGTGCCTGCATTTTGCACGTGGAACGCTGAAGTGATGAGTATCACGTTGAAGATCGCCGCGGAGATGCACTCGCCCGTGATCTTGATGGCCGGGCCTGCGGAATTCCCGCTGCTGAACCCGGCGGAGATGGCTGCCACGGCATACGCGCTCGCTGGGTTGTACGACGTGCCCTCTGCCCTCCATTACGATCACGGCAATTCAATAGAGCAACTTCGGGAGTGCACACGGGCGAAATTCACGTCGGTAATGCTCGATTTCTCCATGAAACCGTACAAGGAGAACGTTCTCGGTTTGAAAGAAGCGGTCAAGCTTGCGAAACCACTCCACGTGACGGTGGAAGGGGAACTGGGCGCGGTGGGGCGGGTGGATGATGGTAACAAGGAAGGGGGCAAAGAAAGCCAGTTGACCGACCCTGCAGATGCAAAGAAATACGCTGAAGAGACCGGCGTTGACATGCTCGCGGTGAGCATTGGCAACAAACACGGCATCTATACCACGCTTCCGAAATTCGATTTCCAACGGCTCCAGGAGATCCACGAGGCTGTGCCAGTCCCGCTCGTCTTGCATGGTGGCTCCACCACGCCCGAACCCGACATCAAGAAGGCTATCTCGCTGGGGATACGAAAGATCAACGTCGCGAGCGAACTGGTCAAGTGCGTGCGGGAATCGTTGCTCGACCAGTGGCAGAACAACAAGAATCCGTGGGTTCCAACAGCCTATGCAGAAGCGGCAAAAGGCTTGCCCGACATACTCCGTCGATGGATCAAGATGGTCGGCTCGGAAGGAATGGCATGATGGCATCGAAAAACGTGAATCTCGTCGATTTTTCTGCGGATGCAAAGCATCTTGAGCTGTTGCTCCAACGAGTCGAAAAATCCCTCTCTCGATGGGTCGATGCCGCCAAGGCGAAAGGAATCGTATTCGGACTGGATGGCTTCCTGGACGAGATTTACACGGTCATCCTCAAGCGATATTCACTGAAAGAATACGATATCGTGCATTCGATGGCTGAATGGGCAAAAATTCTCGAGCACGCGGCGGGATCTGCTGCCAATTTCGAGATCATGGTGAAAAAACGATCGACCGGTGGGTTCGTCGCGAACACGGCGGGCGCCCTCTTGGCCATCGGCTCTGCGCTCCAAAAGGTCACGTTGATCGGCAATTTCGGGAATGCAGGCATCTTGCCACCCTTCAACGACGCGTTCTTGCAGAAATATGGATGCAAGCTGGTTTCCATCGGCGACCCGGGACTCACGAACGCATATGAATTCGACGACGGGAAGCTCATGCTGACCAACTTCACGCCGATTCTTTCCATGGACGTAAAAACCTTGCTCGACAAGATTTCCGAGGACAATCTCGTCGATCTCTTGAACAATGCGAGTCTTTTCGGTCTCGGTTACTGGAGCATCAACCCGAGCATGACCGACATCTTTCGTTTTTTTTCTACTCGAGTCTTTGCAAAATTACGCAAACCATTGCATCTTTTCATGGACCTGGCAAGCTTGCGAAAGAGGTCAGAACAAGACATTTGCTTGGCAGTCGATGTCATCAATTCTTTCCCGAAAAACATCTTCGTGACCTTATCCTTGAACGACAAGGAGGCCGTGCAGCTCTATGAGGCCGTGTCGAAGCGAAAAATCGCGGAGGCGTTCCCAGGAATGGACACGGCTGGAGAGAACAAGGCACTTTTCACCTTCTTGCTCGGTCAACTCCACACGTGGTTGTCGTGCCAACTCGTCATTCACACGCCGAAAAATGCTTTTTCTTTGACGCCGGATGCAAGTAGTAAAGGAGCTCCACCGAGCATCTCTATCGTGCCGAACGCGTTTACGAAACAAGCAAGTTTCACCGTCGCCGCGGGCGACGCGTTTAATGGCGGCGTGTGCATGGGTCTCCTCGGGGGATGTGCTCCCGAGGAAATGCTCTTGCTGGGGAACGTCATCACGTCATATTTCATACGGTCGGGAATACGATGCAATCATGTTAAGGCGATAGAGTTTCTCCGCCATTACAAGCATTACCTTGACGCGGACTATCCGGAAATTCTGCAATCATAGATTCCTTTTCTCTCACTTGCATAGAGCCGATTAATGATGGAATGGACAGGTACCTGGATAAGAAAGAAAAAATCTCACGGGTTCGATGCCATTGGTGATCTGTCCGCCGATGCGTCCCAGCAATACTGATCGTAGGTCGGTTTGTTGTTTAATTTTCCATCTTGCATCCAGATGTTGCGACCCTTGGGATTTCCAGCAATAGCAGCACCGATACGAGGATCGTGCGTTACGATGATGATTGTCTTGCCCTTGTCCACGAACTTGAGCAACAAATCGATGATCCCTTTTCCATTGACCGAGTCGAGGTTCCCCGTCGGTTCATCGGCGAGGATGACCTTTGGATCGTTGATGAGTGCGCGTGCAATGGCCACGCGTTGCGATTGCCCGCCCGATAGCTCCCGTACCTTGCTGTATGCACGGTTCTCGAGGCCAACAGCTTCCAGGAGCTCCAAGGCTTGCACTCGATAATCGATCCGTGGGAGCTTGTACGGGATCGTGGGCGCGAGCACGTTGTCGATCACGTCGATGTTGGGCAACAAGTAGAAGCTCTGGAAGATGAACCCGATCGAGAAGCGCCGGAACTTGGCGAGCTTCGTCTCTGGCAGGTGCGAGATGTCCTTGCCATCAACCTCAACCGTGCCAGATGTTGGCGTGTCCATGGCCCCGAGCAGGTGCAACAACGTGCTCTTCCCGCTACCTGATGGCCCCATAATGGTAATTGCTTCGCCGGGCATGATCTCCAGACTCACGTCATTCACCGCGGTGATCGCGAGGCGGGCTTTGCCATATATCTTAGTCACGTGATCCAGCCGGACGATTGGTTTGGTCGACATAGCTCACTCCCCTTTTAGCAAAGTGACGGGTCGAACCCTTGCCGCCTTGATGGCGGGATACAGCCCCCCGATGATGCCGATGCCAAGCGCGAATCCGACCAGCTGGAGAACGGACACCGGCGTGATGAGGATACTCGCCCCGGTGCCGAACAAGCCACCTGCATTCGATATAAACGCGATGAGGCAAACTCCGAGCACCAGGCCAATAATTGCCCCGAGCACGCCTAGTATCAATGATTCATATATCACGTCCTTGAAAATGTGGCGGTTCTTCCAGCCGGTCGACTTCAAGATCGCGAATTCCTTCATACGTGCCGAGATGGAATTCAACTGGGCTACGATGATGGCCATTGCCCCTGCAAGCAGCGTGATGAACGAGATGACCGACGTGAACGTGTTGAGAATGCCCAGTGTGTTGGATATGCCTTCCGCAAACTGTCCGGGTGACGATGCATCCACGGAGGTTGTGCCGAATGCGCCGGCATCTGATAGCGCCTTGATCTTATCAATGTATTCCTTCGTCACGTTGTTGCTCACGGGGGGAAATTGAAGGTCGATGCCCGTGTAGGTCCCGTTCGGGTCGCCGGCGAGCCCGATGAGGCGCCATGCGGTTCGTATATCCGTGTATGCATAATATGCACGGGGAACGAAGCTCGGTGCTCCCGAATCGGCTTGCTTGTAGATGCCGGTGATGGTCATGTTGATATATGACGTTCCGGATGTCCACACCTTGAACATGTCGCCGATCGCCTTGGAAAAATTCGTGTTGAATTCGAGCAGCCTCGAATCAAGGATGATTTCGTCAGTATTCGGCGAGAACGCTGTGCCATTCTGGATCTTGGATGTCGGCCCTTCAAACACCACGTCTAGGGTCTGGTTCACGCCGATCACTATGAGGGAATCGGCCGCGTTCTTGAGCTGGCCGCTGTACTTCACCGTGAATTTCGGCGCCAGCTCTACCTTCGGATTGTAGGCAAGTATATCTTGGGAAAAATTCGAAGCCAGTAGTACCGCCAGGACGGACTGGGGCAATCGGCTCGATGCCCCGGCCTGACCCAACTCCGTCACTTGTACGACGCCGAGACTGCTCTTGAAATTAGATTGCACTTGGGCAATGACACCGGCACTAAACCCGCCGAGCACAAATTGCAGCATCAGTCCAAATGCGATGCCAAGACTGCTGAGAAATGCTACAGTCTTCTTTCGGAATACATTTTTTGCAGAGAATCGAAACATTATCTATCCCGTTTGCTTGCACCTTTATTTAGGAAGGATCAATCGATGACCAATTAAAAGATGACCCCTATGCGAAAGAACAACCGTTGCGAACGGGCGAATACTCGGTTATTGTTTTACCAGGAACTCGGAAGCCTTGGAAACAAGAACTGGACCGTATATAGCCGTCGAAGTGATTTTTTACCTCCAAATCACACATAGAAACCAGGATGACAATTTGTATCCAGCGATGATTGCTTATGGCTGAACTCGTAACCGACGACGATATTGACTATGCCCACGGCATGATCAAGACGATTTGCACGGAAATCGGCCCAGGCTGCCCGTGCAGCCCCCAAGAACGTTCGCGGGCCATGAAAGTGAAGGAAGAGATGGAAAAAAGCGTGGACTCGGTGAATGTGGAGGAATTCACGTGTGCGCCCGATGCATATATCGGGTGGTTCAGGTTGGGCGCGATACTCGCCACGACAGCCATGGTTTGCTTTTACATAAGCCTGGTACCTGGAGATGCCGTCTTATTCTCGACGATCGCATTTGCCGTCTCGATTTTCATCATCGTGCTCTTTATCTGCCAATTTGTTTTAACAGCCCGAATTTTCGATTTCATGTTTCCGAAGAGACAATCGTTGAATATAGTCGGAAAATTCAACACTTCATCAACGGGCGCGCCAAAACGCATCATCATCTTTAGCGGTCACCACGACAGTGCTATGGTCTATACATGGTTTCAATACTTGAAGGGCGGTTATTATATTGCCATAGCGTTTCTCATGCTTGGCATTCTTTTCCTTGCTGCCATGCTCAGCATCCGTCTTTTCTCGTTGCTAGGTGGCGTTCAATTGGACTGGATTGTTTCAACCTTGATTTTTAGCACGTGGACGATATTTCCCGTCACCATCGTGGTTGCTATTTTTTTCACGGGAAGCGGAAAAAACGGTGGATCGGTGCCCGGCGCGTCGGATAACCTCGCTGCAGTGTCGATTTGCCTGGCAATCGGGAGAATCGTGAAACGACACCCTGAATTGATTCCCGTCGACACCGAGATCCGGCTCGTGACATTTGGCTGCGAGGAGGCAGGCGAACGTGGCTCATATGCTTACGTGACGAGCCATCTCGCCGAGCTGCGGGCTGCCGACGCGGTCGTGGTAAACTTCGAATCGATCTGCAGGGCGGAAATGAGGGTTTTCACCAGCGATATGAACAATTTCGTCAAAAACGATCCCAGCGTCGTCGCTTTGATCGCCGAAGCAGCAAAGGTGGCCGGTGTGCCATGCGATGTGAAACCATTCTGGTTCGGTGGCGGTGGAACAGATGCACTACCATTCAGTAAAATGCACATCAAGGCAGCTTCATTATTCTCCATGAAAGTTCCACAACAGATGATAGAATTTTACCACCAAAAATGGGACAATTACGACAAGGTACCCAAGGAGGCCTTGTCAAATGCATTGAAAATTGCCGTGGCATTTTTGCAGCGTTTCAAATGAACTGATGGGAAAAAAAAGACAAAAAAAAACGGGGGTTCAAGTCGCTTTTTTTGGCTTCACTTTTTCCATTGCTTGTATGCGTTGCAAGAGAGGGGGATGTGTATAAGCTATGATCACGAAAAACGGGTGCGGCGTCAAGTTTCCTAGATTCCTCGTGTTGAGTTTCTTCAAGGCCTCGATGTGATGGTGCGGATCCTCCGTGGTCTCCACAGCGAAACGATCGGCATCGTATTCGTGCTTGCGGGAAAGCGCGTGCATAAGGATCGAGATGACGAGTTGGATCGGCATGAAAAGCAAGACGAAGAAGAGCAGCCCGGCATAGATAGATTGCTCGGTCATGTTAAAGGCGATGTATAGCTCCGGATAGTTAATGAATATCGAGATCAAGAAGAAGATGAAGCAATCTTGAATAACACTCATTATCATCCCTTGGATGACGTGTTTTTTCTTGTAATGACCGACTTCATGAGCTAATACGGCAACGATCTGTTGGACGCTAAGATTTTTTATTAGCGTATCATAAAGAGCAATTATTTTGTTTTTGCCAAACCCGGTGAAGTAGGCGTTCATCTTCGTAGAGCGCCGGGACGCGTTCACGACGTAGATGTTTTTGATGGGAAATTTAACAGAACTCAAGTAGTTCAAGATGGCTTCCTTGAGCTCCCCTTCTTCCAGGGGCTTGAACTTGTTGAACAGGGGCATGATCCACGTGGGCATGATGTATTGTAGTATTAACGTGACTGCGACGACCATAAGCCAGCAATAGAGCCATGCAAGAACGCCAGTACCTTCAAACAAGGCTAACACCCCCGCCATGACGAGCCCCCCTAATACCACCTCGAGGACGAGCCACTTGACCCAGTCGAGGACGAAGGTGTGTCGCGTCGTCTTGTTGAACCCGAAACGGGCCTCAAGGACAAAAGTGCGGTAGATGCTAAACGGGAGCATAAATAAATTGTACACGAGGAACAAAATCCCGATGTAGAACAGCCCGTTCACCAGCGGGGTGAAATTCCAACTTCTTACGACTTGATCGAGCCAATTAAAACCGTTAAGGAGTAACCAGAACACGAGCAAGAGAGCCAGCTGGGAACAGATCGTTATCGTGCTGTACTTCATATTCGCACGGAGATATTCTTGGGACTTGCGATACACATCCGGAGGGTACAATCCCTGCAATGTGGAAGGCAAATCGAGATTTATCGCGCCGAAGTTGAGCAAGTTTCCAATTAGATGCACTAGGACATCTACGACAAGAGCAATGAGAATGATTATCGCGAATGCATTCATATTTACCATCATCGTCCAATTTTAACCCTTGATATACTTTGATTGCCGGGTTAGTATTTAATAAGCTTATCCTCTGAAATTGCCGTATATTCGTGTGCTGGAAAAAATTCGCTGAAGGACAGAACATTTTCAAGGCGGGAGCATGAACTGGCACGAATTGCACCGTTCCGCTTCCGGAGCGTTCCATGCCCCGCAATTCGAGCACCACGAAATCTTGCACATCGTGCAGCGTTTGTTATACATTATGCCGCCGCACTTGGCACAACGCACGGGTTTTTCAGCGATAGAAGCCGGGAGGGACTGCGCGAACTGCTCCCCGAAAATTCTCGATTCGAGCAGCTCTTTCAACTTCAAGATGTTTTTCGGAAGGGACCGACGGTATAGTTGGATTTCTTTTCTTTCCCCCCAGCATACCCAGAGATTGGTCGTCAATTTCTTGCGTGATTCGGGAAACACAATGCGAAACATGGAGATTGTGTCTAGCGGGATTTCCACCCGTTTCCTGTTAAGACAACGCTCGTCGCTGACGATCAACAACCCGGCGGTTTTATCGACCGTGATGGTCGTAGCCTTGATCATCTCCTGGACGAATGCAATACCAATCGGTATCATGAATATGAGTAAAAAGATAACCACACCGGCTGAGTCCCTGAGAATGGATAAAGATATTATAAGGATTACACCGAAAAATCCTTCGAGAGAGATATTCATTCCTATCAGTGTAGCGTCCTTGTAGCCCAGTCTCAACTTGAACAAATTGTCTGAGTCCTCCAGGATCGTCGCGTTCTCCACGGTTATTTATTCGCCTCCTTTGATCGTTACCCGTTTATAGACAGAAAAAATCATGGTATATATGATTATGGTCCTGCAATAAGGTGTTTTATCTGATCGCGCAGATGTGGCATGCAGGAGAATTCCTTTATTCGGCAGCGGACGGTGACCTCGGTGACACCGCAGGCTAACGCTATATGCTTCTGGGGCTTGCCTTCGCCGAGCTGCAGGCACGCTAAATAAATCGCAGCAGCGATCATGCCCTTCGGATCCTTCCCTGCCGTGTTCGTGCCGTTCTTCTCGAATGCTGCCAGCAATTTCTCGGCGAGGCTCGTCATTCGTGGCGAGAGTCCGAGCAGGCTGGCGTAGCGTGGAAGGAGGGCAACCGCGCTGATTTTTGGCACCTTGATGCGTAATTCATTGAGGAGCACTCGGTAGCAGATGCGGATCTCCCTGTCCGTCGTGTTCGGCATCTCTGCATAGACTTCATTCACCGAGCGGGGTATCTTGCTGATGCGGCATGCCAAGTAGACACAAGCACCCACGAAGCCGTTGATCGAACGCCCGCGAAGGACATTGCACCTCTGCACTTTTTTATAGAGCGTCGCTGCCGTTTCCGCGACGATTCGCGGCAGGGACAGGTTGATGCACACGCGCTTGATCTCGTTGACCGCGGTGAGGAGGTTCTTCTTGTCCCACGAAAGGCGTGAATTCCACTTTATCGCCCGCCTCAGCTCGGAGCTGCTGTTCTTGTCGGTCGAGACGACCGTCATCCAGCTGATATCGGATAATGCGGAAATCGGGCTGCCGTTGTGCTTCCGGTTGTCGACCTCTTCTGCGTTGAAGGCCCGCTTTTCCTGGGAAAAATCGAATGCCATCTCTTCAATGACAATACCACAGATGGAACAAATCAACTCGCCCCGGTGGACATCCTCGATCAAGTTGAGGCTCCCGCATTCAGGGCAAGCATTGATGGCAGTATCTGCCAACTTTTGCCCTTTGAATGCGCCGTGTATCATAGTTTGTGCTGTCATTGTTGTTTTCCTCGCGTGTTTTTGTCCTTGTATAATATATTGAGCATCAAGAAGGATATGTTTTGTGCCACCGATCCCGTGATTGACTCAAAAACATGTGTTTTTCAATAAATGTTAAAACTATAAATTTCATGATAGTATGATGAGTTTATGCCCCCGTGCGAGCGTCCTTTTGAAACCGCGTATTGGGTCGTCGAAGGGAAATTGATGGCAGGACCGCACCCTGGAGGCGTGTTTGAACCAGCCCCGTTGAACATCGCCCAGTTATTTTTCAACTGCAATATCCGCCATTTCGTGGACTTGACAGACAAGGGCGAATATGGCCCGTACATTCCCGCGTGGGAAAAAGTGGACGGCATGGAAGCACGGGATGCGTTTACCTACAAGCAATTCTCCATAACGGATTTCACGGTTCCCGTTCCAGAACTCGCCAAGAAAGTCCTCGATTACATCGATTCCACGATCAGCGAGGGCCGGGGAGCGGTATACGTCCATTGCTATGCTGGTGTCGGGCGGACAGGCACCATCGTGGGGATTTTCTTGGCACGCCACGGCATCGCCGAGGGAACGGGTGTTGCCTTGAAAATTGAAGAGTTGCGGGCATCGACTCGGAAATCACAATATTACTATGGCTCGCCGCAAAGCCACGCGCAGTTCAAGATGATTAAGGACTGGAAGAGAGATGAATAATTATAATTGTTTTTACGACGGCTTTTATCGTGCAATTGCGAAATGGACTTAAAGACACCATTCGTTTGGATTCCGTAGGATGATACGCGCGCTGCTATTGTCTCGATTCGACGACCGTGTTGGACCCGTGATCCTCCATAGCATACCATCATTAACGGAGGAAACACTCGCATCCTTCAGTACTATCCCCAGATTAATGGACGTCATAGAAGGTAACAATTTTTTTACCCATGACTTTCAAAATACCTACACGGCGAACTTTTTTTTCGAGATGCCCACGCAAAATAAGCGCGGCAAGATGGAATCTGTCCTTTTATCCATAGTTTTCCGTGTTTCTATCCAAGATGAGGTATGGATCCAGAAAATAACGGCGTTCTTGCAGGAGCAAAAGGATACCTTGACGGAAATGGCGTCAACCCTCAAAAAAGATCCAGTTTTGAACGGGACGGGATTATTCAACTCGGAAAATAAGACCTACCTGAAACGAATGTTGTACGAATTTTATACTAGGATTTTCGTTCAGAATGCCAGGGATTTACTCGTGGAGAACGTCGTTCATCAGAACATATGGGTGTTAAGTTCTTCAAAATATGATGGGCTTGCAGCCTTGAAACGGATCAAGCAAGCAATGGATCAGCCGCCACGTTCGATAAAGAAGGATTTGATGCAATTTTTGCTCTCACGCTTGAATTTTTCGCTCTACAATTGCGAATTCCGGCGGGATCCCATAAAAGCGTGCTCGATATGCACGCGCCGTTATATCGAATCCGCGGCGTGCCTTTTCATATTCAACGTCGATGATGGCGATGCGAGGGGTGAAATCGAGGATGCCATCGCGCACATGAACAGGCTTGATTTAATACTCGCCAACCCATTCCTTGTCTTGGGTGTCGATGATGGCGAGCAAAATGACAGGGATCTTACCGCTTTATTAGATATATCCACGAGCATCAAGAAACTAAAAGCAACAAAGGTGCACATGACACAAGCGATCGTGAACATCGACGATTTCGATACCTATCACGAGTTGATCAAGTGGATCCTCTCGGTTGTCATGCTCTGATTGCATCGCAGCTTCGAGCACCGCGCTTATCATAATAATAACAACGAGATTGCCCAGGAAAACACCTCGACCACCACGAAGAACCCGATCATGATGAGCAGGAGAGTCGCGATACGCTGCCACTTGATGTGCAGCTGCGATCGGGTGGTCGTGGAAAAAACCTTGCCGATTTCGATGAACAACTCCATCTTCTTGTACTTTTCGGGGATGAGCCGGGTCGTGAAATCTGGCGTGCCCGCTTCGCTGTAGATAGCTTCGGTTCGCTTCGCTCGCAGCTCGGCCATGATGCCCTCGCGGGTAAATGACGGGGCGTTCAAGGCAGTCCAGCAATTCGCTGGGATAGGGAAATGGATGTCCGTGCCCGTGATCGAGCCGAACGCTGCTGTTTCGCCCTTCTTGCACAACTTCGCTGCCTCGGTCTCGAAAGTTCCTTGCCCCGCCACTTCGATGTAATCCACGCCCCAATTGGCAAGATTTTCAAAAGAGGGGTGGTCCGGCGCTTTTTTTTGCTGCGAGCTCGGGTGGTTCACCACGATAATGGCACCCTGGCTCTTCGCCGCCCGGATTGCTCGCTGGATCTCGAGATCGGTCGGCCTTGGAGGCACCGGGTCGCTCCACGATGTCACGCCGATGAAGTTCAGGTGAATCCTCTCGGTCGTCCATTCCATGCCCTGGAGGACGACGATTTTCCCGGCAAACTCCTTTGCGATGGCCTCGACCTCGGCAGCGGGCTGGATGCAGTTGTGCTCGGTGAGGACCATGGCGTTGAACCCGTTCGCCAGGTGCCACCGGATGTTCTGGCGCATCGACAAATTGCCGCCCCGGAACTTTGTATGGACGTGTTGATCCAGGAGCACGTTGTGCTTGACCGTGGTGATATCGTCGTCCGGGAATCGCCACTGGAAATCATCCTCCGGGTATTCCCATTTCGTTCGCATGTTGTAATAGTAGATGATGCACGCGGCGATGAACACGGTGGTGAGGGCGAGGAACGCGGCGAACTCGACGAGGGCAGTGATGATCGAGATTGGCATGAGTCCCTTCTCCGCAAGCAATGCATTAACAACGAGTGATTACTTTGTATTTTTCAATCAAGTCCTTGAAATAGTGGATGGTTCCTTCAATGGGGGCTGGACGGGTGAGATCCACGCCAGTCTCCCTCAATTCATCCAAGGGGAAGGCAGACCCGCCAAGGGTAAGAAACTGGCGGTAACGATCCCGGGCTGGCGCTCCCTCGCGGATAACAAGTTGAGCGAGGGCGATGGCTGCTGAGATACCTGTTGCGTACTTGTACACGTAAAACGGGGAGTAGAAATGAGGGATTCGCAGGCATTCCAAGTCAAGTACCTCGTCGATGACCAATGCCTTGCCAAGATGGGTTGTTAAAAGCTGGTGGTAGGTATTCGTGAGTGTTTCAAGGGTGAGAGGATCGTTTTTTTCCGCAAGATCGTGGACAGCAGTCTCGAACTCGGCAAACATCACCTGCCGGTAAAAAGTGCCGCGGACGTTATCGATTTCCCTGTTGAGGATGTATGCCTGCATCCGCGGGTCATCGTGGTAAAAATTTAGGAGGTAATTGCTCAGCAAGACCTCGTTGAACGTGGAAGCCACCTCTGCAACGAAAATCGTGTACTCGTGGTAAAGGTACGGTTGGTAAGTATTCGAATAGTGAGAATGCATTGAGTGCCCTGCTTCATGAATAAGGGTGTAGAGACTATCCAGCGTGTCATCTCGATAATTCATGAGAATGTAAGGTGGGGAATCATAGCATCCCGAAGAGTGGGCACCGCTTTTCTTTCCGCGATTCTCGTATCGATCCACCCAACCTTTTAGGAGCCCTTGTTCCAGCGTTCGCACGTAATCCTCGCCCAAGGGTTGTAATGCTTTCACCGCCGTTGCCACTGCCTCTTGATAGGGCATATGGAAGGCAATGTCTGGGACAATGGGAACATAGACGTCATAAAAGTGTAATTCGTCAAGCTCGAGTGCCGACTTGCGGATCTCGAAGTAGTCCGCCAAGGGGGACAAGTTTTGCCGCACTGTAGCGGTGAGGTTGTCATAGACCGCCTCGCTCACGTTATCAGGAAAGAGGGCAGCAGCGCGGCAGCTGGGAAACTTGCGCACGCGTGTATAGAAGTGGTCTTTCTTGATGGATTGCGCCAGCGCCGCACTGATGCCATGCTTGTGCTGCTCGTATGTGGCATAGTACTGGAAAAATGCATGCTTCCGCAGGTCCCGATCAGGATTCATAAGAAACGAGAGGAAATTGCCGTGGCTGAGTTCCATATCTTGCCCCGATTTGTCTTTGATCATGCCGAAACGCAAGTCTGCATTGTCGAGCTGGCTAAAGAAATGCGAAGGAGCACCAGCCATCTCGCTACCCATTGCAAGCACCTCCTCGATTTCGGGCACCAGAGTGTGAGGTTTGAAGCGCACGATGTTTTCTAAAAAGAACCGGTATGGCCGGAGATCCGATTCGAGCAAGAATTTCTGGATGGTTGCATCTGGAATCGCCTGGATTTCCGGAGCCATGAAGGAAGACATCTCGGCAACTCGCCGGTAGAGATTCTGGATCCTGCCATGGAGACCGGCATATATTTGGTTGGTCGTGTCCTCGTCATACCGGAGGCTCGCGTAGGTGGAGAGCCGATCCAACTTTCGAGACATTGACTGGTCAAAGTCCAACGCGTTTTTCAAGGCGCGCGCCGAGTTTCTCAAATGTCCTTTGAACCCGGCATACTGGGGAATGGCGTTCTCGACCTCGGTAAACAGCGCGTCCCAGGTTCCATCATCCTTGAATAAAGGTGTAAGATCCCACTTGTCTTGCTCGGGAATGTCCCCCCGAAGTGGTATTTCGATACTCGTTGGCATTGCCATCTTGCCCCGGTACAAATTAAAATTAGGTGTCTTTGTTACTTTTTATTATTTGCCAAAATTCCCGCCTTAAAGTAATATTCGACGAACCTTCGGGAATTTCTATCTATTGTTTCCCTGAAACCTTGAGCAATTTTTCCGCGTTGCCGGCGAGTATCAACTGGCGATCGACTTCGGAGATGGGAAACTGCAGCACCTTCATCATCTCGACCACGGGATGAATGGATGGCAAATCGCTCCCGAACAAGAACCGCTCAACGCCAATATCGGGGTCCTTCAGCGCCCTCTCGAACATGTAGGAATATGGCTGGCTGGACACCTCGAGCCACGTGCTTGGCAATGCCTTGGCTGCATCGATGGCCTGGTCGACCTGGTTCCCCAGGCCGGAATGGCCAAGGATGACCCGCAAGCCATCGAGCGGCTTGAGGATCGGCACCAGGTCGCGGATCTCGTAATGGGTTCCCGAGTGGAAGAGCACGACCATGCGCTCGTCGTTGCACCAGCCCAGCAGCCGCCGGAGCTGCGCGGCATGCTGCTTGGGGCTAAACTTGTGGTAGTTGGCATGCAACTTGAGCCCCTTGACGCCGGCCTTGCGCATGCGCTCGAACTGCGCCTCGGCATCCCGGGCCCGCGGCTTCACGGCGCCGAAGCTAGTG
>JAUQYW010000333.1 GCA_030587525.1 Candidatus Sigynarchaeota archaeon | reverse complement strand
TTGTCGTGTATTTCGCGATCTCCTGGTCAAGAGCGGGCTGAAGCGACGAGGGCACTGGTAACGAAAAAGGATTGCTTGAATAAGTTGTTCCCGTTGCATTCTCGAAATCAATATAATTGACGAGCAACGTGTCATTGCTTGGATTTAGGATGAGTTGCGAATACATGATCGTATCATTTGCAGAACCATTCTCCGGATTAAATAATAAGTTCGGAACGCGACCAGCAACACTTCCATTGGTTGGATTGACCCATCCAAGCCCTGAATAGGATTCAGGTATCCAGGCAGGCCATTGCAATGCACCACGCGATCGTACCGGCGACGAGGAGACAACGAGCATAAAAACAATAGCCATCGCAAAGCCGGCCATCGCTCTGGTTCTGTTTTTCATTGATCGTTCAAAACCCCGTGAATTGCTTTCACGTGATTGGATCGCGGTGCCAATGATGTTATAAGGGACACGATGGTTTTTTAAGTTAACCCGTTCAAGGAAACAAGTCATTCATCGAACACAATGGCGAGAAATATGACCGAGTCTAAATAATTACACATATCGAGTATCAAAAGATTATAGACTTAAAAAAGCAGGAAATACACGAGAATTATTTGCGATAGATTACCTACTGACTAAACCCTTCATAAGCTCGGGCTTATACCTGAATTCTTTGGCCAGCACGCCAGTCCGCTTGTAATATTTTACAATGCGATAGATCTTGCTTTCCATATTTTGCAAGTTTCGCTTGTTGTGGAAATCCTTCTTGTGTTGCTCCATATGGGTCCGCAAGTGGAGAGCCCGGCGAATGAGATTGGTCAAGTCTTCAGGAAGCGGGTTGATGATCAAGTTATTTTCCTTGAGGATCTGCGTGATCTTCTTGCTCGTGATGGTCTTGACAAGCGGAATCCCGTATGAATCCCGGAGAATGAGCCCGATCATGGCAGGGGCATATCCTTCCCTACCCAAGCTAATAACGAGGTCCTCGACTTCCCGTGGCGAGTAAGTGAGCCATTCCGGCTTCGTTTTGATGGCTGGTCGGGTACTTCCGCTACTACCCTTTCTTGGGGCGTGGATTCGCGACATAATCGTTCGTGCGTGAATTTGCGTGCGTGAATAGTTGCGTGCGTGAATTTTGCTCGTGCGTGATGATATTTCGCTCGTGCATATATTATGAATGAATTTAGCCTTAAAATCATTGCGATTCCCCAGATGCGAAGAATTGCGAAGATCGCAATTTCCGACGAAGCATCGGCCAACGACCACGACCTGAATTTTCATGCACGAACCGCGCCGCGGCAATCGACGCCGGGCACGCCGGGCAATTTGGTGTTTTCGACCGTCGGCATCAATGCTCGCCATGCCCTGGACTATCTGCGCGAAACACGCGGCGCAGCAATTCACGATGTTGTCGTGGAAGAGATCGTCGTCGCCAGAGCAATGCGAGAAGTTTTCTGAAAGTCCCACGAAAAAAGGACTCAGCTCGATGAGCGCGTCGACGAGCACTATTTCCTCGAGGCTCGCTTCCGCGCCGCATTCGTAGCACGAATGTCGACGCACCCGGATCGGGGATTCACTTTTTGTCAGATCCGTCATGGAACGATGCCGACTTCATGACGGCCGGGTACGGCATCTTTCCGCTCGTGACCGTCCCGACTACTGGCCCTGGGTATTCACTCGCGCTCTTGCTGCGAGCAGACGGGGCGTTCACCCTCGAAGCATGGATTTGGGGATCGCCAGCCTTCGAACTTTATGCTGATGCCGATATGCCGAAATCCTCATTGAAGAGTGAGCTTGCAAGAGTGAACTTACTCGTTGAGGCGAGCAAAGCGCTGGGCGAGGTGGCCGCCGAGGTCGCTGCGGGGCGTATG
Organism: Candidatus Sigynarchaeota archaeon; assembly: GCA_030587525.1. Taxonomy (GTDB): domain Archaea; phylum Asgardarchaeota; class Lokiarchaeia; order Sigyniarchaeales; family Sigyniarchaeaceae; genus Sigyniarchaeum; species Sigyniarchaeum tengchongense. Next base: position 543 of record JAUQYW010000333.1, on the reverse strand, counting down.
TCGGGGGTGTCGAGTTGTACATCTGAAACCGTCTATGAAAGTGATTGGATGGAAGTGAAGGATGGAACTGATCGCGTCCGTCACGTCATCTACATCAGGGCGACGGTTTGTGACGTGGAATATCACTTCGCATTTTTCACGAGCGAGCAAGGCGTTGCAAATCATGTGCCATTCCTTGTAAAATCGGAGAACAAGAGAGATTGGCCTAAATTGAGTGAGCTAAAGACGAATGGATTGGAATTTTGGTACCATTATCCAAGTGCATAGATTTAAAAGCGTTTATTTTCTTTTTTATCTTATTTTCATTGTGAGAGCCCGTGTTATCTGTGGGATATCGCATTATTTATTCTATCCATCATTGTAAACCCATGGTCATCACTGAACCGCCCAAGTCATTTTCTCTTTGCGGTACACCATTTATGGCGATACCTTTGAAAAAAATTGGCAGGGCTGCGATCGAGGTGGAACCCTTCCCATCTCTGAACGATTAGGCACGTGCTCCGGCACGATCCTCTAGATAAAAACTGGGTATAACCCGAAGGA
>JAUQYW010000325.1 GCA_030587525.1 Candidatus Sigynarchaeota archaeon | reverse complement strand
GATAGCCTTCATCTTGAAAAACTTCCAAAAAACAACCCCGGATGAAAAACCGCCGGCATGCAACGCCGCGAGCCCACCCGGCTTCGATGGCATCAAGCTCCCGGCAAAACCACCCACGGTGCTATGTATCGCCTCCCCGGCGAAGGACGCGGCACCGAAACTCCCCCCGATTCCCAAGACACCGCCTATCCCCGACGTATGCAACGATTTCACGAAAAAGAAAAAGAAAGTGGTACCTCCGGAGATGGTTGAAGGTGAAAAACGAGTCTTCGTGAAATGCGAGCGCTGCGACAAGACGTTCATCATCGATTTGCCGAAACGCATCGTGTTGTCGAACCCGAACGAGGTCGTGCCGGTTACCTTGCTACATGCCGAGGATCACGCGCTCACGGTATACCTCGACCAGAACTTCGAATCCCGGCGGGATTATGTCTCGGAAATTTTCCGCATCAAGTGAAAATGGAGCGACGCTTTACTTCACGACGTCTCGTTTTACAAGAAAAAATTCCGCGTGAAGGAGTTGAAAAAGACACTCAACTTGATATCCTTTTTCATAATAGCAATGAGAACCTTGTCTTTTTTCATGCGCACTATTTGCACGTAAGCGTGCTCCAAGCGCAACATGATATCGTCAGGTATATCTTCGTCAAGTTCGGTTACGATCCATTCACTCGTGGAAATCATCGCTGCAGCAAGACCAGAAAGTATCGTTGCTTGTTCCTCGTCGATGAACAAGGAGGCTATCGGGGTGCCTTTATCATCGGTGATCATGGCACCATCGACGTCAGGATATCTCGCGAGGAAGTCATCCAGAAAATTATCAAAATTCACCACGCGTGCCATCCTCCTTGGAACTGCATCGTGTCATAATTCCATTGTCGTGGGATCAAAAGAATGTTTCTCCATCTTAATCTAAAAAACCGGAGCAACGGGTCACAAGTAAAGGATCGATTCGAGGAAATCCATGCCCGCGCGGCAAGCTTTCTCGTTGAACGAGAAGAAATAAATAAGATAGGAGGAATCAAGATTCTTAAGCTGCATCCGGGTCGACGATCCCAGCGGATCGTTGATGCCCAAGACGTATTGCTGCCCGGCAGAACCACCCGCCTTGTAGAGCGAATGCAAGACCATCCAGTGCGATTGGCCGTGCCCCAAGAGTGCTGCATACGTTGGCGGTTCCAGCATATCTTTCAAGAACCCGATCTTCGCCACCAGGTCGCGGTCCGCGGCGTTGAAGTAGAGATTGCCCATCGTGTCGCCGCGAAATGGTATAAACTCGTAGCCGAACATAGCGGTCAAGATCTTCAACTCGAGCTGGGTCTTGTATTGTTCCATGTAATGTCGCACGAAATTGCGGCGGATCGTGCCGTGCCGGAAATGTTTCACGACCGTGGTCGTCGCAGGATCACGCTTGCCCGCGCGCTCGATCATCGTGTCCACGAGCAAGTCGAGATTCAACTTGAAATCCTCGTACACGAATTCCCCATCGGTGGTGGTGCGCTTGAGCCAGTTGGCCACGCGCCTCGACGCCCGCGCCTTGAGCAGCAGGAAGGCCTCGGACCAGAGGATCGCGGCGTCGTGCTTGTCATTGGCAATGTTGCCGGCTTTCTTTTGCATACACTTGCGGATATATACCCGTTGCAAGAACTCGTCGATTTCTTTCGAGTGGTGCAAGAATATCATGGCCAGGGACGCAAGGCCGCAAGTGTTCAACGTTTGATGCACGAGCGGGTATTCCGTTCCGGCGATTTTTTGAAGGCCTGGCAAGGACATAGCAAGGATCCTTATGCATGCTGCATTTCAAAGGTTTACCATGAAGCCCGAGAAAGCCTTTATACCGTGATAGTTCAAAGTTTCAACCGATTTTTTAAAATGCTCAAGAATTTCTGCTGCTGCTCAAGGTTGAACTCGAAACAGTAGAAGTTGTACTTCGCGAGTATGTCGGCTTTCGTCACGGACAAGATCATGCCGCTGAGCGGGTTGTTGAACTTGAAAAAATGGGGCGTCGTCGAGATCACTTCGATCGACTCGCTTTTTGCCTCTTGCTTGAAGTCTTGGAGGCGCTTGCCAATCTCGCGGAGAGCGAGCCAGTGGAATTCATAATTCGCAAGCACGGCGCCGTTCATGATATGCTTGGCAAGCAATCCTACCTTCTGGAGGTAATCTTCTGGGCCCCGTGGATCCACGCGGGTCACGTAACCGAGAGGACTCCCTCCCGTTCCTTCAGGCACGGCCACGAACACGAGCCCGAACATGGCACCCAGGAACTTGAGTTCCATGTCGGTTTTTTGCTCTTCCATGTATGCTTCGAGAAAGTTGAAGCTAATTTCGCCTTCTGTGGTCAGTCGCTCGAGGTCCTTCACCACCTTGGCGTTGCCCCGTGCTTTCTGGTACACGACCATCTCGTCGAACTTGGATTCGATCAATAGCTTGATATTATCCACATCGGAAAAAAACGGCGCGAGTAACGTGGAGAAATCTGTTTCCGCGAAGATCACGTGCAAGATCAACCATGCCACGGCGAATTGCATCCTGTCTTGAAAATCAAATCTCTCCGTGGAAATCTTGAGAGCCTTCGTGACCTTTTTCTCGAGCTTACGTAAACCCAGGTCAAGTAACTTGTTCTTGTCTGGTTTCAAGGCCATGAGCACGCTGGAGATCCCGCACGAGTTGTGGATTTGGGAGATTAAAGGCATTTCGCTCTTGGCAAGTGCCATGATGCTTTGAATTAACCCACGAAATTGAAACTTGTTGATCGAGATCATTGCCCGCGCGACGAGTACAGGTTGCGCATGAGCACGTTCCTGAGATCATCGATCTCGACGTCCCCGACGACGACTTCATCCTTGATTTTGATCACGGGTGCCATCCTGAAGCCTTGAAGCGTTGTCTTGTCCGCGCTCTCGATGTTCACGGTTTTCACCACGAACGGCATCTCGGCGTTCAAGGCTTCGAGCTTTCGCTTCATCATCATGCACGGGGCGCAGTGGTTCGACGTGAAAAACAAGATATCGGCATTCGTTTCTTGGTCCATGCGGAATGATGATGGATCATTCTTTTTTTACCTGCACATCATCCAGAGATGCACGTGCGGATGATCAGAAGCATATCTGCGATCCTTCCAAGCTCGCGGTAAAGAGGCAAGGGAACGGAGATTATTAAGGATGCAATAACGGGGTATATAAACGATTGAAACAACCAATCTCTATTTAATGATGTGTTGAACGATGTTCACCTTTTTATAAGCACGGCTAATTTCTCCCGGATTTTTGAATATAAAAACGCCAAACAAGCCCGATCTTATAAAAACCAGTTAAAAACACGCGGGAGCGGGTTTTGTGCACAACACATAAATACTAGCCCGACAAAATAGAACATACCCCGCGATATTCTAATGTATCGAGGGTTTGCGTGTGGGTTTATTGTTTTACTAGGAATTGCGTGAAGGGTGCAAGAGTTATGCAAATAGTTACGGTAAATTTACCATCAATCTACATTGATGCAATCGCGAAGTTAACCGAGCAAGGAATGTTTCCTTCCCGGAGCGAGGCTATCCGGGTGGCATTGCGTGAGTTCTTGAAGAATGAACTGGAAATGGTCGAGAGTTTACTGGATTTGAGTGAAACAAATCATCAAAACATCAAAATAGATGCTTCAAAAGCCCCGACCAAGAAAATCGACATGC
>JAUQYW010000310.1 GCA_030587525.1 Candidatus Sigynarchaeota archaeon | reverse complement strand
TGACTGGAGCCCCGGATCGGAGAAGTGCGATGTTCGATTTTGCCCTCACCGACCAATCTCCATCTCCATATCTGCTGGTTCTTATAGCTCCCTGGAATGCGCTGATGGCCCCACTTTCATCATGAATCATTGCCTTTGCCCTGCCAAGCTCGTAGAGCGTTATAGGGTTCCGCTTCTTTTTGGCTAAATCTTCATACAATGCGATCGCTCTCGTGTATTGCCGTGTTATCATGTAAATGCTGCCCAAGTTCATCTTGAACACGTGGCTGTCTGGCCGCAATTGGGCGAGGATCATCGCGCATTTTTCCATAGCGTTCACGTCACCAATCATCGCAAAGCATTCCATAGCCATGATCAGCGCTTCCATGTTCTGGCCCTCGAACGACAACACGGCATCGATTATCGACATGGCACCGGCATAATCCTGCCTTGCAATCAAGGCTACCGCGACATCAAGTCGCTTTTGCACGCTGCGTAGGCGCTCGTGTAATTTTCGCTCTGCGCATCCCGTCTCCTGTTTTTTCCTAAACTTCTTGGTAGAAATATGAGACAAGCTGAGACCGGCTTTTGTTTTCTGGGCGTGTTCATGAAACCATCGCAAGTTCCAGAAGTTGTTTCGAAACGTGTTTCCTTTTTTCTGCATGGCTTGCTGCTCCGAGAGCACTGGATGCTTTGCAATGGGATACAGTTTCTTCGCAACCTTTTTATCGACGAATTTCTCTTTCGGTTTCTTCTCCTCCGGTTTTTCGTCAATATTTGCTGCGCTCTGTTTCTTGGGCACCGCGCGGGTTCCTCGATGAAATGTCGTCATGATCTTGGCACGCCCTGCGATGCATCGTCGATACACGGCATTGATGCCCGAAAATATGAAGATCAAGATGAAGGCAGCCGCGATAATGCTAACGAATATTCCCCATCTGCCTCCAACATCTAATCGCTCGGTATCCATGGAACGCATCAAGTTGGTGACCCCGATGATGGCGAGCATCGCGAGCGTAAAGAATTGCAACCGGGTTCCGAGGCGGGCGATGGCGTGAAGTCTC
>JAUQYW010000116.1 GCA_030587525.1 Candidatus Sigynarchaeota archaeon | reverse complement strand
GACCGTGTTCCAGATTATCGCGTATTTAATGGCAGGAGCGTTCGGCACGAATCTTAGCATGGGCGCTATCACGATCATCTTCTTGCAACTCATGGCCTCGGGCGTCATCATCATTTTGCTCGATGAGGTCATCCAGAAAGGATGGGGCATCGGCAGCGGTGTCTCGTTGTTTATCGCAGCAGGCGTCGCCGGCCAGATCTTGTGGAGTGCCTTCAGCTTTTTCCCAGCCCAAGGACAAGATGGATATATGCACGGGGCGGTCATTGCCTTCTTCCAATCCATCGGGAACAACGATGTCGGGGCAAGTTTCGTGCGCCCGGGCAACTTGCCGACCATGACGGGGGTGTTTCTCACGACCGGCATCTTTTTCATCGTCGTGTACTCGGAAACCATACGCGTGGAGATCCCGCTGCAATATTCCGGGTATCGAGGATTTGCCGGAAAATATCCCATCAAGCTGATGTACGTGTCGAACATCCCCGTGATCCTGGCCCAGGCATTGTATGCGAACGTGCTGTTCTTCGGCCAGCTCCTCGCGGGGCCGAACTCGGCGCTGCGCCCAAAAGCGGAGTCAGATAACCCGGTGTTGTGGTTTATCTTGAACTTGATAGGGTCATATCCCGCGGATTATACAGCCGGTTCGAGTCAGCAGTTCCAGTTCACGGGGGGGTTGATCTATTACCTCACGCCGCCGCGTGGATTGGAGGCGGTGGCAGGCGACCCAATACATGCCATCGTCTACTTTGTCATCTTCCTGTTCTTGTGCATTTATTTCGGCCAGATCTGGGTTGATGTGAGTGGATTGGCGCCCCGTGATATTGCCCAGCAGATCCTCGATAGCGGCATGTCGATCCCGGGTTTCCGCAAGTCGGCGAAGCCAATCGAACGGATCCTCAAGCGATATATCCCTACGCTCACGATTCTCTGTGGTATCATCGTCGCAGTCTTGGCATTCGTGGCGGACGCGTTCAATGCACTCGGTAGCGGCACCGGAATTCTCTTGACCGTAGGTATCATGCATAATTACGCCGAGCAAATCAGCAAAGAAGCGGCCGCCGAACAGTATCCCGCCTTGCGTGGATTCCTTGGCCTGGATTGATCAGCTTCATTTTTCAATTTCCTATTTTTCTATAATTCTTAGAAATCATGCATCCAGGCTTGTGCCTGGACCTGGATGTCTACAATATCGCGGACGATATTGTACGATATTCGATATTATTCACTAAATGAGATTGTGTCTTTAGGCTTTCTAAGGCACACCAGGAAGCGAATAACAACGGCAGGGCAAAGAAACCGCCCTCTTGATGCCATTTCTTCCACGGGTTTCCTCCACCAAGAAGGCTAGGTGAAACTTTTAATGGTGTCGTTTTCTGCGTCGGTGCTTCTTTGCGGCGGCGACTTTCGCTGCTTGCTTCCATGCTGGCTCCGTTTTCGGCGGCAGCGGGACGATGGGCTTCGGGAAGTCGGGGCGGAGGGCGAGCGGCGTGCCCGGCAGCACGTAGAATCCATCGGCTAGGTCCTCGACATATCGAGGTCCCTTGCCGGGTATCCGGTCGAGCACGGGCTTGCCAACTCTCGCCAGTATGTATGGTAGCCAGGTTTGTGTCGCCAGACCATTTAACTCCTCAATGTCGATGCCCGCGGCCTTGATCTCCTCGTAAAACTTATGCCGCTGGGGTTCGCGGGCTTCATCACCGCAAAGGCGTTTCCGCGTTGCCGCGTCGACCACCGCGTTCGCGGCGGCAATCTCGGTGATGCGCTCCCGGACAGCCTTCCAGTTGGCCTTCGTGATCGTGCGGCGCAAGCCGATGTCCACGTCAGAGCGGTGGCCGAACCGCGTCCGCCAGTCGATGATCCAGTTGCCCTTGTAGGCCCACTCCGTGTTGTCCACAGGTTTCGTGAAGAACTCGTCGTCGGCAATGGCGAGCATGGCGTACTCCATATCTTCCAAGGTCATGGACCCGTCGTCGCCGTGTGCGCCGATAGCATCGAGCTCATACATCGGGAAATCGGGGTCGGCGAGCATGGCGTTCCAACTGTCCTCCATCTCGTAGTGGCGGCGGTAGGTGAGCTCGTAGGCTGCGAAAAAGACATCGTCCTTGAAATGGATGTCCGAGGAGCTCGGTTTCATGGCAGCCTTCTTGATGTCCTTTCTCTCGTCGGGCGTGAAGAATTCTGGAAATGCGAGCACTTCGAACTCCCAAATCGACGAGTTCTTGGAGATGTGGTTGTCTATGAAATCTTGAACGCTCGAAAAGCCGAGCTGGCGCAAGATATCGATGGGTGATAATTTTTCCAGCCGCCGTTCAGCCATGTTCGACCCCGTCATTCGTGATTCACTTCAATGCTACTAGCAAAATATACGGTTTTAAAGGTTTCGGCGTGCAGAATTTCTGAAAAAAAGGGGGGAAAATAAAAAATGGTCGGGGCATACGCAGCGGTCATCGCGGGATGTCCCAGCCCGGCATGTACCAGTCCGGGTACGTGCTTGGAATCGTCGGGAGCGTGCTTGGGAAGGTCGCGGGTCGCGACGGCGACGAGCCCGGCACGGACGCCTCGCACAGCGCGGCGAATTCGAGGAACTTCTCGAACATCCAAACCGGGTCCTGCCGCAATCGATGGCCAGCGGGGATGCCGACCAGGCCAGTATCGGGGTCGATGACGCAGCATTCCAGGTAACCGAAAAGGCCTTGCTTGCCTTTGTACGGGTTCAGATTGGTGAATTGGAACCACTCGTCGTGCGCGGAGCCAGTAACCGGATCATCTGGCACGGGCAATCGAGCGACTAAGGTTTCGGGATAATCCCTGGGTTTCGACTTGCTAAGGTCATTCGGGTCGACAACATCCCAAAAAATGCCCGGCTCGCCGATGGAATGGTATCGCGGCGACCCGCTCGGTGGCTCCACGGCATACTCGGTGCCCGCGAGGTACGCCGTGCCGTCGGGGCGGCGGAGCATCTTGAACATGAAGAGTCGCTCCCCGGTTCCGCCCCGCATAGCGAGCGTGACCTTCAAGACGAGCCGCATGGTCTTGTCTGCGCCCATTTCGTAGCCGAGACTTTGCGAGTACTCCACTCCCGATTGGACATCGATGATGGTGCCGCTGTCCATGCGGGATGCAACGAGCGCCAGCACGGGCGCCAACGGCGCCATGAGACTCGCATCCGTGAATAAATCGATGAACGATGTCTCCACGGTGCGCACGCCGCTCGTGGTGAAGAGCTTGAAATTATGTCCAGCCATCGCCGTTGTCCACCTGTACCGGTACACGTGGTTGATGGTATCGTAGTATTCCTCGTAATATCCGTATGCCTCCATGTCCATGGCGATGGGATGCGTCGTGCCCGCGCCCGCGACGATGGCGGTGAACGCCACGCATGCACCTCTAATGCCTCCATATGCAACGCCACCTTCGTGCTGTCCTAGCTGCACGGCCTCATCCAGGTGACCTGCCTCGGCCATGATCTGCCGCCCGACGAGCGATCTACGCAACATCAAGATGACTGCGTCGATACTGTCCACCCACGAAGCATGCTTAGCATCACGTCCATGCCAGCGGATCGCGCCCGTGTCCATGCCAGAATGCGACGTCAAGAGCAACTCGGCGGGATGCTCGTCGTTACCGAGCTCCACGTGGAATTGATAATTGGTCGTCGCCTGCACGGACTGCATGTCGACCATCGTGACACCGGCGTCGGGACCGAGCAGCGTGGCGGTGAATTCGACTTTCGGGCCATCATAAATATCATGGGAGATGCTCTTGATTTCCAGGCCGGGACCACTCGTCCCCGGCTGCCGCACGCCTCCGCATTTCACCGCGAGATGACCAACCTGCCTCGTAGCATCGAGCATCTCACTAAAGCCATCAAAGGACACGTGATCGGCACCAACCACGTCGAATCTCCCTGGTTGAATCGACGGGTTCCCCGCGTAAAAATCGATACCGCTTACCTGGATATACTTTTGTTGGCCCCCGAATGCAACCGGGTCGAAATCGCAGCCATGGAAATCGATGAATGTACCACCCAGCCTAATCTCCGGGATGCGCAGCGAGAAGTCATGGTGTGGATCGGCCGATGTCGTACCGGGAATGAAGACCGGCCGTCCTATATTCACGCCTCCCGCTCCGCTAATCTTGCGCGATGCTTCCTCGTGGAAAGCTGCGAGACGCTGGAAGTAAGCAATGCAAGTGAAGTAGGGCAAAGTCTTGATGGTCACCCACGCCCCATTCTGGTCCCGGCATTGTACATCGACGCTCATGGGTGCTTGTCCGCTAAGCGAGCACGCGACGGGCATCTGCATCCGATATTGCAAGAGATGCGGGATGGTGCCCGCCATGTGGTCGCACGCCGCGAGGTCGACGTAGATACGCTGCACGAGCTCCCCGGTCGCGGTGTCGATGTCGATTTCGCGCGGGTTCGAGATGCTCTCTTGCACCCGTCGCGCACCTAGAATCGTGGGGTTATTGATCCTGTGCATCATCGACGGCCCTAAAGCAAGCTGGGCGAGCCACGTGCCCGGCGACAAGCCATCGATCGGGTGCAAGATTGATGGATAGGCATCCTCGATCAAGTACACTTTCACCTCGTCCTCGATCGTAGTGGCGGCCGGATTCACGTAGGCCCTGTAATGCCACCCCGGCACCATGTCCCAAGCTCGTGGATGCCCTCTGCTCTCGGGTCCATGGACCGTGAAATCGATCGTGAGCGGGTATGCTTGAGTTCCAAGTCCTGGAGTCGGACTTCTCCAGTTCGTCCCCAGCTGGTCAATCTCGCCCTCATCCTTCATCCGCACATATTGCTGCAACAATGCACCTTGTCGCACGGTAAGCGAAGGTGAAACGCTGAAAGTCGGTGTGGTGGCGTGCACTTCACGCGCGATATACCCGAGTTCAACAATCAGCGCTGCGAGAGCATTTCGGTATCCCATGACAAAATCAACTTTGTCCATGCTCTGGTCACAAGCACGGAATGCTTCGCTAATCGGGTCAAAGCTTCGGCTACCTGGTCTCGAATAAGCTCCTACATCAGGCACATCAAGCACGAAGCCTTCCAACGCGTTGAATCTCAGCGTGATGGGATCTGCTGTTCCATATCCTTCCCGCTGTATCTTGAGAATCCATCCACTTTCCGAATCTAGGGGGCGGCCATTCACCGGGTCTCGTGCAAACTCAACTTTCAAGCCTGTTTTCTCGATCTGTTTTTTCACGACACATGCTTCCCCCAGACGCTCGATATTAATTCCCGAACTAGTAAAGCCACCAATAGGTTCGGGGAGCTGCCATGACGTATCTCTGAATTCTTTTTCAGCAGCATGTTTAAGCAACAACCCGATAGAGCGGAACAATTTCGTGAATTCCTGACCGACCGCCAAACATAACCTCGTGAACTTACTGGCATCTTTCTTGCCCTTCTGGGCAGCTTCCTCGAGGTAAGTGGGGAAGAAGCCCGAGCTCACGAGGGATGCTTCGATAGAGGGGAATGTAATCTCCAGCTCACGGTTCTCAGCAATGCCCAGCGTGATGGGCTCATCACTATCGGCTGCGAGGCGACCGTCCGTGAAATCAGCCCACGAATTGATGTCGCAAGCCTCGAAATAGCCTTTAACGGTAATTTCCTTCCCGTCCACTCCGGTTTCCTTATACACCCACCGCCACGCCTGGAGCTCGGCGCTGTTGTCGAGCCAAGTGCTACCATCGGGCGATGGGACCACCCACTGGAGTGGATTGCTGCTTGCAAGATCGACTTGGAAGTGCCCGAAGCCCTTGATGCCGAAATAGCCAGGGAACCCGGCATACTTGCCCGAGGTCTCGCGGCCGAAACCTTCCATCCAATGCAACACGTCGGCCGGCTTCACGTCGCTCCATGTTGCTTGTGCAGCCGACGCGACACCCAACCGCCATGCGGTGAGGGTGACAGGCGAGAGGTCGGCCAGCAATTGCTTCCCGCGGAACATTTTGTCTACCGTGAACGATATCTGGGTTAGCTGGTTCACGCCGGTCGCGTGCACCCGAACGTCATTGAGGATCTTTTGCGCTTCCTTGTTCAAGTTTTCCCCGAGTTTGGTGTCCGTCCGCAATGATACAGCGAAGGTGTCCGACGACTTTTGTCTCACGCTGGCGATCCTGTTCCCGTGCTGGTCGCTCCATTGCTGGATGGCCGCCACGATGACTTGCTGGACATCTACATCCCCCGCGACGTCCGCGGGAGCCACGATCGCGACTTTCCGGAAGGCAGGACTCCGCATGTGCTCGTCGACACGATCGAGCACGGCCTGAATACCGTGCGGGCCGCTCGTCTTCTCGTTTACTTTCCACGTCATCGGGTCCATGTTCCAGTCAAACGACACGTGGTTCTTTGCATCGATGTCGGCATAATCGAGCAGGAGATTGCCGATATGCGCCGTGCCACCTTGACCATCAGGGACCTCCATGTCCAGGACCTTGAGCAAGCCTTGCACGTCGGGATCGTAATGCTTCGTGTTGGCCATACCATATTTACCATTCTTGCCCATGAATGATTTCGCCGTGTAGACGAGGTTTACCGCTGTTTCAATAAACGGCTTGCCGTTCGCACTCGTCAGCGATTCCTTGAGCAAGAACGCAGCGCCTTCCCAGACGCCGTCAATGAATCGTACATGGCCAAAGAAGGATTTATACACTTCCTCGAGTCCCGAAATGATATCCCGCCTCGCTTGCCGATCACCTGGTTTTGCTTGCCCCGGCGTCTCGCCCCGTAAGTACCAATCTTGCTCGAACGCCTTGAATAGCTTGTCAGCGGCATCCGTCAAGCTCATCAAATTGGAATCATCGCCGCTCTTCGAGTCGTCATAGCGAGCTTGGGTGCCCATGAGACCGGCGACCAGCAGAACCATCCCGGCGGGCATTCGATTGCTACCTATCTCCGTGATGTCGAACATCGATGCAAATGCAGTGATTTTCGTGCGCTTGATTGCCTCAGCAAAGAAGCTTTTCTTGCCCATCTTCTCGCTTCCGTAAGCCAATGCATCAACAAGCGCCAAGATCGCGGACAATTTATTCAACCGCTCTTCACGGTTTGCTTTCCATTGTGCCACGTAGGCATCAGTATCCGCCTGGTTCTGGCCAGTCAATGCTGACACGATATTCGGCTGCGATTTCGTGGGTGTGGCCATGATCTTCCCGAGGTCCCCAAGCATACCGCGCTTCTCGAGGTTCAAGGCTCGCGGGTCTGGACCGATAGCACTGTAAGCATTCTGCAAATTCTGGAAGAATCCTTCACTGGCCATACCAGCCCATGAGATACCGACCGTGCCCGCGGTGAGGGTCTGCGCGACCATCGCGTCGAACAGCTTGGCCGCGTACGACGGCGAGTAAATGATGAGGCTAGCGAACCGAGCCTCGAAGAATCCCAGATTCTCCTCGACAACTTGCTCGCACTGTTGGTTATATATGCCCCTCTGTTGTAATCGCTTGATGAGGGACGCGATGAACATCGCTTTCCTGCTGCTCGAGCTCCTCAATTGCTTGACCGATTCTTGCCCTTCCTTCAGACTCGCCCTCAACTGCATATTCACAGGGTCGCGGAGAGTCCAACACCATGCATTTTGGAGAGCCTCGACGGCCTGGTCAACGGTCTTGATATCACCGGGTATCCGTGCTGCCGGGCTGAACTGATCGAGGTAAACAATGTCAGCAAATTCACAAGTCCTGCCCTCGCCGAGGTTGAATAGCTCGTTGAACGTCGACGATGCGAAAACTTCTTTAATGTTAGCACTGCCATAGCCCGATGCTTGCATATCCTGGAGGGTCATGGCCATCGCGGTCGTGAGGATCTTGACGAGCTGCTTGTTACTCGTGTCGACGGATGCCGGCAAGAAGTCCGCCATCTCGCCCTCGGGTATCGTGTACCCGGTGACTTTCAACCACGAGTCGAGCTTTGCTTCGATGGCCATCTGCGTGACGAGCTGCAAGTCACGGTTCCAACATTCTACGAATTTCTCTTCCCCGTATATCGACTTGCCGATGGCCTTCGTTTCCGCCGCCGTGATGGCGTGGCTGTTGCTTTCCAAGTCACAGACCGCTCGTAAGGAGTCCCTCGTGACAAATTCTTCTCGCTTCCTGATCGCCCTATCTTCCAATCTCATGGCCGCCTCAAGCGTCGCGCCTTGCGTGCTCTGGCTCATCCTATTCTGCTGGATACCTTGATCTTGCTCTAAACGGCGATTCAAGGCATCCTCCCGGATGTCCTCAAATGTTTCCTTGCCGAACCAGAAGGCTTCGCCGATCTGCTCGGCGAGTTCAGGCGACACGCCGAAGAAGTACTGTGCAATGCTCGAGACAACAGCTTCCGAGACGCATTCCTCGAACACTTCCTTGCAGATAGTAGTCATTACTGAAATAAGCGTGTTCCCGACCGAGCGAGGGATGGAAAAGTACTGCCCCGTGATCTGGTTGCGCATGATTTCCCTGTTAAACCACGAGCCAAGCGGCTTGCGATCCCACGCGACTCGCCCGTTCGCATTGCGCACGAGCTTTCCATTATCATCATACTTGAGTGTGAAGAACTTGCAATGTGACACGATGTAGGTCTGTGCTACCACCGTGATTATGGTCGAGACCGCCTCGATGACCTTGTTCCAGAAAAAGATGCGCAAGTCCCCGCCAGAAAGCGGGTCCCCCGAGGCTGCACGCTGGTACGCGACCTGGTATGTGGATTGATAAACCAGGACTTGGCTATCGACATAATAGCCGACTTGCTCTTCACCGGTCTCCCACGCGTGCTCACCGAGCAACGTGACGCTCTCGTCGTTGGCACGATAGAAGGACGGGGAAAGGGTCGACTCGCTCGTGAGCAGCCACGTGGGCAAGCCGTCCGAGTCCATGATCGGGATCATCGACCGCATCCTGCCGCCCGATGCCCGAATGGCAAACTGCTCGGCGCGACGAGTCGTCGTCGTCATATTCCAGTATACATGCGTGATGTCGGTCGCGTTTCCGACCGTGGACACGACGGCGGTGTCGGCGTCCTTATTCCACGAGAACGTGTATGTGTCGCCGGGATTGATGATAACCGGGTAGGTCGACATGGGTGCTGGAGAATCGACGCCGCGCGTTGGCTGTAAATACGCGTTAACAGGCCATGGTATCGGGCCATTGTTCGTGACCTCGATCTTGATGGATGACAATGACTCGCCTGTCCCGTACACGTGCGGGCCTTCCGCGTCGTAGACTCGCGTAATGGTAATTGCATCGCGCACTAACTGGTACTGCGCAGAAAGTCGCCGCAACATCGCGGGATAATTGAACGTGAGGACATCTAGGCTATATGGGAATATGAGTGACAAGATATCCTGGTATTCAGACGACCATTGCGACGTCATAAATTGCAGGCTCGTGATGAACTTGAATACCTCGCTCGGCCCCAGCACGTGGATCGTCGGTACCAGTTCTTGCGAGAAGGTACCATTGCTCCGGTACATGTCGTGGAGCGCGTGGCAGTAACGCGGGTCGGTGATATATCGCTCATCATCCGAGGAAATGCCATAGAAAGCCTCGTCCATGATGCTGGCGAGCCAGCCGCTAGAACTCGGTTGAAACACGGGCAGCTCGAAATCAACAGCGAATGGATCGAAGACGCCAATAATGTCCTCGTCGAGCGGGGTCGCCGAGCCGAACGCGGTCGCCTTTACATACGGATAGGGCACGTTACCTTTAGCCGCGACGCTGCCACGGACATTATTCGTAGCCTTGACTGGATGCTCGTCGAGCCACGCGTGAAGCACGTCAAACATGCTCTTCTGGCAGAACCCCCAGACCAAATACATGATTGCCGTGGCGATGAACCCTATTGCAGCTCCAACCAAAGTACCAAGAGGCCCGAAAAGCGACCCGATCCACGCGCCGGCAACGATGATACCAATGCCGACGCCCGTGGACACGGCTTGCTGGGCCCAGAACCACGGGTCTGACATTCCCTTGAGGAAATCCTCGTACGCGTGCTTGTATGCGGCCTCAACCGCCTCGTACTTGTCAACCTTGGCAGTCCAGTATGTCGGGATGAACTCGTCGTTGAACTTGTCGGTAATGGCAGGATCGGCACCGACATCGCCACTATCAAGATAGCACCGGCGATCTGTCGAAATGCGCCGGTCACCGTCGTAGTCATAAGCGATGCCAATGGCCTCCGGCATGGATTCGCCATTCTCGTCGAGTGCCTGGTAAGAATCCTCGGTGAACACGAACGCGTAATTGTAGATACCATCGCCATCCTCGTCGATCCAGTACAACGTGCCGCGCTCGTCGACACGTGCCTTCTCCGGAACGTCCGCCCTTGGGTCTTTGGGAACCGGCAAGTCGTGCATAACGACCACCCAAGCCGTGATGGGCACTGTAGGCTCGTCGGCACCGAGCAAGATGAACGTGCGCTCTTGCTCGAGATCGTTCTGGATCGTAGTGGTGCCAGTCGAGTAAGGCATACCCGTGACGGGGTCATATTCCACGCCGGAGACGCTGGTTACGCGGGTCTCGTATGTTCGTGCGCCATCCGCCGACACGTCAGTCGCAATCACGCCTGCATCCGCGAGATCTTGCTGGTATGCGAGATAATCACGGAACGATAATGTGTCCACGTCGGTACCAGCCCACCTGCTCGGCACGTCGTCGAAGAGGTCAGTGCTTTCTGTAACCATATCAAAGGAGCCATCACCATTCTGGTCCATCATTTCTTTATGTCCATAAATCTTGGCGTCGAACACCCAGGGTTTCGTTTCCCATTCCCCGGTCGCATAGTTCAACGCTATCTTGGACTTGGCATTGATATTCTCACTTGTCTCGCGCGTGAACTCGCTCAACGACACGTCGAACAGCTCGTCCTCGCCGTAATCGATGAGCAAGGAAGTCTCGATCGTGCGCGTAGCAATCATGATGGCCCCGCTCGAATCCACGCTCGTCGCTATCCAAGACGTGATCGACCCTCGGGCTTCCATTGCGCCGTCGTTGTCAGTATCATAACTGACCGTCGTGTTAACCTCGATGGGCAAGATCTTGACCTCGGGTTTACCTGATATCGACCCGAAAGCTACACCGGCGGCAGTGATCGCGTCGCCATCCGCGAACCGAGCCCAGTTGAAGACGGTCACGTTGGCCGCGATGAGCCCACCGCTGATCGAACGTGATGCTACGACCGTACCTTTAGCCCCTGCGGTATTGGTTATCACGGTGCCCACAGCAAGGGTTGCGGCACTATCTAAAGGCAAAACTATCAAGGATATGACATATACTGGTTTCCCTTCAGAGTTCCGGTATTGAACGTTCTGATCCAGAGACCCAGAGTAATCGTCATCGAATGACTCCATGATCCATGCCTGGTCGCAACCCTGGGTGATGGTACCACCAGTGACAGTTTCCCACAGCGCGTCCACCGGCACCACACCAGGCCTGCCGAGCCGGTATAGCAGCTCGTGCATTTCCCGGGATTGCGTGTCAAATTCGTGCATGTATTTATAGCCGGTGAACTCTTGTGATGACACGTTGACCGTGATGACGCTAATGGCCTTGATGTCAATGCTACTCTTCGTAGATATCGAGATCTTTTTGACGTGGCCCGCAAATTGGACTTCACCGGCGGTGTTGCTAAGAAAGTCGTCGCCAGGGCTCGATGCTTCCACGAGCCCGCGCCACGTAAGATCGGCCCATTGCTCGGTACCTGCCCATGGAGCTATGTGTAAAGGGTAACGGGCCGTGCTGCCATCTTGCATCTCCAAGGAAACGAGGGCTTCGTTTGTCTTGTGCTCGAAATACATGCTGTCGAAGATCACCGCACATGTATCTTCGTTCAAGTCGACCCCGCTCTTCCAGATGACATCGATGGTGACCCTAATTTCATGGGCGTCAGGGAGATTGACCTGGTGAACCGGTTGGATGGACGACTCTTGGCATGGCTTATCGACAAAGGTATACAGCGTCGCTCCGCTCGAATCCTTCAGCGTCATGCGCACGCTCTCGACGCAACTCGAGTTCGAGAAGGTCATGGAATAGCCCACGTACTTGTATTCGGACCATTTGATGTCATTTTGCCAGCGCGGGATGTTCGCGTTGACAAGCTTGAGGAAATCCCCGTCGAGAGTGAAGGTCGCGGTCATGCTCGATTCCTGGGCATGGCCGATGGCAATGTTCAAGTCAATGCCTTTCGCAACGACACTATCATATTTCGACGCATCGAACGCCCCGGACGAGGTAAACGTGCCGGCGACCGTGCCGCTCTCGTTCACGCCAATACCATATGAATACCTGTCGCCGGACGTACAGCTCGCGTTGATCCAACCGCCGTTCGCCGTGAAGGCGACCGTGTAGCCATAATAGCCGTCCTGAGCGTCGATCACCTTGTCGTTCGCGCCGGTCGTGTGGGAACCATCCTTCACTATGACTGGTCTAAAGATGCATTCCTGGTTCCGGTAGAGTGCAGTTCCCATCACAGACATGCAATTAAAGGTCGTGATGACGGGATTGCTGACGGCACTGGCATCTTCTTGTGTGAATGTAAGGCTGGAACCTGCGTTCTTCTCGACAAAGAGGCGGGCTTCGGCACTGAAGTGCGCATGGTTGGCCAAGGCTTCGTAGATTCGACTGGCGAGGGCATCGTTCGACAAGGCATCCGTGTATACACCGATCCCACCGAATCCATACCCCAGGTTCACGGGCATGTCCACGGGAATCCAATGGCTTTCGGGAATGTCCTTCATCCACGCATATTCCGTCGTCCCCGTCGAACCGACTCCGAAATACGGGTAATCGATGTATGGAGGTTTGAGAACGCCCTCGAAAGTGCTCCACAGCTCTTGTGGCAACATAACCCCTTTCCAGGGTTCAAACCACCACATCAAGGGATCCTCCGGACGCAACCACACGCCCCATTTCTCGCCATTCTTCGTCGCGATCACGAAGGTGTCGAAGAAGTACAACGATGAGTAGCTATTCGGCCAATTCCCACAGTTCAAATCGATCCGGTCGACGCGGCGATCCGGGGAACCCGTGTCGGTAGCGAAGGTCGGTGCTGAGATGTCGAGCTTACCATCGAGCCACTCGTCCCATGTGAACGTCTTGGTCGCTATTTGTGCCGAGTAATCGGGAACGGTCGCCATCTGGTGCCAGCCGAGCTCGTCGCGCTCTGGCAAGTACTCCTGCTTGTTGTGATAGATCGACACGGTCACGCTCGTGGCGTGGGTGCCGGGCACGTCCTCGCTCGGCCAGACCCGGATGCCATCGATTGATGGCTGCGCCACTTCCATGATCTGCTGGAACACGCCGTTCGTCGCGAGCCACTCCTCCTCGATGCCAACCTCGTTCGCGGCGCTGCCTTTCGGCGAAAAGAGAATGTTCCCCGACCCATAGAACGGGTCAACGCCAGCATAATAGGTCGCTAGCGGATTCGCATTCCATAGCAAGCCCTTATAGAGCGGTTTATTGACCACGTCATCGACGCGATCGAGGATATCTTGCGGCGGGGTGTACCATATGGGAGCTGACAAGTTTACAATCCACCGGTTCTGCGTGGTGGCATTTTGCCGCGCGACTTCCTGTCGTACCATGCCCGGCGTCGATGATAAGAGCGACGTGTCGTAGAGCCGGCTCCAATCATCGAGCACGATGTCCTTGTTGCTCTTGGGTTTCCGATATTGAACCACCACGGAGTCCACGATGCCATCATCCCGGCCTCCAGCAGGCACATCATCATTCACGACCAGGTCATCTACGCCTAGCGCGGGGGATGACAGCGTCGCTATCGACCCGCTAGCCGCTACAAGCCGCGTGAACGTGGAGAAGGTGAACTGGTCCCAAGGCTGGATAATATAGGTAAGCTTGCGGCTATACGCGTCCATGGGCGTGGCAACATCCACGGCATGCTCAGCATCGTAGTTGATGTCCTTAGGCGTGAGATATCCGGAAATCATGGTAGGTCCAGTCAAGTCTCGAGCCTTGTCGTCGATCTTGAGCCGGAGGAACACGGCATCGCCGACCGCCGGGAATGCCCACGCGGTCTCGTGATTGCCGCCAGAACCCTCATGAAAGGCATTGAGCACGGCAGGCCATGTCAAGGCTGCCGGGTCATCAAACACGTCGATCGGGATGCCATAATCTTGAATATTAACCATGCTCATAAACGCCGAACTGCCGGTGATCTCGAATTCCATGTCGTTACCGACTCGATCATCAACCACGATGCCCCCGCCGTAGATCATGTTCGTGCTCACGTTATTGCAGTAGAGTGACGTGAAATATGACGAATAGACGCGCGGGCCGAGGCTGTCATATACGAAATTCGAGGCTTGCATGATAGCCTCCCATGCCGTCATCATCGGTTCGATCCAATACACCCGGGCCTCGTTCGAAGATGCAACGCTGAAGATTATGTGCGTGTTCTTGCCCTCCAGGGATGGGTTAACCGCGAGAGGCCGGAAATCAAAGCTCATCGGCGTATCCCGGTTGCTTGAAGAGATGCTCCCCGAATACACGGCCAAGTTCGTCGGGTCAAGGGCGTCTTGCACTGTTATCGTGAAGGTAACGGTGCCGATCCCTTGGAAATATGGCACGTATACCTTGCCTGTAATTGCCGTGTGATAGGCCATATAGATGTCGGGATAGAGAAGGTTTATGGATTCTGCTAGCACGACCGGGTTGTCACTTGCGGGGTACGGACGCATGTAGATGCCATCGAGCCATTTATTGTTCACACGCACCTCGGCACGTCGCACGCCTTCTTTCTCTTGCGAGTCGGGGAGCTGCCATCCCTCATGGACGATCTCGCCGTCACCAGGCCGGTAAGTGTGTGCAAACACGCCCGCTGGCTCGCCATGGGCCGCATCGTGGAAGATGTCGCGGAATATGATGCTGGCGTTGTAACCACTATACGTTGACGTGCCGGTCGAGTAAAACATGTCGTCAAGCTCGACGTGGAGGCAGTCCCGGATCATATGCGTGGCGTTCATGACGGGGAGTCGATCCGCCTTGGCATCATGGGAAGTCAATGGATAGCCAAGGCAAGATAATTCGTCTCCATTCGCTGTGAATTGCACTTGACCTCCTCCTATTGCCATTGGAGCCCCATCATCGATCACTCGTGTACTCGTTTTCTTGACTAGGAAGGAGCCCGCTATGTGCGTCGAACCACTGAACACGTGCACTATAGTCCCCAAAGGACCATTGGTTATCACCAAGTCCCCAATAGCAGGTATATACACCTCATTTTCATCCATACATAAATAATTTACCATCGTCAAGCTCGGATCTGTTACTGTTCCATAGATCCCATCACCCGTATCGTCGATGACAACTTTTCCGAGTTCATCCTCGCAACCTGGTGCCCACATCGGCAGCGTGGCGGAACCACGATAGATGCTTAACGCGGATCCACCTTGCCGGACGATGCTCACGTCGACAGAATCGAACGTGATCGAAGCGCCGTTCGGTCGCATAGCGGTAAACGAACCGTTTACCCCCGTGTTGTCGTTTTGATACCCGCTGGTGACGGGCACGATGTCACTCGTCGAGTCTTCTAGTTCCGAAATCAAATCATAGACTTGGGCATCCTTTCTCGCGTATGACGAGATTAACTTTACTCCTGTGACCAACACTTCCTTGCATGTGTAATTACACGCGGATTCTGCCTTGATCGTGATGTCCAATGGCTTGTCGATCCAAGTGTCAGGAACCAAATCCCCGTCCGTGTCAATGTGGTACTTTCCGCCCACCCACACGTTCTCGTCATAGTCTCCGTCACCGTCGACGTCTGCAAGCCGCCAATCTCCATATTTATCAAGGGGAATGACGAAAGTCTCCCATTCCGACGCGTTCGCGGGCATAACGATCGGGAACTCTTCCACCGTCTCGTTATTGATCAAGATCTGCACAACCACGCCATCTCGCTCCGGTATCGCGGCCCGGATATAATCATCGAACTCATTTGAATCAAGAAGATCCTCATCGATCAAGTCATCCGCCACTCCACCGATGCCATCCTTGAGATTAATGAACTCTGGTGAGTCGATATCGAATGTATCAGTCTCAGCTGAGTATGACGCGCTGTACAGCTCGTACCAGAAGTCCATGAGTGAGTAATCCGGAAATACCATGTCTGTCGTGTTCCGGGCGCTAACCGCACCGACCAGGATCGGGAAGCCCGTCTCCCAGACCGGATAATCTGCCTGGACATCAACTGCATCTCCAACCCGCAGCCAATCAAGGTAATTCTGCAGCGTGGAACCCTGGAGTGGCATGCTATAATCCTTGAGGCCTTCGATGAAGTCCACGTTGATCGACGGCGTGGAAATATTTTGTTCAACCGTGCTCTTGATGAGCAGCTCGAACTCGTGCGGGGGTGATGGGGCCAGGTACCGGCTGCCGCCCGTGCGAGCGACAGCCTTGTAGATCCCGGGCGAGATGAAGGGCAAGCCTGCAAGAGTCGGGTCGACGTAAATAACAACCGTGCCGGGGTCCAAATCCTCTTGTTCTGCAGTTGTTGTCATAAGGTATTGGGAGCTGATGATAACACTCTCGCCTTCCGAGTCGTAGATGTCCATGGACACGGTGTCCGCATGTTCAGGCTCGAGATAATCATCGTTGAAACCAGTGTTAGCCGCCGGTATGTACGTCGTACCGGCACTATCCGCTAACGCGACTTGCATGTACACGGGGAACCCGGTGAAACTGCCGTGCTGCTCGAACATTTCCCTCGCGCTAACTTCCCTTGCGCCGCCTTGCAAAATCACCGAGTGGCGGGCGATGTGGAGGGTACCGAGGGCATAACAGCTCGCGTGTAGCGGGTCCGAAGGATTGGGAGTACCGATCTTGGTCGCCGGGTCGAACCATGCATTGTTCAAAGGCTCCCCAAAGCTGGGATGCAATGCTGGCATCCGCGTGTTGTCATCAATGTCCATCTCTTGCCACGCGAACGTGGGTATATAGAACGCCCGCATCAATAACGTAACATCCTCGATCGAATCGACGCTACTCTTCATCGACAATCCCACGCTGTCTACGATGTCCAAGATATCCTTGATCGGGATACCGTCAGGGAATGAGAACGTAGCAATGCCAGTGGTCGATGTCTGCGCACATGTGAATACGGAGCATGTCCACCATTGCACCGCATCGGGACTATCGCCGAGCACGATCGGATAGAAAACGGGCAAACTATATGCCTTTTGCTCGATGGTCGATAACGAACCTAACGCATCGTACACGTATTGCGTTGGAAGCGCATCGAGCAAGTATGAAAGATCAGTGTCGCCGAACGACGCGTCCCATGAAACCGATGATGGGATAAGGCCGATCTGGAGCCATAACCACGCGCCCTCGACGGGTTCGCCAAGGCTTGTTAATTTAAACTTGAATTCCGCTTCGGCTTCACCGTAGGTTCGATTAGCGATAAATTGCGTGTATGGTATTCCTGCCTGGTCGGTGAACCCGGCCATCGAATGCGTCCGCCTAGCCACGGGGTCGCTGCGCTCCCAATCTGGATCCTCCACGATGTATTCGATTGATGTCGGTGCATTGCCGACCATGATCTCGAAATCAAGCTGCGCTGTCGTGTAATAGCACGATACGGCGGAGTTACACAAGCGAGCCGGGTCATAGACAAGGCGTGCATCATAAATGCCGGGGGCGAGCGCGGTGCGACTCGATGAGCCAAGATCAACGATGGCGCTGAACCTGCCATCTGCGCCGATGGGAACTAGTTGCCAGTCGCGGTAAATTGCCCCGTCCTTGATCTGTAAAATAGCGGTCATACGAGGTTCATAACAAACCGACATAACAGCCTTGAATGACAATCCAGCCCCTGACATCGCCTGGAAAGAGTCCGCGGCCGCGTCGTATTTGAATGCGAATCCGTCGGTATACTGGCCACTCGATGCGATGCCGACCGATACGTCGCTACCTGGATTTGTCAAGATCGTAAATGCGTACTGGTGGCCAGCAACGAGCTGGTCGTACCCGACGGGGATCTGCACCCAATCGAGGGCAGTCCGGTCTCCGGTGATCGCTTCGGCCGTGATGTTGGCAGACCATACAGGCGCTGCAGATGGCAATGGCAAGGTGCCCGCGGTACCGATGTCGAAGAGCGAGATGATCGTCCACTTGAGATTATCCGAGCCCTTTATGGCCTGGAAGAGCAATGAGTCGAGGCGTGTGCGATCTGCAATGAATGTTTCGCCGATCCACGACGTGTCATACGGGATCGCGCCGCCCGAGCTTCCGATGTTCGCCATGCTACCTGGAATGCTGGTAGGCAAAGCGTCCGAAGCGTCGTGCGTCCATGCCCATGTTCCCGTGCCCGAATCGCGGGTCATATGTTCCAACGTGAATGTCGGTGAAACAGTCAAGCCCGAGAGTAGCGGGAGAAGCGGTCGATTATCGTTGTCGCTCACGAAGCCGGCGATGCCTCTCGTGTCACCAACATTTATCTCGAATACCGTCGCACGGCAGTTAAGATCATCGATTGCCTCGACTCCAAGAGCTATGTTGTAAATGGCGATATCATCGATGCACCCAAAAAAGCTTTCACTGCTCGGTTTGTCATGGCCAATGGCAATCCCATTCGCTGCGACGGAAGGTAACACCACATTGACGGTGCTCGATTCAACAAGGTTGCCGTTCAGGTACGTGGTCACGGTCGTGGTCGAAGAACCCAGCATTATGGTGATCGCTACGTGGAACCATCGATTCATGGAAAGACCACATTCATGGGTGATGGATACAGACCCGCTCGTGATCACGACACCCCGCCCGGTGAGATACGCAACGATGCCGTTCCCGTCACCATCCCGGGCGTCAAAGAATGGAACCCCGGGATTGACGACGCTATCGAGCGTCCCGGCGTACACGTACGCCGCTACCGTCGCCGAGGACGCGGTGACCGGGCTCGTCTGCAAGTACCACGAGCTGTTGTAGTTCGCTCCGCTACCACCAACGCCCGCCATGTATGTAGGCTCGCACGCAGTGCCATTATTAAATCGTGCGTCGATCGAACCACTTCCCAAGCACGTTAATGATTCATCGAGGTGCGCGTAAAGCTCAAGGCCCTCTTGCTGTGGCACGACACTCGTGTCATACTTGTCGCCGAGGTCAGCTTCGATGATGGCTTGCTCGAGCAAGATCGTGAACGGCGTCGCAAGTTGCATATCGCAAGCTGCGAAGAAAGGCGAGCCAGTGTACGTGATGTCCATGCCCGAGTAAGTTCCCGAGGGTTGTAAAACTTGGAACGTGAAACTTTCCTCACCTGCACCGCTACCAGCGATTGCACTCCCGAGCGGCGCCAAGTCCCCGTCAGCATGCCGAATTGCAAAGCTAACCGAATCAAACAAGAAATTACTAACCATTACATCGTTCACATACATGGTAGAGCTATGAGGCGTCGCATATCGAAGCACTCGGTCGATATAGAGGTAATCAGAGAACGCAACGCTCAACTCGCCACCAACCCAGCCGGGGATCGTGATGCCTGACGAAGCCGGAACGATCGACAAGTGGAGAGCATCGTCTCCGCTGATTTCTATGCCATTGACCTTGATGGCAACATCGTGCTGGATAGAAGGATCGCCGTCAAAGTCTCCCGTGCGAGAGCTCGCGCCGCCCAAAATATCGACCATGTAAATGCTAGAGATACCCAGGCTATTCCGTGCAAAAGCGACCGCAATAGATGAAGCTGCCGCGCCGGGGTATTCTTGTGCGGTCAATCCTTCCACATCAATACTGGTGATCAATGCCGGGTCAAAGGTCGTGAACATATTGGTGTACGCCAAGGCGCTAAAGGGAACAGTAACAAGGATCTTCTTGTAAGTCTCCCCGTCGATGTCGACACTTTCAGATTCTGGATGCAGCGATGGGTCGAAATATGGGTAGATGGCCGACTTGCCATCAAGGTACCATAGGAACTCTGCCCCGTTCGAGAGAATCACTGTAATATTCAAGGACAAGAATGTCGTCGCCTTGGTGAAGCTGTCATACACGTCAGGGATGAGCAACTCGACGGCCATACCTTCGAGGTCGTCAATATCCGCCGTCGGAATGTTTGCCATCGCTCCCGTCATATCGATGCTAAAATCGAGGGAAGGCTGCGAAGCAAAATAGTTCTTGCTCACAATATATGCAGCAGTCTCCTTATCATCATCAGATACCACCGGCCAGCCCGGGCGTGCTTGAACACGCTCCCCAGCCATTGAAGCGAAGGAGATCGCGCCTTGTCCTACGCGAGTTATCGCTGTGAGGTTGAGTAGGTTCTCCGAATACACGTCGAGTGTCGTGAACGGCACCCGGAACTTGCCAGTAAGGTCGGTGACCGCGGTGCCGTAACGCATACCATCGATCTCGACCTGGACTTCCAAGCCAGACACGGCTTGATCGAACTCATCGAGCAAGTATCCTTCGATGGCATCGCCGTATTGCAACGCCATGACCGAGTTCATCCCTGCGAGGTCGAATGAATCTGATGTCTGTAGTTCCGCGGAATTGATGGTATTCTCCACGTTCCCCGCGGAATCGACAGCGCACCACGACAAGCGCACACGGGTAGTTCCCGGGTAAGAACTCCAGAAATTCTGCAAGGAAAGCAAGTCCACCTCGTGCGGGAGCCCATCGATCGTGTGCAAGAGCGCATACGAGGCCAATAGCCCGCCGGTCATAGTCGAAACGTTTGCGACCACGTGGTCGATCGAGCAAGCCTCGATGGCGTCGAATCGATAAAGAGCATTCTTCGCCACGCGATATGACGGGATCGTCTCATTTTCGATGCTGTATACCGCAATACCTTCAACCGGCGGGATGCTCATTGTGCTTGTCGGAGCGACGTTGTCAACAATGACCGTTGTCGTGTCCTCGCTCGAATCTCCAGTCATGCTGTGTGCTACTGCCTTGATCGTGTATTGACCGCTCAATCCCGCCGTGCTCCACGGAATTTCGTAATACCCTCTGTCTCCTGTCGTATCAATCCCAAGAAGCTGCCAAGTGGAACCGTCCTTCTTCGTATATATTGAAACGTCAGCGACGTGCAAGCTCGGGACGTGCACGAGAACAGGGACGGTACCGTGGACGAACGTGCCGGCTCCAGTCGCCGGGTCCCATGCGACACAACCTCCATATACGTTCGACGTGCATCCATTCGATGTCCAACCTGGAACCTGGTAGATCATCCTGCCTATGTTGCAAGTCTGGAACGTGTCGTCTGCGATGGGCGGCACCGACACGCCGACAGTCCTGATGTTGTCGATGTACAAGGGTTGGCTCGGGAAATAATAATATACTTGGATCTGGAGTTGCCACACCATGCGTGCGGTCAAGATATGGTAGTTACCGTAGTTATACGGTGCCTCGTCGTTGAACTGGAGCCATATCTCCGCGTTGCCATCCGGCTGCATCACGCGCGACCATGTTAAACGGAACCAGGATCCCGTGGCGTAGTAATTCGTGCTACCAACAAGGTGGCTGCCGGTGAACGTATAGACCGGGATACTGTTAAATTCGCCAAGTAGTGCAATCGCGAATACCCCGGGCCTCGAACTCATGACGTCCATGGAGATTTTCGTCGTCGAAAGGTCAACCCACCGGCTGAACGTGTATTTACAGATATATGACTCTTGCCCATACAATTTCAAGACGCGATTCGCTGCGACTTGTCCTGTATCGACCAAGAGCAGCTCGGGTTCCATGAATCCACGATCCACGACGATGTCCCGCTGCACTGGCGTGCCGTATAAAACGTTGGGATAATAAGCCTGGTGGGCTTGCAGCGTGATCGTGTAAACTTGATCATTGATGCGCATCTCCAAGGCCTTGCCGCTATCAAGCAAGACGTCGTTATCGAAGTCGCCATCGAGATCCACGAGCGCGATTGTTTCGGTGTTGACACGAGTTGATGCGATTGTTTCGGTAAATTTACTCGCCCGTATTGCCGTCGCGAATCTTGACAATGTCAATTCCTCCTCCACGGTCACGGGATACGTGTTGCCGTTCAGGACCGAGATTTCGGTCACGATAGAACCATGTAACCGGTAAATTCCGCTCGATCCAGGCACAGGTTCCAGCATGGAGGCGAAATCATTGCGATAATCGATAATGTCGATGGGTTGGAAGGCCACGCCTGCGTTCTCGCTCCACGTCATGGCAACATCGTCGATAGCAAAGTTAGGTACGGGTTCGAGGACCGTATATTGGCTAGCTAACCCCATGCAGAAGTATATTTTCTGGATCCACATTCGATCGGGGAGACTCGTCACGTCCGTATTCAAAGACGTAAAAGGTTTGTTGTAATAGAGTGCCCCGTCAACGTACATCGCCACGCGATGACCACTGCCTTCCGAGAATAGCTTAAACGTGACAAGATGATCGCCTTGCGAAATATCGTGATATTGATCGATGGCGAACGAAACATCGGCAATACCAGTTGACTGCAAGCCAAAAGACATGTATCGGCAAGCCGTCCAAGCGTGGAGCTTGAAAGATAGCTCGGCCTCGTAACCCGTGGTACTGGATGGCGTTCGGTAAGGCTCTGGGAGAGTATATGCGTAAGTAAAATCGGCCCGGTTGAATCGTATCCACGTCGATTCGCCGGTGCCATCGTCGTACTTGATCGATTCGATCACTCCAGTGGGATAACCCACGACGCCAGGATTGCGGAACAAGTTCCAGCTCGTCGGCGCATCGAAAGCCCTTTCCAGCCAATCCTTCTCGCACCACCGGTATAGCATGGCAACGGTTCCACTTGGATAATCCTCGAACGTGATATCCTCTCGGTCTGTGTGCCAAGGTTCCCAGTAGACCTTGCGATTAGCCAACGCCATCGTCACGCCGCTTGCGGTCACCGCGCTGCCACTCGAAGGCAGTGCTACGCCGTCGAACAGCACGTCACCGCTCCACGTCCGGCCAGTAATATCTCCATGAGCATCCATGATGGCGGTAATCGAATCGAGATCTTGCATATTCGCGACAGGAATGTCGACCGAGATCGGGTGAGCCAACGTGATGGTAACGGGTGCCACGACAGCTTTCGGGGTAAACAAGTATAATGACGCGTTATCAATGCGCAACGTTGCCTTATATCCAGCGATCTGACCTGACGTGAGCATTTGGTAAAGACCCGCATGGGCATAGTCGAGCGATAGACGTGCCACGAGCTCCGTCCGGTAATGCGCGGGCTCGTAAATGTAGGCGAATGACGTCGAGTAGGGGTTGAGCGGAGCCGTGGATTGGTAGACCCATTTTCCAGGGATGAGCTCGCGCTGGAGCAAGTCAACGGGTGCGATACCTGTCAAAGCCCTCGAATAGATGAATTGCAAAGTCGATGGAGAAGCAGGGCCGAATAACGTCGACCACGCGTTCCCGGCCTCAATGGAATTGAGCATGGGGGCAGCGCTACCGTCGACAATATCTGCGATGGGCTTCCCGCCGTTCCCATTGTTTTCG
Source organism: Candidatus Sigynarchaeota archaeon (assembly GCA_030587525.1). Taxonomy (GTDB): domain Archaea; phylum Asgardarchaeota; class Lokiarchaeia; order Sigyniarchaeales; family Sigyniarchaeaceae; genus Sigyniarchaeum; species Sigyniarchaeum tengchongense. Next base: position 17,129 of record JAUQYW010000116.1, on the reverse strand, counting down.
AAAAATGCAGCCAAGTCATCGGCGCTTATGCCTCGCATCGAAGTGTAGCCACTGAAAGTAACGGAAAACACCAGCGACGTCGCTGTTTTTGCCCATTGGAACCCAGACGCGGCTGACACGAATGACATGGCACCATCACTATACACGCCATCACCAATCGCAAGGCACACGCGCTTCGTCCCATATGTTTCTATGGAAAACGCATATTCTTTTCCCTTGACTAACGAGAGCCCGATGTCGCCAACGCGCACGGTCGTGATCGAACCAGGAGTTCTAGCGATTCCCTGGAGTAAGCTCGTGATGTCGCGTTCGAACGGCTGCGATTCGGGGATCGGAAGGCCAACGGGCTTGCCGTTGAATGCATCGTAGATCTTTAACCATACAGTGCCGCTGGTTCCCGGGAGTTCGGGTACCACGTGCGACACGTCGAATTCAACGCTATCGAGCCGTTGCTTCAGCGCGGTGAAAGATTGCGCGACGCGGCCCGGATCGCCATTTGAAATAGTATGTGTTGATGGTGTAAAACCGATTGTCGCGGGTGCAGGATCAAAATCCCAGTATTCCACATCGAGCATAGCTTCCGTCGACATGACCACGTGAGATGTCGATGTAACTGGTATATTTTCGGGAATAACGAATTCGAGCGATTGCTCCGTCTCGGCATTCCACGAACCCGTCAATCCCAGGCCCTTGATAGTGACCGACCCACCAACGTTCAAGCTCACGGATAACACGAGGTCGGGGGAAGGATCGTGCATGCCAGTCCAGGATGCTTGCTCGAGCCACGCCGAGATCGTGAACGCACGCTGCATACCGCGAGGCCAGCTAGCAAGACGCAAATCGGCGCCATGTCGCTCGGTCTTGACCCGCTTTGGCAACAAACTGGTCAAGGAAACCGTGATCGAATCCCCTCCCGCAAATGCCGTCTTGGGAAGCACGAGGTCGCCACCGTCCACAAGATTGATGGCCATCTTGATGCCAGTGCCGATCACTTGCCCATTAACCCGAGTACGGTATTCTAGCCATCCGGTATTCGCGTCAGGCCTGGAAAGGCAGCAAGTGAGTGCCGGTGAATCTGGCGCCACCACGGTGCCTAAATCCACGTTCCCGCTACCCCACAAGATCATCACTTGATATTCCTGCCCTATCTGCACGGGTGCATACGATGGCATGATCGTCGTCCACCCATACGTCGTGGACAGCCCGCGCGTGAACTCTGCATAGGGGAGCCATTGCATGAACATGTTGCCGTTCGTGCGGAGCCCGGATGGAACATATTGTGATAACGAAGCCCATGTGCCCGTTATTCCCCATTCATTAAGCATACTCGATGGGACAATCGCAATGACCATGTCACCGGGGTTATTTGCGGGGTTGCCGTCCTCACGCGTCCATATCTTAATCGATTCGACCATGGACCTCGATGCGATGAAGGGCTGCGAAACGCCTAACGATAACAATTTTCCAATCACGGCGCCGGAATGTTCCACGATAGTAGTTCCGGTGAGTAAGGGGATCTTTTGGTTGCCATCCTCGAATAAGCGGAGCCGCACCTGGAAGCTATCCATGTTGGATGTCCACGGCGTGGCATGGGTGCTGAACAGCGAATCGATCGACACGATAGCATTTATGTCAATGTCGTGCTCCACGATGAAGCTTTGGCTCGATCGACTACTCGATTGACCTATATTCACCGATCCATAGGAACCGAGGCCAGAAGGCACAGCCCAATCCGATGCCGCGTTCGTATCAGTACATGTCACGCGGGCCATGACACCAGTGGTTGAAGTATATCCATAGCCCGATACCATGTACCAAGCACCACCCGGGGCTGCAGGGCTCGGGTAAGTTCCCTGGTACGACGTGCCCTGGAACCAGTCGACAATCTCGCCGTTGTACTTGAGCGCGATGGCCATCGTGTCAAGATCCCGTATAGGATACGGAGTGCCATTAGAACTCCTCATGAGGACGATCGAGCAACCACCGCTCGGGATGGTATTAAACGGGGCGAGAACCGAATATTCGTAGAATCCTGCGGTCGGGTCGATACCTGTCACGTCGATCGTGTACCCGCGCAAGTTCGTATCGGGGCCGTTGTTCAATAGTTCGATGGCGCCGATACTGCCTGGACGCATGAATACCTCGTTGAGCAAGATTCCACCAGTTGCTAAGCTCGACGTGGGAAACTTGGCGCTGCCCGTCGCGGTTGCAATGCCAGAGGAAACAGGTGACGCAACTTTCGACCGCTTGTATATCATGCGGACGGTCGGGTCAGTAAACGACAGTGAAACATTCTTGGCGTGGAACGGCGCGTTCTCGTAATATTCCGGTGTCACATCCCCGCCATTCCACCATTTAAATATAACCTGGACGCGAAGCTTGATGCCGCCGCGGTAGTCAGGAGTGTAATCCCCGGCTGTTACTTTCTTGACAAAGCGATCGAATGTTTCTCCGACGTTGTCGGGCCCATCCGTCCGCGTGATGTAGGCATGCGATGTTGCCCTCGCTGGAAACCACGTGTCGTAATCAGCATTCATCTCCTCGTATTGCCCCGTATTCCAGTTATACGCGAACCACCGCACTTGACATTTAAGGGCATTGGGTGTCGTGTAAGACAAATCTCGGGTAAACGTCCGGTAATCAAACGAAGTGATGGAAGGCAAGATGCTCGTGTCAATACCGATGCCGGTGATCGCCCCGACACTTGCCCAATCCGAGAGCCGGACGTCGTGCTCATCCAGGCGCACGTGTTCCGATGGCTTGTCCTCAGGGTCGAGCCCGTCGTACAAGCTATACACGAGGCTCGCTGCGGGGATCTGCATGCCAAACTGCAGCGTCGTGGTGCCGGAGCCCATAGCCGCAGGTTGCTGCACCAATTGTTCGAAGTTGGGGCCTTCATCCACCATCTCCGGGACAACCTCGAGCGACGTGATGTCAACATAACCATTAATGATTATCGACGAGCGGTCGACGTACCGGGGGAGCTGGCCACGGCCGGTATATGCCCCGTCGGAAAGGGTCTCATCTGGATGGTCAGGATCGTTCGTTATCTTCATATTGAAGTTGGTCACGAATCGCGCCTTGACAATGCCTGGTTCCCCGTCCAATAGACCTCCACTCCTGGTTCCAACATACTTAGTCCACGCGGTCGAACCAACATCTATCGTTATGGAGTACAAACCAGGTGTACCAAAACCCGACGATCCCGTGATCGATAATCCCGCGACCCCCGTGATAATGTCCTCCCCGGAATAATCCCACGCGACAAAAACACCATCCCAATGTTCATCAGATTTATCCCAAATCTCGAGTTCCAAGATAGGTTCGGTAACCATGTTCGTCGGTCCAACGCCGAACCATGCTTTCCCGATTGGCTGTCGCCAATACAATCTCGGGGCAACGATCGTGGAGCCAGTCCATTTATTGGCTTGGCGATCAAAGATCTTTGAAATGCCAGACGCCGTCGACATATTCACATCAGCCTTGAGCACATTATTATTATCCCCATAGGTGCCAAAAATCCGGTTGCCAAAGAATTCTTGCTCGATCGGCAAGGGCTGATAAGCATCTGTTGAGGTATATGCATCGAGCGTGATGTCATGGGCGACCTCGGCGTTTATCGTGATTGATTTCGTGTAAGGTTTCCAAGTGGAAGTGAAGAGGCCTTCATTGGACGAACCCACATCGACAGCGATTGTCGGACTCTCGTACCGGGTCGATATATATGCTGAATCACCTTGATATATCGTTCTTGGCGTCTCGACCTGGATGTAGGCGCGGTTCAAGTAAACGACGGCGCAGTCGAATTTCCACAACGATGGGTTCTTGATCCAGATGTTCGAGTTTGGGTTCATGTTAACGCTATAATACCTGTACCTTGACCAGCCGCCAGCCATGTCGTCCGCTTGATTTTTATAACCGTGCCCAGTGTATGCACCCGGGGAGATATCTAGATATATCTTGGCATTGCCTTGCTGCAAGGCGCTCTTTAGGATCGACGTGGGAATCTTGATGTCAGCCACTCGTTTCTGCGAAAGAGATCCCCAATTTCCTTCCAACTCGGCCCCGGTATCATATTTTACCACCCCATCATCCCCAGTGATCTGATTGTCTCCAATGAGAAAACGTTTGTATTTCGGGTCTGTCTGGTAGATAGTCGTGGAACCGAGCCTTACCTGGTACCCGAGTTCCCACGTGTTGAAACCGTCCAAATAACCTTGGAGTGTGTAATGGAATGAGGGGAACCTGATCTGGAGCAAGGGTATCGCTGAGAGGCTGAGCGTGTACTCTTGATCGTCGTCGATATCTGCCGCAACAACCCGCGCGTCGAGATTGAAGGGAAGCTCGATGGTCCACGTGAAATCATTTTGCGAATTGATACTCGTATAAAAGGGATAACCTACCGCATCGTATCCACCATCCTTGAGATCAATAGGCGGTAAATCGCTCAAGCAATCGAGGGCTGCGGGGTCGATATAGTGATTATGAACCGGGTTCGGCGAGTCATCGTAACCAAAATAAATATTCGGATCATATAGCTGCGCCAAATAATTCACCGGAACACCGAAAGATGTTTTAGCAGACCGGCCGACATAGAATTCCGCGGCGTGTGATGCGGGATGCGTGGGCGACGTGAGTTGCCACGCGGCCTGGTCGACACCAATGATATTGGTCATCGGTTCATGAACTGCAGCCGACATTGGTCGTCGCCCTTGGAGTGCAGAATTAGAATCCCCACCAGTGATGAGGATTTTTATGTCGGTATCAGGGTTGAACCGGTACCAAGCACCATCGCTATACACGGGCCATGCGGCCTTGTCGAAATCCTCCGTACCACTCGTCTGCATTTTAATCTTGGAAGAATGGCCAGTATGATAGAATACCAATGTGTATCTTGCTCCGATCGTCAATCCGGTAAAAAGAGGCGAGTCTTGCTCGGAACTTGAGTGGGAAAACTCCGCCCCTGCTCCTTGCCCGATCCATCGAGTCATTCCTGGTCCTTCAGGGTATAGCGGTACCTTGATGATCCCTGAAGCGTCGGTCTGGTAGATCTGTAAGACCACGTTTCCAGGCGTCCCCAAAGTCTCTTCTTGGATACAGAAACCCCCGATGGAATAGATTGAGGACTTGGTCGCAATGAAACTGACGCCAAGGTTGTAATGAAAACCGTTGATTGAACTTGTCCAATCAACGGCTTTAGTCTTACTTGTATTAACCATGGTCGTCGAAGCGGTGACGGGGAAAGTTGTCCAGTAATCTGTAAATGTGTTACCAGTCGGTAAGTAGGAGGGTGGTTCCGAAGGCCAAGTGGAAAATGCACTTGGAGCTTGGTTTCGCCAGACATTATACTCGTAATCCGTTGCACCATACAAGCTCTGCGATACGAGGGTTGTACTCGATTGCTGTGTAAAGCCAAGCCCAGGTGCGTTCGAGGCGAAAGCAGCTGCATAATTTGACGGATAAGCAAGGGAGTCCGTAACACTGCGCGATGTATCGATGATCGCTTGCTGTTCAGCACCCAGCGCTGAAATCCGTGCTTCGGTTCCGGTATATGCACCATCCGTTCCCCAAGAATCCATCATGCTGTCATCATTTATGTCTTGACCTGGATTGCCCGAGTTAGGCAAGCCAGGTGTGTATCCTGCGATAGAAATAGCCCACTCGCTCGACATGTTCAAGTCACCAGGCCGCGACCTGGAAGCAATGCGCCCCGTACCGAACTCGATAATGCTGGAGTCCTTCAACCACGTACCGGCATTCGTTACGGGCGGAGGGATTGGCGACCACGCCGGATATGTGCCGTGCACGAAACAATCGACCGGGATTCCTCGGCGATCCACGAGCACGAACGCGCCCGGTTCCGTCGTGTCAAATATCGGGATGCCGTTCTGCCACGCGACAGGGACATAATCAAACAAGTTTCCTGGATCAGTCGCAGCATTTGCATCGAATAGTACAACGTTCGCGGCAGAATTGGCAAAAACAACATGTGTGGGGTCGCTCGTGATGAGTATAAAGGAGTCTTGCGGGAAGATAAAGCTGGTCGGGAACGTGAAAGTACCGGCAGAGCCGCCGTGATAATTCTTTACCGCCCACGACCCGATATTGCGAGCTTGTCCCGGGTTATATAACTCGACGTAAAAAGGAATGTTATCTGCCATCGCTGGATCATACAAGATCGAACGGGTTGGCGGGTTCACGGATATCTCGTTCAAGACTGGCATAGCAATGGCTAATACGGTATTGGATTCAGCGGCTAGCACTTCTGCGCCGGAGATTGACGTGCCCAAGCTCGATTGCTGGACTGAAATGCTCGTCATACTCATGCTGCCCGCGATTAAAGTTGATGTTGCGGTTGAGGTGCTGATCGAGTCGTGCTCAACCACGGTCTCGGTGATATCGCCCTTTAACTGGAAGTTACGGATGCCGACGGTGTTATCACCAACGAGGAGATCGTCGTTCGGGTTTTCCTCGATGTTCATGCCTCCGGTTATGCACGTGATCTTGATAATGGTGCCAAAGTCTTTCACGATGCTATTCATCCACGTCTTCGCGCCTCCAACTGTCTCCCACGAATACGTGACCAAGACGGAAGTCTTTCTTTGGTACGGCGTCGTTGCAATCACGATCTCATTCGTGCCACTCGTGTCAACGTCCATGATAGTAATGTGACTAACAGCCCCGAGCCCGGTATCTATGCGATGATAAGATGTACTCGTGTCGATGTAACCGAGTTCCGTCGAAGCTGGCGTATCACCAAATACGACAAACGTAACAACGGGGTCTGTTTGAAGCACTGAAAACTTTCCCGTCGCAACACAAGCAGCTCCGGGCATGGTCCACTCCGCATACTTGAAAGAATACGGGTTGTACGACATGTATATGGTGCCCGGTATCCACGCACGAACACTCCCCGATCGGGCTACAAAAACTTCGCCGGTGTCACCATTGAATGCAAAAACCTTGTTTGTCTCCGTGGCATCGCTGAAGATCGTGTTCAAGTTATACCTAGCATCTACCGTATATGAGGTCCCCGTAGAGCCGCTCAAGATGATCAAGTCCCTGGTGCCGAGCAAGAGCAACTCATCAAGTTCATCGCTGTCAACATCGGCAACAGCACAATCCACCACGGTAAAGCCAGCTTCTGCAATGCTGGCCACCAGCCTCGAATGCCAGCCGGTCGCGCCTACCCGCGTGAATGCCCACAATTTTCCAGCTGCCGTCGTCGTCGGTCGTTCGAGGAGCACGATAGAGAACGTACCTTGCTGTTCGAACGCGCCGGTATAGGCAAGCAATTTAATGGCACTCGATGGGGATGTGGAAGTGCCATCTAGTAATTGCATCAAATTGATCGGTAAATATTGCGATAATCCCGCAGGAACTGCAAGGGCGCTCGTATCCCAATTAATCGTGAAGGAATAGGTCGCCGTACCAGCCTGGTAGGTCATTACAGATGATGAGCCAATGTAGGTTTTTTGCGTCGAACCGCTGGGTGTGCACCACGCGCCGACTTGTACCGGGTACCCATTAGGAGGCGTATTCGTCGCGCTCGTGAAATCGATGATTCCGGTAGTCGATAGTGGAGATCCACCGATGTCCCCATATTCGAGCCCAAGCTCGGGGAACGTCTCGCTTGGCCACCAGCTCATGAATGCCGCTGTTTGTCCCGTGTTTCCCGCCATATCCGTCGCGACGGCATAAATCCACCCTGTAAAGGGCACTTTTATACTACCGTTCGCCACCCACGTCGTCGTCAGACCCTCGATCGACGGACTACACGATGCAAGCAAAGTGGCGTTCGAAGCTGGGTCTCCTAGGTATAGCTTAACAGACTCCACGATCGATGTGTCATTACAATCGATAGTGAACGTGGCTCTGTATGCCTGGATCACGCTTCCATTAACAGGTGCAACGAATGACACAACCGGGGAAGCCGGATCATAAATTAATTTAGATTGACGCTTTGCAGCCCCTGACTGGGAATTAACGACGAGCTCAAGATCATATTCTCCAGGGATTAAGATGCTCGGAAGAATCGAAACGAATCTTGACACATGCACAATAGCCTGGTTCACGGGCAACGAGAGCAGGGTCACGCAATGCGTCGCATTGCGCGCCGTCATTTCAATCGTGGTGATTGTACCAGTCGCAACGGATGCATTCACGCTGCAACCAAAACCAGTGTTTGCCACGACCGTGCCAAGGTTTTCGCTATAATGTGATAGCTCGAATGCCTCGATGTTTGGTATTTGCGCGGCGATGGTGATCTTCACCATGTTCGACGTGACGTTGTTTCCCGCCGGGTCGATTGCCATGAATGCTATTTCATGAACGCCAATACTATACCTCAATAAACTTGTCATGTAATACAAACCATTGCTGAAAAATCCTTCAGTGCTTGCATCCACCACGATGCCATCAACGATCAGCATGTATCGCGCTATCCCATTCGCATCAATCGCTGTAACATTGATGCCTGTCGAAGGTGTCACGGTTGTGTAGTTTAGGAAACCATGGATCGCGACGCCCGCAGGCGCAATCGAATCACGCCCGAACTCGATGCCCGCCGGGATCAGCGAGATTGGATCTAGAGGCATTAAGGAAAGGGCTGCAATTTGCTGGCCGATCAACTCGATCCGATATTCACCGTCAACAAGGTTCCCTATCGCAAATTCAATGCCATCGGCCGCTGCGACGCCAGCAATCATATCTACGGGGTACCAATTACCCGCGACCAACCGCGTCGTGTTAGCGATGATAGAACTGAGATCAGTCCTGCCTATATTAAGTACCGCGGTCAAGTTTCCGGTTGGATAGTACGAGCCGTTGTCAATGCTGAATGTCAATGCCGGAGATACCACGATGGTAACGAGGGCCGTGTGCGCGTTGAAATTACGGTCAACTGCTCTCGCGCGCAAGGTGGTTATGCCAGCAGGTAAAGCAGTCTCGAAGTGCAAGAAAGCACCAGCTTGCCTTGCGAGTAGTCCTTCCTCGTCGGCAGGATTGCCCAGCGTTCTTGGTTCCTGGTTCCATAATTCAATGAAAAGGACTTGATCATTGTCAGTTGCCTCGATCTCGATAACTACTAACTCCCCTCCCCATACTGTATCCTCCGCGCCGTTCGTAACAGCGACCGTGGAAGGTGCGAGCGTGTCGCTGATCGTGGTGAGGAAGAATGACGACTCCGCGGTATAATTCGATGACGCGTCCGATCCTCGAACCTTGATTTTGTACAAGGGATAGGGATTCAGAGTCGCGACATCAAGGCCAACGATCGACGTCCAATGGTGCGCGTCGACTTGCACGAAGGTCGCGTTCGATGGGCTCCAGGTTGCATTGAAGTACCACGCCACGCTCATGTTCCATGCACTCGAATTCGCATCAACATCGGGCACGTAGACCGTGACCGGGACGAGAGCAGTTACGGAACAGTTGGAATACATGACAGTCTGATTGGCGAAAGGAGAAGCGATGGTAAACGAGAATGTGTGCCTATCGATCAAGGCTGTTATATTGCTGGTGACGAACACGTGTCCAGCACGATCAATCACCCGGGCTGCAAACGTGTGCAAACCATCCATAGAAACGGGGATCGTGATGGATAAATCCAGCGTCGGCTCTTCTGCCGATGACACTGTGGAGAAACTCGTCGCATCGGGTGCCGCTATGAGGATCTCGACGGTCTGCACGTCGCCGGTACCGTTTACCCCGCCGATGATCAAATGCGGGTGCTCTGTCAAGATACCGTTCACTGGTTCGTGCCCCGGCTGGAATGCAAGCGTGATTTCTGGGCTGATGGTGTCGACAAATACCAGGTTCGCAACAGAATCATTAGCCAAGCCGTCGACGAAGAAGGAAACGTTAATGAAATATGCGGTCTCCACTTGGCCGAAAATGCTCGCGTCGACATCGAACACCCACGTGTTCTTTGCTTGCGGTGTCGTGACATTCTGCACGTATGTCCACGTCGTCACGTTCTCGATGCAGCCATCGACTGATGGAGCGATCGACAAGACCGCGCGATCCACGATCGTGGAATTGGCTGTTGCAATCACGGCGAAATTGCCGTCCGTGATGGCGTTCGCTACAGGCGATGCAATAGCCGCATCGAGATGAACGATGCTCATGTTAAACCTATAATCGCGCCCGGCCCGATCGTCAAATTCATCGAACGCGGAAGCGACGAACGTCCAATTACCCTCGGCAAGTTGGTGCACGTCGAACCAGAAACCGACATTCCCTGGATCGACAATTGGCGAGATAACCACCAGTCGAACCGTCGTCGAATTCGGTCCTGCCTTGGTGGCATCAAATACCAACTTGCGGCAGTCTAAATCTGTCATCGCCGCGATCCAACGGTTATTCAAGATTATCGAACCATTGTCGAGGGCAATGAACTCGCACGCACTTGGCGTGTTATCCACAGCGATGCCGCAGACAGTTAATGGCTCGAGGCACGTCTGGTTTAGAATGTCGATAGAGTAAACGCGAATAGTTAGGTCATCCGTGTCAGGCAAGGGTCGTGTATCAAACGCGAAAGTCCAGTGATTCCGGTGTAACCTCGTGCCGTGCGCAATATTCACGAACGTGTCACTCCCAGGCAACTGGTATTGAGCGAGCATATCACGCTCGTCACCACTGGCGAGCACGTGAATCGTGTAGACACCGTGGATACTGTCGCCTGTTGATAATCCGTCGAAAACGGGGGATGGAGGGAGATCCTCCGCGAAAAACTCGGCTTCGTCAATAGCGATTCCCCATTTCGCGCCGGGCGTGCTTGTATTTCCGAAGCTAATAGTTGCCACCACGACGACCTTGAACGCGGTGAAGAACTCCTGGAAGGGAGATCGACCGACTTGTCCAGATACATCGAGCCAAATGGAACCTTGTTCGCTGAGAGAGTTCACCGTGATCGGTATCTTGAGTACGTCTGTTTCTTGGATTTCAACGAACTCGTCGAATAACAAGCCGAGCAATTCGACGGTCAAGCACACCGTTGCATTCTGGCCCGCGAGGTCTGCCACCGTCCCAGTAGCAGGCATGATAAACGGGTGGTAATCGATTATTATCCCGGCGTATGCATTGGAAAAGAAGCTAGATGCGTTCACCACCTGGCTGGAGGCCTCGGCAGAAAATACCGGCTTTGAGCCATGCCCGGGTAGGACGGGTGCATAACCTGCGATGATCATGGACGCGTCGGTCGATCCGTCCAGATGCCGCGGGATGCATTCACCTGAGGCGGACGGGGAGCTGAACTGCCAGCATGACTCGTTTTCGAGCATATCGAGCACTGGCCATGTACTATTCTCGCCGGTCGCGGTGATGGCGAGGCTTGTGAACCTCGTCAGCAATAGATCGGCCGGATCGACCCCGCGACCATAAGCGATCGTCGGGATCGTCATGGTACAAGCAAAACGTATAGCGGCAACTGGAAGTTTGCCGGTAGTCTCGCTCGAGAACTCGATGGAAAATTGCTGCGTGGTGCTCGTCATGCTAGCGAACCAATTACTATAAACAGGCTTGGAGATGACGACTGAACCCGTGGAGGAAAGCAAGTCAACGCTGATATCGATGTAAGCAGACCCGTCAACAAGGCCTCCTTTCACGATGACATCGAACATGGTTGTACCCGACAAGGTGAACCGCGTCGTGGGGAGGACAGGTTCCGGCCACGACGAAAAATTGATCTGGGGGATGGTATACGTGTAAAGCCCCTTGGCTCGTGGCTGAACCGCCGAAAACCCGGAATGCGAACCGGTCGCAGCGGCTATGGAAACGTGGTGCTGGCTCGGCTCGTAGTCCACGTCGATCCTCACTGAATCGATCCGTGCATCCACCAACTTAATCCCTGTGACATTTCCACCCTCGAGGACGATAGCGAGGTACCGAACACCTGGCGATCTTATGAGCCCCGTGATATCGACGTCGATAGCGTGCGATCCAGGGAGTCCTGCTCCCGGGCCTATCTGCTGCACGAGAGACCAGCCTGACGTCGATTGAATGAGCACGGAGACCTTGTACCATTCATTCGGGAACGTGAAAATACCATTTCGTTCCACGATCGTCAAATTTATGCGTAATCTAGCGCTCGTGATAGCATGCAAAGCCAGCGTGGGAGTATCAAACTCGACCCCCATACCGATCCAGGCGTGGGGACTCGATAACAAATGCGTGTTCTTTTTGAGGGACGCGTAGGAATCCACTGTGTTTGATGCCCAACCGACTTCCATCCCCGCTATGCCTCCGGTCAGCGGGGTGTTATAATCGCTACCATATCCACACGCGTAGTCCCACCCGTCACGGGTGAGATTGTTGGTCATATCAAGGCGCCATGATTGCTGCCCGCCCTTTCGCCAGTCCGAATAGAAATGATAGTTCTCGATGCCCGTGCTTGCGGTCAAGCTGGTTTCTATGGGTGTCCCGATGGCCTCGTACTCGATTGGCCCTGCCGACGCGATGGGCACGGGGCTCGGGATGTTCGTCAAGGTGACAAGAGTTCGGTCGCTGAACCATGACCGGTTCGTCGTCTCGCGGCTCGTCTCGTATCGATCCCATGATCCCCACAAATCTTCGCTCGCTGCCATAGCCACGAAGCAGGGTTTGTACCGCAATTCAATCTTTGCATAATCCCATGCGAGCGTCCACTGATCAGACCAATCGATGAGCGTAGCTCTCTTTCCGGGGAGGATTTTTACGCCGAGCACGATCTTGAACCGACCTGGTGCATTAAACAGCGTAGTCTCGTTCAACAAGGGTATCATGACAGAGTCGGATATGCTATAGTTGGCCTTCAGCGTCTTGCTCCATTTCATCCCGCCGTCCCGGCCAATGAGGCCCACATAGGCCGTAAACATCGGATACCCCTTATATTGTATGCCGTCATAATAAAGCCCATTCTTGGTTTGGAATGACGAGTATCCGACCCACAGCGAAGCATTGGTGACCGACGTGGCTTCCAAGGTTAACCACGGCGAAATAAATTCAAACGTGGCGTTATCGTGGCCGCTGTATTCGAACACGCCTATGGAATTGCTGAACACCGCCGTGTGGGGCGACCCCTCGAGGGTCCGCTGCGAGAAACCCCCGAAATCATAGGTCGCATTGTTCGAATACCCCCAATCCCAGGATTTCTTCAAACAAGTGTTATTAACAAATAAATTCGTGTTCGAAATGTTGCGTCCGAACATGATATCCGCGATGCTCGGCTGCACGAGGGAATCGTGAATTTGTTCTTGAGTGAACGAGTCAAAAGCGGTCGCGGTGTCATACACGCTCGAGGGAAGGGATGTCGCCCTGGAGCGATAGGGCTGGGTGAGCGTCGTGTTTTCAAATGCCCACGCGTACTCGCCGCTGTCGTTCGATACCGTGGAGCCCACGACTTCATAGTCCATGGCCGCAGGTGTCCACCAGCCCAGCTCGATGATGCTTCCCTGGATCGGCTGGCCGTCATTATCGTGAACGCTGCCCTTCATCACGACGCTGAATGGGCTAGAGCCCTCCGACACGTAGTCCTTGGCAATGTCGAGCGTCGTCGTGATATTGACTGCCTCCCGCACGATGGTAATGTCTTGCTCGCTAACTGTCGTGGTACCCTGGAACAATCCGAAACAATATACATATGCGACAACAACCTTCACCTTGATTGTACCGATCTTGAAAACAGAAGGACTCAGCGTCGTCTCCAGTGAGTTGTGACCGATCTTCACCTCGCATACTTGCTGATGGATCGATGTTCCATTTGGCCAAGCAAATTGAGCAAAACCTAGACCCGCGGTGCTGCTCTGGAACGAGATATATGCCACATCAGTAAGTTGATACCCTCCTACTGATGACGCGCTTATCGAGAAATTAGAAGTGAATCCTGATGCAGGCGCGATCGAGTTCATGCTCGCAATGACCTGGACGCCGTAAAGGGAGCACATGCTTGCAACGACGACCCCGATCCGCGCGTTTTTCGTCAATCGCTTCCCGATGAAGATCATGATCAAGGGAAATAGAACAGCGGTGATCTCTCCGGTAACAACAACCACGCCAAGAGCAGTGTGCCAGATCTTCGACGTGGATTCAGCGCTATACTGGATAAGACCACCAATGTTTCCCCAAGCTATATTTGCAAATACCAGGACGAGAATGCCGACGCCGATGGTCGACGCGAGGACGAGCCAGAATTTAGCGAGGTGTGGTTTCGCATCAACCCATTTTCGGGTCGAATGAGCCTGAATGATCCGAATAACTGTGTCGGAGCCGAGTGACGACTTGAGTATGATGAGGATTGCAACCCACGCTAGCGGCATCGATCCGAGCAAGAAGGCGCCGAATGCAACACCCGCGGCTGACCAGGCGGGCACTCGCCAAGCCCTGGGCTCTCTCCGATCTCGCCATGCGTTTACTTGTTCCCGGCACAACTTCACCATGCCAAACACTGCGATCATGACCGTGACGTAAACGGGAAGGACTTGGCGCATTCCGTCCAGCCCTATAATAGGCATATACGCGTGAATCAATATTACCGCTTCGAGAATGACTGACGCGATGGCAGCAAACAAGATCAGATTACAGTTTCTCATGTCTTGCTTGTGTCTTTTCCATTCTGAACGCGAGCTCACGATTTTCTTGACCTTCTCGCTACTTTCATTTATCCAAGCCGCGACAGTAATGAATCCTATGAAAACGATCGATAGAACGAGATACGAGGGCAATTCGGAGAAGTAATCAAATTCCGCGATTACACATACCGCGATAAAAATGAGCACTGCTTCGATGATGCTCATGATGATAGATGCCCGATGCTTGCAGACGTTATGCTTGATATCGCTGAGCGAGACTTGAGGCCACCAGCAGTACATGACCAGTGGAGGCATGATCATAACCGAGATCATCACGGTTATTGTCGTGACGAGGTCAGGTAACGATCCCTCAGCCCACGCAGGCTGCAGCGACAGCCACGCGTTGAGGATTGCGACTGCCAGTGCCGCGGTGCAAGCCGATTTTACCACCCAAAAACCTCGGGGGTGGCACATTGTTGCGTTATCTCCCTTTTTCTGATTCATTTCACTCCGAGTTATGAGATATTTTACTTGCGTGACATTCTCCCTCCTGTCTTTTGTGTAATCGTTGCTGCCCACTCCGACGCTCTGTGGACTTCGATGTCCGTGCTCGTGTCGCCGGTCGTGATCGTGAGCGTGTTACCAGATGCAGTTGCCGACGTTACTTGCCCGAGCCACGCTACCAATTCCCGCTTCGGAGAGGTGAATACGATGCGGCGATCGGTGAGCCCTAAAAATCCCTTTGCCATCTTGAGTCCCGTCGTGATACTTGCCTTCGATATCCGCTCGATCTTCTCGTCCTTCTCCATCTTGCGCCCGATAGACCGGCGAGGTTTCGTGGCGATGGCGAGCGTGGTCAAGGCGATGATGCTCCCGCCGACTATGATGATGAGATATAAGAAGTCCCATCGAGCCTCGTGCACGATGTTCCCCGTGAACACATTTCCCGAGCACCCTTGCCCCTCGACTATTGCCCTGCCCAAGGGGTCGGCCGAAAATAGATCGAGCCACCACCCTATGCTCGTGAAATTACAGCTGGTCACGTTGTTCCGCATCGAGTTTTCGAGATAGATACCTGTATTCAAGGATAAAGCAGAGGAATTGTCGAGCGTGCAATCAGTTACGTTCTTGAAATAGAAGCCAATTTCCGTGCCCGAACTTGTTTCCAGATTAAGTATTACGGGTTTTATGGATACGAGATGTGTAGTCGTGACTTGAACGTGATCTACCGAGTCTAAAAAGAGTCCATAGAGCGGGAACTCGCGGTACGACACATTTCCCGTGCATTTAGCGACCAGCGAATGCGAGACGTTTTGAAGCGATATGAATGCTGTAATAGCCCCTGAGAACGTGCAATTTGCTATGAACACGACAGATGAATCGTGGACGGCGATACAGATCTTGGCAACAATAATACAATTGATTATCGAGACCCCTGTCACGTTGGTGAGCACGATAGCCGATTCGTCCTCACCCGGATAAAGTGTCCAATTTACTATCACGACATATCGCGTCGTGTCCGTTATGGTGATCAAATACGAAAAAGCAATATCACGATCTTCCCCATTTATCACGTGCGGGTTCGCTAGCGAACCATCGGTTCCGTTTCCCGCGCAATACGCGTCGAGCTCCGCGTCACCAACGATGTTCACTCGGTATATTCTAACCGATTTGATGGTGTTGTCCCGTGCAAGTCGATCGCCCGTCAATGTTTGCCTATTGTTGACATTACTGCCGATCGCCCCACTTGCCATGATGATGCCGACGATCGCCGCGACAACGAGTACCTGCGCCGCGGCCCCGTGGTATTGTTTGTGAAAGTTCTTGTAAGTCTTGTACATGATGTTGTTTCTCCTTTCATAATGATGAATCGACGTGGATCAAAAAATGTTGCAAGTCAGATAAAATTGAGACGGTCTTTTTCATCCCGAATTGTTCCGAGATATCAAGTGTTGGCCGCGTATAGCGTATTTGGAACGGCTTGGGACGGCTGGGACGGTTCACGATCATTTTTCCTCGGGCTCCGGCTCGTGCTCTACAGCAGTTTTTTCAAATCTCAATCGTTGCACGAATGCATTGCAGACCTCCATCATATTTTGCTGCCGCTTCGTGAATTTTGTAATGCCCCGTGTGAAGATTTCGTTGATAACATAATGAAACGCAACCCCAGGCTTGTTCTGCCCTTCCGTGCGCAAAACTCCGCTTTTGACAAGGACTGAAAGAACCCGGTGGACAGCGCTTCTCGAGAAATGATTACCGGCTTCGGCCAGAATTTCCGCAGCGGTCGCCCCTTGTTCCTCATCCTCACCGCTGCTGATGCTCCCGCCTGCTGCCTTCTGAATTTCATCTTTCCGCCTTCGCGTGGCAGCCTTGATGCACGCAATGATAACTTGCTCATCCGGGGTTAGCGAGCGCGGTTGCTTCATGCACGAGCGGGCGAGACGGGCGGCGTTGATCGCGTCATCGGGATGCGCGACTGCGAAGCGCGAGCTGCCGGAGATGTACGCGAGACGATGTTGCCCGTTGAGCAGCGTGATCGTGCTGACGAGGTTCACGAATCGCACCGATTCAGCGATGCTATTA
>JAUQYW010000266.1 GCA_030587525.1 Candidatus Sigynarchaeota archaeon | reverse complement strand
TCAAGAACCTGTCAGTGCTGATACGAGCGGAATTGAAATCGTCCATGCCGGCTATTCTGTACTCGAAATAACAAGCCGCGGAATAGGCTTGTTCGAATTTTTTGCCAAACTCTAGTTCCGGTGATGGTACGGGTTTGACAGGCAAGTGCAAAACAAGTCTTGCGAGAGTTGACGTGCTGATCGTTAACAAGTCAAGTTCACTTCGCATTCTCGTGTTTATTTTGGTCAATACGATTTTGAGGAGCCCTTGAATTTCGTTTCCATCACGGCAATGGATTTTCGGCGTGATCGCAAGCATTCATCGAGGAACTATTCTTCACGGTGAAGGAACTATAAAAAACACGATACAGATGGCAGGAAATGTTAATTGGAACGCATTGAACACGAGCTGGGCAACAACTATCGGAAATGCACAATAGCACACAATAAGGATCTGAACAATGTTCATTTTGCCGTCCACATGATCGCGCAAATGGACAAAAATCGACTAAAATAAAGAGATGATGTTCACATTCCGATGATGGTCCAACGCGAATCAGATCGGGATCCCTCGCAACAACCACCAGAGATCACGTCGATCGAAGTGCATTCTCGGGGATCGGCACCTGTTTTGCACTGCCAAGGCAATGCATCGAATTATCCGCAGATCACGAGCGACCCTTGAATCGAACACGACGGAAAAGTACTCGAGGTGCTCGACCGCCGGTTCCAAGCGCCCTGGTTCTCTCGACTGCATCACGTGCAAGCTCGATCGGATGAATCCTACGCTTGAAGGTAGATTCCATCCGAAGCAACTTCTTAGCATTTCGGTTGTTGATGTCACTCGCGTTGAAAAAGGTGCGCGAAGCATGGAAACTACCAATAAACTCCTCAAGTGGAGCATAAAAATGGCAAAGCTGATCATAGACACCCGGGAACTCCTGCCGGACGTGCAAAAACGCGCCCTCTGCTTGTATACCGGGGTTGTTTTATCCGCGAGTAAAGAAAATTTCAAGATCCCGAATCACGTCTCCTTGATTGCCACCGCCACGCTCATTGCATCCAGGGAGTATCCATCTTGCGCGATATTCACGATCCAGGAGATCTGCAGCATGTTTCAAGGCCGAGGCCACCGGGTCACTCGCAAGATGATCTTGAAGGACCTCCCGTGCTTCGAACGTTTCTGTGGCTTGAAACATGCCACGCATTGCAGCAAGGATTATTTGGAACGGTTGATGAGCAGGCTCTCGATCGATCCAACATTCCTCGACACGTTCAAGCAAAGACGCGGCAACCAAGACGTGACACCCTATATCAACACCTTGAGCGCTTGGGCAACGAGGATCCTCGATGCCATTCCGAAGGCCGTGAAATTGGGCAGGAACCCGTTCATCCTCGCCGCTGCCTCGATCTACGCGGCGGATGCCGTGATGGCCCGAGCGACCAGCACCAAGCGCGTGCTGACGCAAGCCATCTTGGCACGTGCAACGGGGATGGGGTACTACTCGATACGGGATCATTATTGCGAAGTCATCAAGCCGATCTTGAAAGAATCGCTGCTGCTATCGAATTCACGAGAAAAACAACCTTGCATTGCCAAAGCAGGATGACAAGTATATCCGTGTTTACATTTTTGACCAAATCATCATTTCCACCGGTATGCAACAAGATGCTTGAAGGATCCGTGTTATCGCGTTCTCTGCCGTTCCCTGCTCGATTCTTGTTCTGTAGATTATCCTGGTGGAAAGAAGGTAGAGATTGAAAGATCAACCACGGGAATCAGGCACGTAAACAGTTCTTTCATGCCATTGTAAAGATAGATAAAATTAAACATCGTGATGAGGGTAAGAAAATTTGGCCAATGATCTTGGTGAACCTTTTGGATCGTTCTTTCTTCCTCGTTAAAGATCTATGAGGTTTTGACAAATTTTAAGGATTTCACGCATGAAAGCGTAGATTGATAAATTCTTTCGTTCCTTTTCTAATTAGCATTCATGATTTTCAAGTTTCTTTTTACATCGCACCACGAGAAGATAGCATTACCATTCTTTACCATTGTCATTTTTTATCTTATTTGGAATAATTTGTCGTGGATCACGAAATCTTGATAATGAACACGCAAGAACGTGGCTTGATCACGATTAATGATGACCATAACACTTAAATA
>JAUQYW010000255.1 GCA_030587525.1 Candidatus Sigynarchaeota archaeon | reverse complement strand
CGTGCTCGATCTCCGTTTCAAGTACAGTCAATCTATATTCAGGATACAACACGTCATGCTTGCGGGTTTCAGGGAATTTTTCTCGCAAAATCACTTCACCGAGGTTTCAACCCCGAAGATCATCGGATCGGCGACCGAGGGCGGGACGGAACTGTTCCCGATCGTGTATTTCAACAAGGAAGCATTCTTGAGCCAATCGGCGCAGCTGTACAAGGAACAGCTGTCCTCGGTGTTTGAACGTATCTTTGAAATCGCCCCGTGCTACCGCGCCGAGACCTCGCATACCAAGCGCCACCTGTGCGAAATCCTCACGCTGGACATAGAAATGGCTTTCGCGAACATCAACGACGTGCAAAGTATTTTCGAGAAAGCCCTCGTCCACGTGCTCAAGAAGGTCAGCGCGGAATGCCCCGAGCAATTGAAAACGCTCGGTCAGAAACTGTTGATTCCCGAGTTGCCGCTCAAGCGCTACACTTATACTGAGATCATTGAACTGCTCCAGACGAAGGGCGGGTACGATATCAAGTGGGGCGACGACATCACGACCGATGCCTATCGCGTGCTCGATAAGTTCATGAAGGGCTATTTCTTCATCAACAATTGGCCTACCGTTGCAAAGCCGTTCTACATCCAGCCGTGCCTGGACGATCCGAAGGTGTCGGAATCGTTCGACCTGCAATACGGGTTCCTCGAGCTCGCGTCCGGCGGCACGCGCATCCACAACAAGGATTTCTTGATCGAACGGTTGAAGGAAAAGAAGCTGAATCCCCTCTCCTTCGAGGATCACTTGAAGGCATTCGATTTCGGGATGCCGCCTCACGGCGGGCTCGGTTTTGGCATCGGGAGATTCCTCACAGTGCTCACCGGCGCGCAAGATATTCGCGAGGCAGTCTTGTACCCGCGCACGCCCGACCGGCTCACGCCGTAATTATACTCTCTTTTTTCAAAATGATTTCTATATATAATAGAGCGATCCTCAATGTGCATTCACCAGGCCTCCGTGCCATAGAGACGCCGGATGATTCTACAAAATTAAATGAGATCAACTAAAAAAGCTCGTATTCATTATTCGCGATTATACAATGCAAAGAATGAAACGCGATGACGCTTCCAGAGGATGAATCAAAGATCTTGGATTATTGGGATTCGATATCTATCAATACGTTAATTTTAAATGCAAAAAAGCCAAAAGGTCGTTTTCAATTTACTGAAGGGCCTCCTACCGCAAATGGATTGCCTGGAATTCACCACGTTTACTCGCGCAGCATCAAAGATATCATAATGCGATATAAATTCATGGATGGATACTGGGTACAGCGTAAAGCTGGATGGGATACCCACGGATTACCCGTTGAACTAGAGGTTGAAAAAGCACTCAAGTTCACAAAAAAAAAAAGATATTCTTGATTATGGAATTGATAAAT
>JAUQYW010000113.1 GCA_030587525.1 Candidatus Sigynarchaeota archaeon | reverse complement strand
GCATGCACGGCAGCGAATTCTGGCCGGGAACCGAGCGCTTCCGTGCCCGGTCGAGGCGGTTCGGATTGTACCGGTAACACCCACGCGATGTCGTGGAGCCAGTGAAACCGGGGCGGGATGGACTGCACGTCCTGGCACGTCACTAGCAAGGAAACCCGCTCTCCCGCGATCATCAAGCCCGCGCCATCGGTCCATTGCTGGAGGAGCGAGAGCACATCCAAATTATGCTCGATATCCGGAATGTAAATAACACGCGTGTCGCGAAAAACAGCAACCTTGTTAATATCGGCGGCTCGCGCAACGGCTGCCGGGGGAAACAACAGCAGCACGTCCTCTGCTATCCGGGACGTGTCCGCTGGACATCCTTGCAGTATCATGGCTGCCGATTTCCGGCACGTGAACGAGGCCGCGGCCACGGCGAATACAAACCGCATCTGGTCCGCCCAACACTTGTTAAGTTGCAATTGCGAAATTGCAACAGTCGCTAGTTGGTTTATTGTCTTTTGCATGCGTGTATCTCCTCCGATTCGTGTTTGAATGCCTCATATATCGTGAATATGATTGCGATCACTGTGAATGCAACTTTCTCTGCCGCTGTCGTGAGATATTCGATATTGCTCTCTCGTGCAGGTCTATAGCCCAGCATCGCTGTATCGCGGACAGAAATATTGCCGAGGTTTCTACTTATCGTGTACATGATGATTTTTCTCCGATCATGATGATGAATCGAC
This sequence comes from Candidatus Sigynarchaeota archaeon, assembly GCA_030587525.1. GTDB lineage: Archaea > Asgardarchaeota > Lokiarchaeia > Sigyniarchaeales > Sigyniarchaeaceae > Sigyniarchaeum > Sigyniarchaeum tengchongense. The sequence continues at coordinate 708 of JAUQYW010000113.1, read as the reverse complement.
GTGGATCAAAAAATATTGCAAGTCAGATAAAATTGAGACGGTCTTTTTCATCCCGAATTGTTCCGAGATATCAAGTGTTGGCCGCGTATAGCGTATTTGGGACGGCTTGGGACGGCTGGGACGGTTCACGATCATTTTTCCTCGGGTTCCGGCTCGTGCTCTACAGCAGTTTTTTCAAATCTCAATCGTTGCACGAATGCATTGCAGACCTCCATCATATTTTGCTGCCGCTTCGTGAATTTTGTAATGCCCCGTGTGAAGATTTCGTTGATAACATAATGAAACGCAACCCCAGGCTTGTTCTGCCCTTCCGTGCGCAAAACTCCGCTTTTGACAAGGACTGAAAGAACCCGGTGGACAGCGCTTCTCGAGAAATGATTGCCGGCTTCGGCCAGAATTTCCGCAGCGGTCGCCCCTTGTTCCTCATCCTCACCGCTGCTGATGCTCCCGCCCGCTGCCTTCTGAATTTCATCTTTCCGCCTTCGCGTGGCAGCCTTGATGCACGCAATGATAACTTGCTCATCCGGGGTTAGCGAGCGCGGTTGCTTCATGCACGAGCGGGCGAGACGGGCGGCGTTGATCGCGTCATCGGGATGCGCGACTGCGAAGCGCGAGCTGCCGGAGATGTACGCGAGACGATGTTGCCCGTTGAGCAGCGTGATCGTGCTGACGAGGTTCACGAATCGCACCGATTCAGCGATGCTATTA
>JAUQYW010000244.1 GCA_030587525.1 Candidatus Sigynarchaeota archaeon | reverse complement strand
TTGAAGGGTTCACCCTTGACTAGCTTGAAGACCGGTTTCTTTTCTGCTACTGAGATTGTTCATCACCCGTGTATTCTCGCAAAGAATGAAATTTTCGATCCTCGACCGTGCATATGGTCGCGTTGTGGCTTCCTCCATGCCCGACGAGCAATATTTCTATTTTCTTGAAACCAGGCGTTGCTGGAATACTCCATCCAAACCAGATCAATCTTTTCTTCACGAGATCGACCAATTGATCTCGAACAGCCGTGATCTGGTGGCAATGATGCCCGTTGTAATTACCAACTGCCTGGTGCATCGAATATGGCGGATCAAGAATTGCCGTGTCAAATTCCATCGGCGAAAAAATCTCGGAAAGCTGCATCGCGTCGCAAAGAACATCCGGATGCATGTCTGGATCGATGTCGCAATTCACGGCACCTTTGATTTTGTTCTTGCCGCAAAAGACATTCAACACGCGCCCGGCAAGCTGTTTCGTCGTCCATTCGAGTACCTTTGGCATGTCAAAGGTGTAAGCTTCTGGCATCGAAAAGAAATATGACAATTTCATCCAATCACCTCGTCTTTTTCATACTTGTAATTTCGCTGGAATGATGATCGGCAATCCCGGCAGCAGAAAATTTGGCTGTTTTTTCGTGCCAAGAACTCTTTTTTGCACGAAGGGCACGCTATCATTTTTCCTTTATTGCCAAGATTTCTTGGCATGCTCTGGCGTTTCTGGAAACCATTGCCAATCGATGTCATGATCAACTTGTTGTATCGTCGCAATGCGACATCGGTAATGCCAACTATCACGGTGATGTCATTTTGGAAAATTGGTTTCCCATCATACAAGTCTGGATGCTTCTCATCGATGTAATTCGATGCAACATAAAAAATACCGCCTGCTAAACCACCTGGATGTAAATGGCGGCCGCAATTGCTTTTCATCACTTCCAGCCGAATCTCGTTGAATTTTTCCACGGGCAAGCCTGGGAATTTTTCCACGAGCAAATCACGGTATTTATTCGATGCATCGCACGTGACACGCTTGCACGCATCTTTCCTCGAAATCGAATCATCATGTTCATATAACTTCGTGATGTGTCTATGCTTGGCAGTATGCGTCTTCACGAAAAATGATGGGCAACCTTCCTTGTAGCAATTTCTTTGTCTCGCATTGCGTGGCTTGAATAGCTTTCCACAAGCCGTGCACGTGATGAAAGAATAGTGCTTTCCGGTATATTTCCTAAACGATGAACAGCCTTCCACGTGGCAATATTTTTGCGCCCCGTGCCGTTGCATGAATGTCTTTCCACACGCCGTGCACGTGATTTCCTCGGCCGTTCGTTTTTTCGTCATTCAATCCCCTCGTCATCAAGATAGCATCCAAACACGTT
>JAUQYW010000236.1 GCA_030587525.1 Candidatus Sigynarchaeota archaeon | reverse complement strand
GACTTGGGTACCGTTCAAGTACCAAATGTTGATGCGAATGTTGGTGCCCGATCCTGGCGTGTACATACCGCCCGTGATTATCCGCGTTGCGTTCACCCAGATGCTCGTGATGTGATGACCCCACGAGAGCACCTTCGACATGAGTATCGTTCCGTTGTTAGCGGCAACCTGGGCGAACATAGCGTTCGCACCACCATTCGCGGATCCACCTATGTAGATGAAATCTCCATAACCCGTGATAGTCAAGATGCCTGTGATACCACCAAGATTCACGGATGCGTTCCAGACTTGGTTGCCATTCAGATCCCACTTGATTAAATAGGCAGGCCCCGAATAGTGACACGCCGTGTACAAGGCAGTGCCGTCATAATAGATATTTGCCAACGAGTAATAACCAATCACGGTCTTGTTCCAAACCTTGGTTCCATCAAGGTTCCATTTTGCGAGAACGTGCTGGCACGCGCCGCCATTATCGGAAAAACCTGACGTGTAGATATTATCGTTTAGTTTTATAATGCCATAGAAATATTCCTCGATCGCCGTTCCCCACGTCCGGTTCAAGATGTGGCCGTCAACCCGTGCAACGTCCACGAAGACCGTGTCCTTGGACGCGCCGTTAAGCCCATCATTCGCTTCAAGCGTGTAATTGTATGTGCCCATTGAAAGGCTGTCGACGTTTATCGAGACAAGATTGCCCGTTGCCCACGATCCTGTTGCCTGATTCACACCATTTCTCTTGATCGTGTAACTCGTCGAACCCGTGGTCGCGTCGGTGATGTTCCACGAGATCGAGTGCCCTGTCGTGCCCTGGAGGTAGACGATGTCGGCGGGGCTCGTGATCGCCGGTGCAAGGTTTGTACTCCACTTGACGAGCACGAGATCCCTGCTCCCGGCGCCGACCGAATCGGTGTACCCGAAAGCATAGAGGGCATCGTTTTCCCCGTACCAGCTCTCACCATATTCCTGGTTTGTATAGCCCCACGTCTGGTTCCACAATTGATTCCCATCCGCATCAAATTTCACCACGGCCATGTCATTATTACCGGCTCCGAAGCTTGTTGTCGATCCAACCATGTAGAAATAGGATCCGTTTGTCACCGTGTGACCGCCGTGCAGCAATTCCGTTCCAGCACCGCCCCACGTGCGGTACCATAATCGAGAACCGTTGATGGAATATTTTGTGAACAGCAAGTCATTACCCCCGGCTCCATGGGCATTGGTATAGCCAAATGTATAAATACTGGAAGCCCCATCCGACCAGATGCCAAAATTATTGGTACCTCCGTCAGGGATGGACGTGCTCCATTTCTGGGTACCGTTGACATGGTATGCCAAATTATTTATCGTGCTAGGCGCCATGCCTGCGAAATAGACGACACTCTCATTTGCCCAGATGCCGGCAATGGCCATTCCAAATGTTGGTATCGTATAGATCCAACATTGATTACCTGAAGAATTATATTTCGCGATCCAGCCGCCCGCAGCACCGCTTCGAGCTCCCGAGAGGTAGATGGCATCTCCATATCCATAAAGGTCGTATAATTCATCTTGACCAAATGTAACGTTCCATATGTGATTTCCATCGAGGTCATATTTAACAAGCAATATTGTTCCTACTCCTTGACCTCCAGCATAAATGGCATTGGAATCTCCCCAGAGACCACGGAATGCTATTGAAGGGAAAAGCATTGGTTTTACCCAAATCCGGTTACCTTGGGTATCATATTTGATGAGCATGCTCCGCAGGCCTGTTACATTGAACCCGATGCCGTACAGATAATCTCCCACTTTCCAAATTTCCCCCAAAGAAACATACTCATCATCCCCCGTCCCGCACGTGCGGTTCCAAAGCTGGTACACGGGTGCGCTTGCTAGCACGGTCACGATGGCCGTGTCTTGCACCCACCCGCCGAGACCATCCCTTGCCACGATCGTGTAATTGTAGGACCCGACGAGCAGCCCGTTCAAGCTGGCCGAAACCGGCGTTCCAGAGGTCCACGTGCTGCTCGCGACTTGCATGCTGTTGCGATATATCGTGTAATTCGTCGTCCCCACGGTAATATCCGTCATGGTCCACGAGATCTGGTTGCCGATGATGCCCTTGGTGAACTGGATGTCGGCTGGATGCGTGATGAAGATACAGAGCATCATAGGAAGACAATACATTTTGCCATCCCAGCTCCCGATGTACACGCGTCCTCCAGCAATGGCCGGCGACGCGTCAACTGTGTTGCCCGTGGTGTAACTCCATATGAAGGCGCCCGAGGTTGCGTCCAAGCAATAGATCTTGGAATCTAGGCTTCCAACATACACGCGCCCGTTCGAGATAGCGGGTGAAGAACTCACCCAATTACCGGTGGTGTAATTCCACATTGACGCACCCGTGGTGGCGTTGATGCAGTGAAGCTTGGAATCTCGGGCCCCCACGTACACGCGCCCGCCCGCGACGGCGGGGGATGATTCAATCAAACCACCCGCGGTGTAATTCCAGATGGATGTACCCGCGATGGCATCCAGGCAATAAAGTTTTTTATCGTTGTCGCCAAAATACACGCGCCCGCTTGCGACGGCTGGGGATGACACTACCCAACCTCCAGTCGTGTAATCCCAGATGTATGCACCCGTGGTGGCGTTTAAGCAATACATTGTACAATCTTGGTTACTTCCTATATACACGCGCCCGCCCACGACGGCCGGGGAACCATATATCGCTGAACTTGTCGTGTAAGTCCATTTAATTTCACCGGTGATGGCGTTCAAGCAATATAGCTTATGATCATAGCTTCCCACGTACACGTTGCCATCGGCGACCGCAGGATTGGAATAGATTTCACCACCCGTCGTGTTTGACCAGATGAGAGTGCCAGTCGTGGCATTCAAGCAGTAGAACATGGAATTATCGCCCCCCACATACACGCGCCCGCCCGCGTCGGCGGGGGAGCAATACACGTACAAGCTTGTTGGGTAGGACCAGATGTAGGCGCCCGTGGTGGCGTTCAAGCAATATAAGCTGTGATCATAATTCCCCACATACACGCGCCCGGCCACGACGGCAGCGGAAGAAACCCGGATAGATCCGCCAGTATAATTCCACAACGGTCCCGATGCGGACACGGGCGCCGTCGTGGCAACGCCGGTGTGATTGAGCCCCCCGTGGAACATGGGCCATGTATCTCCCACTTGATCGCTCGATAGCATAACGGGTTGTTCCCACACATACAAATAAACCATATACGTTCGCATTCCCGCGTATGGCATGGCGATATATGCCTTGTTACCCTCGATTGTCACTTGCCGCGTGGTATCTCCAAACGTGATGGAGTAGAGCAAGCTCGGCTGTCGTGGTTTGCTCACGTTGATCATCCAGAAGCCGTGACCATCACCCGTCTCGAAAGCTATATCCCCTTTCACGTCCATAAACATCGCGTTGCTTATACCGGGATACGTGCCCAGCAAGACGGGAGTTCCGGTCTGAATGTCAAGACAGTGGAAATTGCCCAAGGTATAGTCCGAAACATATAATATGTTGCCAACAATTCCAGCACCATACACGGCAGGAAGCGAGTAATTCCACGTGCTTTTCGGGCTTGCTGGGTTACTCACGTTGAAGCAAGAAAGGCCATATCCGGGAATCACGAGGATAACGCGGTCACCTGATTTTTCGATCGACATGGCTCCGGAAGCTGCGGCGCGGCTTCCCGCGAGCTGGGGCGACTTGGGGTTGCTCACGTTGATGCATAGCAAGCCGGCTGAATAATCCGAGACGTATGCAATGTCGCCGCTTACCACGACACTGGATGCCCTGCCCGGCGTGTCGTAATATCCCAAGACACGAAGGTCCTTCGGATTGGAAATGTCGATGCAATACAGGTAGGAAAACGTCCCGACATATGCGACATCACCGCTCACGTCGGCACCATCTAGCATGCCGGTGAGACCGATGGTGTCCATGACGACAGGGGATTTAGGGTTCTTGATATCCACGCTTATAAAATCCCCGCTGTTCTGGTCCGATACAAACGCCACGTCTCCCCGGACCACGACGCCGTGATTCATGTTGGATGACAAAGGAAGCGTGCTCAAGGCGACCGGGCTTATGGGGTCCGCGATCTTGATGATTTGCACACCCGCAAGTGCATCTGCCACGTAAGCGCGGGTGCCGGCTATTGCCACTGCCTTTGCATAGCCCGGCGTGTCGCATACCGTGACAAAAACGGGACTGCTCGGATTCGTGATGTTGATGACTTGCATGCTCGTGCCGTCCGCGAGGAATGCCAGCGAGCCGTCGATGGTCACGTGCAAGGCCTCGCCTGGATTCGTGTAGGAGCCAAGTAGGCCAAGCGATGCGGGATTCGACGCGTTGATACAAATCAATGAGCTGCTATCAGCAACGCATGCAACTTGACCACGCATAGCAACGCCATAAGCATAACCCAGTGTATCATATGTAGTGATATATGTCGGGTACCGGGGATTCGTGACGTTTACGCTAATTAGACCCGCCGAGTGAGCGGCAAGGTATGCAATATTGCCGCTGATCGCGACGTCATAAGCATTGCCAGCACTGGCATACGTCCCGAGAATTGCAGGATGGCGTGGATCGCTTACATTGATGCAGTGGAGGCCACCTGTGCTCGCTGCCACGTATGCAATGTTACCACTCACCGCAACGCCGCGAGCAGACCCCGACACGCTGCACGTGCCTAGCAGCGCGGGCAAAGCTGGATTCGTGATGTCCACGCAATGTAACCCACCATTAGACGATGCCACATATGCAATATTTCCCGCCGTTACGACAGCAATCGGATATCCCGCGAGAGTACACGAACCGGTTATGCTCAAGGCCCCCGGCTTCGTGGTGTTGATGCAGAGGAAGCCCCCAGCTTCGTAATCCGCAACGCACGCGATCGACCCGCTCATCGCGATGTCCCACGCGTTGCCCGGCGTGTCGCACGTCTTGGTGATGCCAAGAGCAGATGCATTGATTTGTTGATTCCAATTCGTATATTCATCTTCAGCGTTTTTTTCCGATGCAGATGGAATCTGCATCGTTCTACTTAGTAACACGGCAGCAAGCATCGCTCCAGCTAGCACCAGCATGGCGCGCGCCTTGTGCCCTTCTGATCTCGTTATCATATACAATTTCCCTTTTGTTAGATTTTGGGATGCACGATCCCGGCGTACTCCCTTGCATGTGTTCTTGGTTTATTTCCTTTTATAGCTTCCCGGTTTTGCATAGGAAGTCGGCTCTACTCCAGGCCAGCGTGCGAACACGGGAATTACCGCGGCATTGAAAAAAGAGTGGATTGTTGATAAAAAAAGGAAAGGATGCATGAAGGGAACAGGTTTGTCTGATATTTTCAAAACTTTGATTTTCATTCTGGACGCTTCCGATTCCTTGGAGCATTGGCCAAATAGCGATGAATGCTGCTCGCCGATAAGAAAAATTAAATCTTTTTATGTTCACGAGATAAATGGGAGACTATGAAAGGTTGGCGCCGTTTGTTGATGCTGCTTCTTGCATTATCCATGTTCAGCGTGGCTCATTTGATTTCATCAAACGTGACTCGAAATCAATCGACGGAGTACGTTCCAATGAATGTCTTTTTGTTGGTGTTCGATCTCATCTTTTGCGAAGGAGGTTTCATATTTTTTTTTGTTCTATCAGGAGTTTTCACCAAGAGAATAAGTGCTGCATTTTCTCAAGTTCGGGCTGATGGAAAAATACCAAATCTCATCAAGGATGATACGAACGCGTGGAACTTTCTTGGCGTCATGTATTTCAGAAGGAACGAGATTGGCAGGGCGATTGATTGCTTCAATAATGCAATAAAATTAAATAAAAAAAATATCGACGCGTGGAATAATCTTGGCATTATCCAAGGATATATGAGAAATTTCAAAGACGCCATGTATTTTTTCCAGCAAGCATTGAAAATCAAGAAGACCTACGCGAGCACGTGGAACAACATCGGCATGGTTCATGATAGATTGGGAAATTTCAACGCTGCTATTGGCTGCTATACAAAAGCACTTGAAATCGATTCAAAGCATGGTATTTCATGGCTCAACATCGGTATCGCGCATTTTAACGAGAAAAGATACGAAGATGCGTTGAATTGCTGCAAGAGAGCGATCGAGCTCAAGCCGTTGGACGCGTTTGTAAAGACTATCTTAAAAACGATCTCGGAAAAAATTGCTTTGGAGAGCGGGCGGCTGAGCAAGGATCGCGACATGGCAGTTAAGATCCTTGAATTCGAGTCGGAACACCATCGCTTGATGACACGAACCGAAATGGTTCAACAGCTCAATATCGACATGGACATGGTACAATATCTTGTCGACCTCTTGAACAATCCTGCCGAATACAGCAGAACTGAGCTGAAAAACCTGGAGGCGGTAGCAAGTTCTCTCATCAAGCAATGTCCTAGGCCTAGCTTGCTCGATATATTTCGCCTCACCACCTTGAACGTTCAGGATGCAAAGAAGATTGGAAAGTATCTTGTTGACAACGGATTTGTTAAAAGTATCATGCGTGTCCCTGCCGTTGCTGCCCAAGAACAAAGCATTTCCTCATCTATCTCCAAATCACCAATCATCCCATATGATGGGCCCGCGCCGTACTTCTTCGTGGTTTTTTCAAGTCGTGATCGTGAACGCGTCATTCCAATAATTAAACACCTCCAAGAGAACGACGTGAAGATCTGGTATGAAACTGGTAACGTACCAGTTGCCGCCAGAAAGGAAATCGTTCAAGAAAAAATAGCAAAATGCACATCCGTTATCATTTTTTTATCTCCTTCAGCGATAAATCAAATCAACGTGCGTGACGAGATTAATCAAGTAGAAGCACGTTATAAAAACGGCGAGATTCACATTTTTCCCATTTACTTGGATAAATTCATCCTCCCTGATGCTTTGCAGCTGTTATTTGGACCGATCCAAGCTGTTTTTAAGCTTGATTATTCGGAACAGGAGTTCCTTAAACGAATCGTTCAAGCGTTCAAGGGAAAACGCGATGAAATGGAGGAATATATCGAGGAGATCGATAGAAAATTTGCCAGTTGGGGTTCAAGTGAAAAAGAAAAAGATAGTAAGATATGAACACGAGATTCAATACTGATTACGAGGATTGATCATTGTGGAAACAATACAAGGCCTTGTTGCCGCTTATGACGGACTTGAACCATTTCTTGTTGCTTGCCATTTAAATGAAGATAATGACCGCGTGTATCATTTTATAGAACTTCTCCATAACAAGGGAATCCGCATCTGGTATGATACCAGCAACCAGCTTGCTGAACTTCGAAAAAACATGATCGTGGATAAGATCAAAACATGTTCCGTTTTCGTGGTTTTCTTGTCTACTAGGAGCGTCGCCAACATCGATATCTTGAATGAAATTGCCTTGGCGGAGGGAAGATATCGAAGCGGTGAACTCGAGATGATCCCCGTTTATCTTGAAGCCATCACGCTTCCCGATGATTTGAAATACACCTTCAGCCGCATTCCCTCCCTTAATATCAACGATGCAGAGAATGTGATTTTAGCTCGCGTCTTGGAATCTCTTAAAAAAGCAACAAGAGATAACAATTGTTTTGACCGGTTTGAAAATCGTATCGAAATTACAATGCCGGGTAGTCATTTACTCCAGCCTAAGAGGATCTCGCGGCGACGTCGGCAACCCAAGGTCAACTCTTTTTCCGACGCGCGCCGAATAGCTATCGCAACGCTCCTCCTCGCAATGGTGGCTTTACTTGCTGGCTTTCTCGCTGGCTTGATCCTTTACTGAGAGATCACCTTGGCGCGACATGTCTTCCCGTCGTATCCACGATCTGAAGGCCGTGGCCTTTGTGGGATTTCGTGATTAAATGGTGCGTGTTGTTTTAAAATGCATTGCATAAACAATCAAGCGATAAAGAATTTATTGTCGAATGACAGAGAAGAAAATGGTTAAATGACTATAGGCTCAATTGAGAGATGGAGTGTTTTTATGTCAAGGTATACAAAGCAAAAGGTAGTTAGGGGTTACTTGCAGATAAAAAGCACCGTGGTTTACGAGACCCCTTCAGACCAAGGAAATGTACTCGGTGAAGTGAATTACGGCGAGTATATCACATCCGAAGGTTCTTTGGAAACACCAGGTTGGACCAGGGTAAGGGACGACCAAGGAAACCCGGGTTATATTAAAGGGGACATCCCTCTCAGGTCGTTGCCCGACTACAAGCGGTTTAAAATTGCTGGGCCTATTGATCTGGCGTGCGGCATTTTTTTTCTCCTGGTATGGCGTATTTCCATCATCGTGCTGTTCTGGGGTCTATTTGCCACGGTTACAGGAGCGGGAATGGTGCTTGCATTCATCATGCAGAACGTGGCGTGGAAAAAATGGGCAGTGAAGGATTTTCGCACGCCACGCCAACCGAGGGTTCAAGCCGGCGTTGGGAAACCGATATATGGGATGAATCAGATGGCCGGCGCGAACCTCGATGACCAGGCCGTCATGATTCACCGGGATGCGGAACAACAAGGATTCAACGCCATCCCTGCAGTCGAGCTGTACATGACGCCAAATCGTGCAGAGATGATGAACATGATGAGCATGGCGAGCAAAGTTCGCGATAAGGAGGCCCTGGCTAAAGGGATAAAATGGTTGATCATCGATTCCGTGGACGAGATCGAGAATTCCATGAGGAGCCTGGACCCGGCAACAAGTATTGGTTTAACCGGCACGATGAAACCCTCGGGTTTAGGCAGTATAGGCTTGGAAGGCGATGTCTCGTACACGCTCGTCGCTCCGAATGCACGGATCTTTGTCGAAATCCGCACGGCGGTCCCTGGAAAGGCCGTGTCGTCGAAAACCTTGGGAAAAATGGCCTTGAAACTTATAATCCGGGCGGAAAACCCCCAGATGGCAAAGGACATCGCAAGAATCGCAATACACGTGTTTGGAGATAACCCTTTCCAGCAAATGAAATGGGACTACGTTCAAAAACTTTTTGGGATTTCTCAGCAAGATGCCATCAATGCGTGGACAAGAATCCTTCAATAATAAATTGAGTTTTCTATTTTTTACACTTATTTTCATCGAATCTCGATTTTTTTCAAGTCCCGGATGTTCTGGCTTTTAAAGGTATGAAAAAAACGGGGTATCAGAGTTTTCCCTCCTTGTGTTTTTCATTCGAAGCCCAATCGCCGAACATTTTGTCGATCTCATCCCCGGCGATCCTCGTTTCCTTGACAGATGGCAACAACATTTCATACAATTTTTTCATGAATTCATCATTTTTATAATCTGGCTTTATCAAGGCATCGATTTCGCTGAACAATTTGCTCAAATCGTCCGGAATACTAAAGATATCGAGAAAAACCGGCACGACCTGGATTTCACCTCTTCCATGGCGATCCAAAGCCAAGGCGATCTCGTTCAAGACATCGGGTCGAGTGATGCTTGTTGGGGAGAGAAAAATGATGAAGGACGCGCATGTCAAAATTTTTCCGGTGATGGTCTTTTTCCAGGGTTCCGAGATCGGAATTCCCTCGTCATACCAGATCCTTGCGCCATTGCGGTGGAGCACATCGATGATTGGATACACACGATCCCGGTCGTTATGTGCATAGCTGACGAACACGAACGGATCAAGTCCCATATACGCTGAAAATGGCAATTTCTTTTGTGCATTTTGCACGCCGGCATTGCTCGAAATTCTGGCGTTGTCGATTTCCGTCACGAGCACCGCCGCGCTCCGCTGAAATGATGGGATGACGTTCCGATCGACCAGATACTTGCCGATCTTTCTCGCCATGGTCACGTTGATCTTGCTGGAATTCAAGACTTCGTACAAATTCAAGCTCGATTTTTCTTTCATGAGATCTTTCGCGATAGCTTCTATTGCGGGTACATCATCCTTCGCATAATCGATAGGTTTATCCAGAAGGTCACTGAAATATTGAGCATCGCTGATATCGAGCCCGAGTGAATGCACCATCTCGGTCCTCGATATCAATCGATGATTGGTGAGCTCGAATTCAAGCATCTTCAACACGGTCTCGCGTTCTTTTCTTTCTTGATCAAGAATTTCACGCCAGAAAATCGTGCAATCCCACACGCGAGCAGTTTTATCTGCCGAGCAAGATGCTAATTTGGTTCCATCTGGCGAAAACGTTACGGAATAAATGCTATTATCATGAGCCATGAAGGAATGCAAGGTTTTTCCGTTCGCCATGGTCCAGATTCGCACGGTTTTATCTACCGCCCCCGATGCCAAAAAAAGTCCATCCGGCGTGAATGCCACGGAGTTCACGCGAAATGAATGCCCCGTGAACTTTTGCAGCTGTTGCCCTGTCAACGCATCCCAAATCCGTACCGTTGCATCGTCCGAACCGGATGCCAAGATATTTTTGCCGGGCGCAAAAACAACAGAACATATTGCGCTTTCATGGCCAATGCAAGTTGATATTTGCTTTCCTGACCTGAGATCCCACACCCGGATGGTTGTATCGGAAGAACCGGTTGCGAGAAAATGACCATCAGTCGAGAAGGCAAGAGACAAGATATTGTCGTTATGGCCAAAGAACACCTGTTCTGGGCGCAGAGTGTTTAAGTTCCAGATCCGCGCGGTTCGATCATACGATCCCGTGGCTAGATGGATGCCGTCAGGAGCGAAGGCAACGGAAGTGACGCCCCCTTCATGACCTTCCAAGGTTACCATTAATTTACCCGTGGTAATATCCCACACGCGAGCCCTTTTATCCCCGTATCCACCGGCAATAAATTTTCCATTCGGCGAAAAGGACACGGAAAAAACCGAGCCATCGTAGACTAGGAATGATTGAATTTTCATGCCCGTTTCCACGTCCCAGATCTTGATAGTGCGATCTCCCGAACCCGTTGCTAGCATTCTTCCATCCGGTGAAAATCTGACGGAATTCACGATTTGTTCGTGCTCTGCAATCAACAGGACAGGCTTGTTTTGTAATATTTTTTGAACGTCTCTCGTTCCCGCGATCTTGGCTTGTAAAACACCTTGTGGCTTGCCTTTTGAGCCGGTTTCACTGGCTTTTTGGAAACAGCTCGCCGCATCTTCCAATTTATTCAAGCGGGAATATGCTAAGCCAAGATTATTTAATGCTTCTACATGATCCGGCTTCATTTCAATTGCTTTTTTGAAACAAGTAATAGATTCATCGATATTGTTGTTGTTGACTTGAATAACACCCATTTTAACCCAGGTATCAGCATCCAGCACGATCTGTTCTTTCTCATTCATGCTCGTGTTGCTTGAGCTGCTCACTTCTGGAGGCGCTGGAGCATACTTTTTTCCCATGACAATTCACGCACAGCAAACCGATACTTGTTACTTGGAATCAATTATAAAAAAGATAGATATCGGGAAAGATCCAATCAAGATTCCGGCTTAGATCTTTCCATCTTTCACCGTGTCGCCCGCATCCCATTTCTTGAACTGCTCATCCAATTCGGTGACCGTGGTCGCCAAGTTGTCGTGCACGGTCTCCGGTAACACCGCTAACAACTTGGCTATGAATTGTTCATCCTTGAAGTCGGAACGCATAACCGCCTGGATGCGCCCGATCGACAGCATGAGCTCCGGCGTGAGCTTCGTCGATTCCAGCTGCACCGGTATCAACGCGATCTCCTTGTTCTTGTACCGAGCCTCCGCAAGTGCTATTTCATCCAGCACATTCTCCCGCTCAACTGCAATTGGCGATAAGAACAGCATAAATACCGAGCAATTCATGATCTTCTCCGCGATCGTCTTCCGCCATTTCGTCGATGCCGGGATCCCCTCGTCATACCAGATCCGAACCCCTTTCCGGTTTAATTCCTCGATGATCGGGTACACGAGATTCTTGTCCATATGCGCGTAACTGACAAACACGAACGGATCGCTGCCCGTGTATGCCGGGAACGGCACTCCCTTCTCGATCGATGCCGTCGTCCGGTGCCGCAATCGCCAGAACACGTGCTTCTTTGACATCACGGCGATGGAGATCATAGCACCCGCGATTAACAGCGCGAACATAAAATAGACCATGGTGTTCTCCGGTGGCGAGCTGCCTTGTCCTTGGTTCACTGTGACGAGTACTTCATCACGCGCTATACCACCGAAGCCATCGTTGACGATGATCGTATAATTATAGTTGCCCACCGCGAGCGCATCCAGATTGACGAGGATCGGCGTACTGTTGGTCCAAGCCCCCGAATTGACCTGGGCACTATTTTGATAGATAACGAAGCTCGTTATGCCAACATTAGTCGCCGTGATGGTCCAGGAAAGCACGTGCCCGGTCGTGCCACGGTCGAACGTTAAATCCGCGGGACTCGTTATCATGGGAAGGCTTACACCCGAAGGAATGATCTCGACGTTAACCGTGTCAACCGGCATGTCCCCATTGATTGATCGACCAGACATGGCCTCGCTGCCCGACCATATTGCCGTGACCGTCGCCGACGATGCCGGTGCCATCACCGCAATGCTCACGATGAAATTCTGCATGTTCGTCGATCCCGACGCCACGGTCACCATACTTGGATCGTCCCACGTTAAAAACGTGCAGTTACCATCATCCAACGTCGCATCCACGAGCGCGGATGTTCCTCCCGTGTTGCTGAACATAACCGTGATCAAGAAGTAACGCCCTGCGGAGTAGGGGCCTGTTCCATTAGTTCCCGAAACGATGACATTCGTGATCGTCACTGATGTTTGCGATTGGATACTCACGATGATCGCATCAACCGGCGTGTCACCGCCGATCGACCTGCCCGTTATAGCCTCGGTACCGCTCCATATCACGTGGATGTCGACCGACGTGTTCGTCCCCGCCCCCGCTGCGATCGTCACCATAAATTGCTGCGTATTTGTGTTGATAGCGTTCACTGTGATCGGTACTGGATTGTTAAAGGTCAACCCGACATAGATGCCCGCGCTCGCCCCCGCATTCACATTCAGTGCATTCGTGCCACCCACGTTGCTGTAAGTCACAGTTAACGTAAAGCTCGTGCCAGCCACGTACGGTCCCGGCGCTGCTGTGGGCGTCAATATTAAGCTGGTGATCACCACGTTCGCTTGTGCCTGGATCGCCACGAGCACCTGGTCGACCGGCGCGTCGCCACCGATCGACCGGCTCGATATCGCTTCGATACCGCTCCACGTCACGTGGATGTCCACCGACGCGTTCGTCGTCGCTCCCGCCGCGATGCTTACCGTGAAGATTTGAGTGTTCGTGTTGCCGGCATTCACCACCACGGCAATCGGATCGCTGAATGTCAAGAACGTGTATGTCCCGGCCGTGCACGCCCCGTCGACCGTCGCCGCAGTGCCGCCCGTGTTGTTGTATGTTACGGTCAGCGTGAAACTCGTGCCGCCAACGCAAGGCCCTGCCGGCGCCACCGCCAAGTTCGTGATCGTCACGTTCGCTTCTGCTTGCGTCGTTATCAGTATGATGTTAGATGAGATATTGCATGCGCCAGGATTGTTCCCTGTGAACCGTGCATTGATGTTACACGAAGCTGAAGTCATCGATGTCGTTGTTACCAAAAAATCCTTCGTAACGACTTGTCCAATATTGATCGGATCCGGCACTATCGTCGTGTTCGCCGATATTCCGGTCGTTGGGCTGAATTCGAGCATTAAAATACCATTCGTGATCTGTGTTGTTCCACCAAAGTTGTCAATAAACGCGCGAACTACGAATTGTTCGCCTCTGACATACGGTGTCCTCCCGCCCACTATCATCATCGACACGATTACAATACGCACTAATGCCGGCGAGTTTGCTGTCGTGTCCGATACGGCTCGATTCGAGACATCCTCGGTTCCGTTAAACGTCGCATCTACGCAAATTACGATATTATTCTGTGCAATCGCCGCGATCTGGAACCGAATCTGAACATCGATGCGACCACCAGCAACCAACGTCAAACCAGTGCTCTGATTCACCACCGTCGGATTGATAGCGTTGATCGTGTCGTTGAAAGTCAAAACCACCGACCCACCGGTCACATCCGTTGTGCCATTGTTTCGTATCGTCACTGTCGCGAGTATCCACCAGTTCGGTGCTGCTTGCGTAGCATTAACAACCACCATATCGACGTATGGTATTGCCTCTTCTTGT
>JAUQYW010000235.1 GCA_030587525.1 Candidatus Sigynarchaeota archaeon | reverse complement strand
GTAATCGACCGCTCCGCGAACTTGACTCGTCGTCGCCGGCGTCGCCCACGCTTGTAACGCTGTCGTCTGGTGGAACTCCGGCCAGTTGTTCATCATGTTCGCATTTGCCTCGTACGGCAACAAGCCTCCCTGCACCCCGCCCTTGTTCGCATTGGGCGCATCGGGCCAGAAGTAATTCTTCAGGTCCGGGAAAAACCTCGATGGCACGTAGCCGAGACCCCATCGCATGTTCTCCAGCAAGTGATTTTGCCGCTGGCCAGCCGGATACGTGCCCTGCCGGTTCGGATTCAAGTAAGATGTCTCCCCCTCGGCTATCCAGCGGTACCCCTTCTCGTTGATCTGGAACGATGTCTCGTGCCACTGGTTGTCGAAGCCATAGTATGCCACCCGCATCTGGTCCATATGCAGGCCCCACAAAGACGTGTTTCCCCTGCCAGCCGGGTCGAACATCGGAGCGACATCCGGTGCCTTGGTCGATAAAGTTACAGTATAGTCTTGTCGCGTCATGTTCGGGTTCGAGCCCGATGGAAAGTACTCGGGTATCGTCGTTGGATAATCCGGCAAGTCCTCCGTCGTTGATTGCTGGAACTCCGTGTTATCTGCTATAAACATGGTGATGATACTCCCAACGCCAAATAATAGCAGCAACAGCGATGCTTTATTACCGTTGAGCTTAAATAACGACGATTTGGAATGGAATCGCATTTTTTTGACCATAGAGCCACACCAGGTCGAACATCCGATGTCGTGGAATATGCTTTAAGCGAGCGAGAGCTCGGATAGATCTTTACTATAGATGCACAATGCAATAATGCATTGTTAAATATGCCTCTACCAAATCTGGTCAGTTGATAAATGCCGCACAATTTTTATCCGGAGGAAAGGAATGATGGGGGATCTCGTTGTTGTATAAGAACCACGAGATTATGGCCGGAAAGGGAGTGCTCAATGAAGATGGCTTGTTGTATATCAATTCTCTGTATCCATCTTTTCATTCTATGTGATTCAGATTCACTTTCACCCAATTATTAATATTCAAGGTTCACTGAAGATGCTACGAGATACTTTATTATTAATGAAGCTGGATATAAAACCTCACAACAAGGTTTCCGTGAAAAATGTTTCTTGAAAATGACTCGCCTTGTATAAGAGCTATGGAGAAACTTTGGACTCAATAAATAATATGCCCGCAAGGAAATTCGCCAATGAAATCCCAGACTTTGAACCAATCAAGTAATCATCCAAAGCTGAATTCGCGCTCGTATATGAAACGGGTATTCATTTCAATAACGATAATGCATTTCACGGTGTATTGGTTTATTGGGATTTTTTTGTTGTTTGTTTTCTTTAGTGATATTTTCACTTCAAGTATCTATAATATTGCAGGATTGGATTTCCGCTCAATGGAATCTTTGCAAGCAATTATGAGAGTAGATATTAGCCAGATCTATGCTGAGAGTAGTCCTGAACCGTTCTTGAACCTACCTTCAGCAATGATATATGTTTTTTTGTGGAGTATTGTTAGAGATTTTTTCCCTTCATTTTCAATGCTTCAATTCCTTACCATTTTCGATTTGAATCTCTTCATATGGAATGTTATAAACTGTATCTTGATCGGGAAGATCGTGAACTTGAAGCGGGTGCAAGACTTCCTCGGTAACAGCATTTTTCGGAATCCGTATGTCGTGATGAGCATTTATATGGCTGTCGGATTCCATTATTGGGCATATTTCATCGGGAGCCACGATATAGAGGTTGCTTTTTTCGTGTTACTGGGTTTGCACGAATATATGCGCGGAAAAGAGCGCTTTGCCTTTTTTTATTGGGGTATCGGCATTATCTTCAAAATAACAGTCGGATTCTTTGTCCTCTTCTTCCTAATCCCGGGCACGTTGAAAAACGCGCTGAAGAACATCGGATCAACGCTGATCCCGCATATTTCCACGGCCTTAATTTTCCTCCGGTGGCCAAGCTTGATTGGCGACTTCTTGAGCAGCAACACGGCTATGGTAACCGGAGGCTTCACGTTTGGTTGGGGCCAGCCGGGGAACATCCCGGTGTACCTCTTCTCGTGGTTTCAAGTTCCTATACTTTACACTATCGTGATCCTTGCCTGCATTTTTTTGCCGCTCAACTTATTCATCACGATTGAGTTCAAGGATAAATTGCATCCAATTGAAAAATCAGTTATGATCATTCTGCTCGTGTTTAATTGCGTCACTCCTTTCTGGTCGACACACGTAATAATATTCCTTGGACCCTTTTTGATATGGTTTGGTAAAACTAACACCGATTTATCCAAATGTAAGATGAATTTGATAAAGTTTTTGATATTTATTCCGTTGTTCTTTTCCATTCTTTGGTTGATCTATCCTGCAATTCCGTTCCATATAATCGGTGCACTTGTGTATTTGGACATCATGTTCCTTGCACGGAAACGTTAATTGGTTAGCTAAGCCTCCCCTATTAATAAAATGAATGCGAAAAGGTATCGTGAACAAAAAGCGTGTAAAGATTGTAAGTACGAAGATTGTAAAAAAATCGTAATTGATGGTATTTTAAATACACTCAGTTGAGGATATATTTTTGAATTAAAATCGATGCGGGGCTTTCACGCGCGTGTTCTTTCCTTTTTCATACTTTTTTCTCATCTTTTGCCGTCCCCGCCTTCGTATTGTCGACAATCCCGGCTTTTGCGGCATCCCTCTGCAATTTCGAGATGCGGATGAGCCGTGCCGTGCGATCAAGCCCCTGGTCCGCCTTGATCTCCTCCAGCTCCTTGGCCAGTTGGTCCAGCTTGTTTTCCCTCGCCCATCGCACCCAATCAAGGTCGGGCTTCAACCGCCCCTCGATGTCAACCACGCTGCCACCCAGCCAATGCACCACCACGAGCAGGTCCTTGATCATGGCCACGAGTTTCATGGCCCCCACGATGTTCCCCGCGTTCACCTTTAACGAGATCGCTTGGGCCATCTCGATCGCGTCCGTCCGGGCTTTCATCAAGAGAACATCGAAGTGCCGGGTGATGACCGGGTTTAACGAGCGGAACCGGGACTGCAGCGACACGATGGAGGGCAATGCAGATACTTGGCCAAAGCAATCATCGAGCTCTTTCGCGACCGGGAACGCGCCGATAACATTGCTGCTGGATAGCATAGTTTCGAGCCTAGCGACGAGGGACTGCAAGATGGCATACAACCTATCGCCCTTCTTGATGGCCTTCCGCGATATCGTCACGACCCCAGCAGCGGCCAGGACCGTTATCGCCACAAGCACGATGAGGAGATAACTCAGCGGGGTGCTGTTCGGATCTAGAGGATTCGTGTTCCATAACTCCTCGGTTCCATCGAAAAACGCGTCGCCGTCCGTGTCTGGGTCTTTCGGATCGCACCCGCGGCGGAATTCATTGATGTTGGTCAAGCCATCTCGGTCGGGGTCGTTCTGGCTATCGTCGATGCACACGGCCAACCCGTGCGCATATTCCCACCCATCTGGCATCCCGTCCCCGTCGGTGTCCGGGTTCAAGGGATCGGCACCGGCGATGTATTCCTGGACATTGACAAGTTCATCCATATCCACGTCGGAGCCTGCATCGTTGACGAGCGGGTCGAGGTTGAAATCCAGTTCCCACTTGTCCGGCATACCATCTGCGTCCGTGTCGGCTGCGAGCGGGTTCGTGTGGTACACGAGATGCTCGTCGCCATCGGATAAACCGTCGTGGTCTGTGTCGGCATACAGCGGATTCGAGCCGATAACAGTGACCTCGAGTCCGTCGAGCAGGCTATCGGCATCAGTATCGTTCAGATATGGGTTGGTGTGATGAGTGTATACCTCTGCACCATCGAGCAGCCCGTCAGTATCCGTGTCGATGCAAGTCGCATTCGTGTGATATAATAGGATTTCGAGGCCGTCGAGCAAGCCATCGGCATCCGTGTCGTTGCATGTCGCGTTCGTGTGATAGATGAGGATTTCAAGGCCATCGAGCAAGCCATCGGCATCCGTGTCGCCGCACGTCACGTTGGTCAGGTACACGAAGAGCTCGTCAGCATCGAAAAGACCATCAGCATCTGTATCGTTCGAGCACGGGTTGGTGTGATGCGTGTAGACCTCGGTGCCATCAAGGAGCCCGTCACCATCCGTGTCGGTACACGTCACGTTAGAGTAATAGGTGAAGATCTCGAGGCCGTCAAGCAAGCCGTCGGCATCCGTGTCATTACACGTCGCATCAGAGTGATAGGTTAGAACTTCGAGGCCATCGAGGAGACCGTCGGCATCCGTGTCGTCGCACGTCACGTTGGTCAAGTACACGAAGAGCTCGTCAGCATCGAAAAGACCATCAGCATCTGTATCGTTCGAGCACGGGTTGGTGTGATACGTGTAGACCTCGAGACCATCGAGTAACCCGTCGACATCGGTGTCATTACACGTCGCGTTCGAGTGATAGGTGAAGATCTCGAGGCCGTCGAGCAAGCCGTCGGCATCCGTGTCGATGCAAGTCGCATTCGTGTGATATAATAGGATTTCGAGGCCGTCGAGCAAGCCATCGGCATCCGTGTCGTTGCATGTCGCGTTCGTGTGATGGGTCAAGATTTCAAGCCCGTCGAGCAAGCCATCGGCATCCGTGTCGTTGATGAACGGATCGAGGCCGTTCAGTAATTCCCACCCGTTCGTGAGGCCATCAATGTCATCATCGGCGGTTTGGTTCAACACGATCACTATATCGCTGTGTGTCAGATGAAAATTATAACAGATAACGATACTGAGCGACACGTTGAATTGACCCGCAGTTCCATACGTGTGCGATGAGGATGGCGTGAGCACAGCTGGGCTCCCGTCGCTGAAATTCCATTCCCACGAGGTAATGTTCTGGCCAAGCGTGTAGCTCGTGTCGGTGAAATTGATGGTCTGGTTGATAAACGCGATCTCCGGCACGTGCTGGAAACCAGCAACCATTTCAGGACTTGAAATGATAACGGCTGCTGGTGGGCCATCGAAAGTTGTCGGATTGCCCCCGTTCCATGTACAATTCGCGGAGATGAGCACTTGCCCCGGCCACGCGTTGCCACGGGGTTGGACTGGGAACAAAACTATGGTCGCTGTGCCCGGGGACAAACTGATAGGCAACGCGGGCGCGAGACTTCCGATCCCGTATTGCGATAGCACTGAGATCCCACCATGAATGATGCGCAAGCTCACGGTATCAAGGGACCCGGCTGCAATACCAACATTGGCAACTTGAACGGAGACCGTGAAGACCTCTCCAATTCCCACTTCGGTTGCGCTCGCTTGGAGGTATTGGATATCCAAGTGTGCTCCCGGATACCGGTTCCCCGAGTTAAACGTGAAATTGATGATCGGGCTATCAACCCAATTGGACGCCCGGTCGAAAGCACGAATCATATACGCGTATTGATATTCGTTCGTTAAACCGGGATCATTATCGTAAAACACGTTCGACTCCATAAAGCTAGCAGTGACGTTGCCACGGAATTCATAGCTCGGCGACCAGCCACTGCCGTTGTTGACCCGACGGTAGATCAAGTAATGCGATATGCCGCTGCCGGTATTTGTTGGGTCTCCACTGCTGATAAATCCTGGATCGATGGCCTTAAAGCTGCCCGTGCAGTCGATAGGGATGGAATTGCTGGTCGGTGCGTACGTGGAACCGTACGGCCAATTGATGATCGGGCTCATCGGCGAGACGCGGTCGTGGATCACGGCGACCGGTGCGCTGTCGGCAGTAATAGCGCCATTAGAGCTTCGCAACACGTAATAATACGTGTCGTCGGTCGTCGATGCGAAATCTGTCGTCGTGAAGCTCGTCACGTTACCCAACGGCATTCCGATTATCGGCGAGTATCCTCCCTGGACCGATGTACTCCTCAAGATTATGAAACTCGTGATCCCGGTGGTAGGTGGGTACTGATTCCATCCGAG
>JAUQYW010000208.1 GCA_030587525.1 Candidatus Sigynarchaeota archaeon | reverse complement strand
TTAACAAAGGTTCATGCTTGACCGAAGTGGATGATTTTAGAAATGGATTGTAGCTGTGGAGTGAGATGAAGCTTTGTTTCAACGTAACCATTTAACCATCATACCTTGAATAAATCGAAATTCGACATCAGTGATGGTATAGAGGTTCTTGATGAGGAGATCCAATTCATCCTCTTCTTTCCATGCATCTTGGATTGCAGTTAGCATCGTGGCACGATAACGGGGGATATCGGTTGAAACAAAATCAATGGCAGCCTGTGAAGAGGGAACTCCAACCGACGCCTCGATCGAATTCCAATCGGGCGCGACGTGAAAGTCAATCAATTCAGACAAGAATTTCAAGAGATTTAATTCATCAGATTCAATTCGGAAGTTATTCCTCAATTTTAACTGGAAGGGGGGAGGACCATTAATGATTTCATTCGTGGTAAAATTTGCATGTGTATCACCATTTGCAGTGATAACTCCCGAAGTTATCCAATCTCTCAAGCAATTTCTCCATGCTGGATTCACCATTGGTGGACGAATTTTACCTATTCGGTTAATATCACGAATATACGTGAGATAAGTGAAATATCTCGGGTCCTTATAATAAATCTCATTCACCATCTGGCCAGGTTGAGCAGGAGGAATAACAATTTTCCCGCCAGATTTGAGGAAGGCCACGATTTGTTGATATTTGTTGTAAACAATGTCCATTTTTGCGACGATTGCATCCTTTTCATCTTGAGTCGGAATCACGACGGGGAGAGCCTTTAAATCGTTGGGTTCCAGTGTTGGCGAATCATCTTTTATCTTGCGCATGTCGAAGAAAGGAAGGTAGAGCATAACAAAAGAAAGAAGTTTCGAGTTCAAGATTGCCAACAAATATTTAAGCGTGCTCGATTCCCCGTCTTTTGCCATAATCGTGTATGCAGTTTTCGTGATAACGAAATCATTTTCTTCGATCAAACAAGCTTGTAACCGTCGTTGGCGGTTGATCAATCGACGAATGATGATTCGCTGACCTCTGAAGCAGTGATTTGGATCCGGCGGTCTTGTTCCCAAAATATTATAATTTTCGATGTAGTAATAGTTGTCTGGATTCCAAAAATAATTCCATCTGTGTGCATCGCTTGTTTCTCCTTGAAGCCATGAATCTGGTGAGGGCCGTGTCCTCGAGAAATTAATCTTTCTATCGGACGCCTCTTGTGGTCTATATCCTTGATTAGCTCTTGTCCATCCTTGATAGGGGGAAATTCCCAAGGTAACGTCTGCAATAGAATCGAGTGTAACAAATTCTTTCTCCTTTTTCTTTGATAAAGGTGCGATTTGAAGAGTTCCGTGAGCTCTTTCGATTAGTTGATGCGGTTTGATCCGCGACCAAATTTGGCGCTTCAAAGGATCAGGGACAAGATCGATAACGAAATGATCAAATGGAATAGCATATTGGTCTCTTGAAACAAAACACTCATTTTGAGAAATCTCGATTTCATACGCCCAGTTTTTGTTCTTCAAATCATCCAAAGTCGCGGTTAATTTATCCAAATGACGAATGATAAATTTGTCATCCGTTATTTTGCTCGGATCTTCGCTTTTTTGCGCGATAAAGATTATATTATCGATATACGCGTTGGTAAAAGCAACATCGAATAGATTCGTGAT
Organism: Candidatus Sigynarchaeota archaeon; assembly: GCA_030587525.1. Classification (GTDB taxonomy): domain Archaea; phylum Asgardarchaeota; class Lokiarchaeia; order Sigyniarchaeales; family Sigyniarchaeaceae; genus Sigyniarchaeum; species Sigyniarchaeum tengchongense. The sequence continues at coordinate 20,319 of JAUQYW010000208.1, read as the reverse complement.
ATTGATGAATTTTAACTCGTGGAGGATTTTTTTCCGATTGGGGGCCATGGTGTCCACGATCCCTCGATTACCCGTATTCGAGAGCCATACGCCAGGAACGATATATCCTATTCGCCCGCCTTCGGACAGTAAACTCTGTCCTAATTTTATGAATAATATGAAACTATCTTCTCCCGCAAGATTTTCAGGAATCGTCTTCGCTCCGTATGGGGGATTTCCAACGACATAATCAAAACCCGTATCAAATTTCCAGTCTTCATCTCGAATCCTATTCTTGATTTTATCGGCGGTTTTCAGCGCCTCATAATTAGTGCTGCTAACAAATTGATTCAAAGTCGTATTTTTTTGACTCGCGGTTGCACCAGCGATCATAAAATTGGATTCAAGAGAATTTGTTTGAAAAATTGAAAATCCAGTCACTTGCGGGATAAAACCTTGGATTGTCAAGGCTTTTACTAGCTCTAAAAATAGATTTATTTCAGCAAGATAGCAGGAAAAGGGATTGATATCCAATCCTATTAGCTGGGTTGTAATACTTTGGATTAAAACCTCTGGATGGTCGATTTTTTTCGTGGTTTTGTTCACGTGAGCATTGATTAATCTTTTTGCCGCGTGGACCAAGAAGGCACCGGATCCGCAAGATGGATCAATCATGGTTCTTGTCAAGATCTTTGCATCTTCTATATATCCGATTTCATCGAGAATATAATCAATGATTTCAGGCGGGGTATAGAATAATCCTTTTTCCTTTCGATGAAATCTATCAACATAGCTCTCGTAGATTTTTCCAATGATATCAAAGCTTAGGTCTTTGAAATCATATTTGTCCAATATGGCCAACAATTCGATAAAAATGCTGTCATTTAGCTCGAACCAATAGAAAATATCCTGTTCTTTATGGAAATGACTATGAGAAATACTGCCCTTCCCAAACACGAGAGAAATTAGATCAGAATATGGATAGGAAGATACGGATGGTGAATGAGCTGGATTAATGGAGAACCCATTCATAAATTCGTGCCATGAAATTAAACCGCCATCGATAACCGGTCTTTTTATAATCTTGAAATCCTCATAAATTCTGATGAAAAGAAGTCGAAAAAAGAATAGATAAGCTGTTTGCCCGACAAATTCAGCCTTGAATTCTTTCTCATCATATAATTTTCCTGTCGTCTCTATCCAAGCGTCAAAACTTTCTTTTACACGCAATTTATCCTCATATTGCTTCTCAATGACGTCTCTTTGAGTTTTATATTCGGCGGCTTTAGTTAATACAATATTCAACTGTTTAAAAAATGAATCGATAACAACTCCGAGTTTCGTGAGGACTTCTCTGGTGAATTCCTTTTCATGACCACTAATTGGAATAGATCTTGCCATCCGTTCATGTTCGGGCACGCAAATCCCTTTCCGCTGCCGTTCAAATTTAAAACTCTTTTAACTCAAAGGCGTGCCAGCCTAATAATTATCCGACCAGCGCAATAATGATTAAAAAAAATTAACCCAATGGCTCGATGGGACAACGTGATTCATCCAATAATTTGTATAAATCTTCTTTCTTCCCGGTTATTCTTCTTCCTTGGTCTTCTTCGGTACCTTCTTCAAGTACACCTCGTACACGACATTCGGGTCAACGATGCCATTTTTCACGTAAGCGCGGGGAATCCAGAAGATGTAGTCCGTGCCCATCTTCGCGGGTTTGCGAGTGAACTTGACGACTCCTTTTTCGAGGGTGAACTCGTCTGCTGTCATGATCTTATCCCTTTTCGATACGTGAGAAAGGTGAGGATCTCGCTGATAAGTAGTCATCCCTATAGATATAATCGTATTAGAGGCAAACAACTTATTTTGCCCAAGACCTTCATACCAATGGTCGTCGTAGCAAGGAGATCAAAGTGAGGTCAGTGCCTGGGACCGCGTATTTCTCGATAGTTTCAAAGCCTAGGTGATTGTAAATTGCCTCAATTTTTGCCTTGTACGTCTCCAGATAGTAAGCAGATGCATTTTTATCGAGCCGGTCTAGTATTGGCTTGATCAACTTGCTTGCACAGCCATTCCCTTTGATTATTCGCCGTTGATATATATGATTTCGTCCCTTTCATCGCCCGTTTCCACCTTCCCGACGAACTTCTTGATCAAGTCGTAAGGAATGCCGTATAACTCGCAAGTGGCTTTGTCGACCCGTTCTTGAATGTCATCCAACCGTTTCTTGGCTTCATCGTTGCTGATAGATCCAGCGAATTGTTGCTTCTTGATAGAAACGGCATCATCGAATATATTTTTTATTAAATTCAGTTTCTCATTGCTTGGAACGATTATCGGGAACATTCTTCCATCATTTAATTCCACATTTGCCGTGTTGTTCAAGAAATTCACTCTATACTGCGTGATGATTATAGAATTTAATAAAGAAATGAGATAATAATCTGGCACGCGTGTGACGAGGGAAAAAAGTGTCATATTTCCGCTATCAAACACCGAAGGTGGTGAGATTCTTGTTTTGATATATAAAGCTTGAGGATTCAGTATTTTTGACCAGCAAAAACCTTCCTTGAAATAGTACTGCGGATTGCGTACAACAGGCATTCCTTCTCCTTTTTTCCCGTTATTCTCATAGAACCATTTTACATTATTTCGAGACCAATCAATATAATACATTTCATCGAAATACCATTTGTTCCCTTCACTATCGCCTTTTGAAAAAATTATCCATGAATTTCCTTTATCGATCCCATCTGATTTGTCAGTAGCAGAAATCGTGTTGATATTGCGAATTTCAGACCGATCAATTATTTTATATACATATCCTTTCCCAAAAATCTTGATCCCGTATTTATCTTTGAATATATCGAACATGTTCCAAATTTCTTTCTCGGATTTGCCGTCGAGAAATGCTTTCGCGCCATTCTTTGATTTAATATCGAGTAAATCCTGATCTATTTTCAATCCTTTTTTTCGAGCGAATTCTATGAAATTCCACAATTTATCTGGACGGGTTTCCACAATACGAGTTGCGAGTTTGTGCCCCTTGATTACGCTAATAAATTTTCCGTTATTTGCTGTCGCAATTCCTTGCCCGCCATCGGTAATGAGGCCGAGTAAAGTGATACCACCTTCTTTCAAGGCTTTTCGGTATGCTTCTAAATCCTTCGCGTGCTTGGTGATGTTCTTGCTCGTGCTGATCTTGTCCCACCACTCCGTCACGAGTTTCTTGACCGGCTCGTTGAGCTTTTTATAAATTGCCATGTTCAGCTCGTGTGGCATAAAGAATACATTTTCATTCGCATTCTCGAACGTGCTTATCTTGGAGATATACTTGATAGGTTGTTCGAATGACTTGATTGCATCCGTGAAAGCAAGATTGTAATCGGAATCGCTGTCTGTGTTCTTGGCTATCATAATGGCCGTGATGACGCCGACGCCACGGAACAATTTCGGGTCTGGAACACGGATTTCTATAATACGTTTTGATTGGAGAAATTCTCGGAGCGATTTCTTGGTATCTAGCGTGAAATACGTGTTAGACGTGATGTACCCGATCAAGCCGCCTTTCTTGAGGAGATTGAACGATTGGCGGAAGAAATAATTATACAAGTCATCGGATAAACCGAACTTGTCGATGAATACCTTTTTCTCGATACCTGTTGTTTTCTGGTAATTGATATATGGCGGGTTGCCGATTACGATGTCGAACCCGCCCTGGGAGAACGTCTCCTCGAACTCGAAGCACCAGTGGAACGGCTTCAGCGTGTCCATCTGCGCCGGCGTCACGGCAAGGTTGGCGGCGAGTAACGCGTCAAGTTCCGATCGCACGGCCGCGATCGTGGCTTCGATCTTCTGCTTGAGGTCGACCGCGTCGATGGCCTTGGTCGCGTCGCGGTACGCGTCCTTCAGCGACCGGTACTCGGCGACCTTCTTCGCCAGCATGTCCGGGTTCGAGAAAAGCGACTTTCCCCACTTGGCTGGCATAGCGACGAACCCGATTAGTGAGTTCCCGGCGATGATGTTGTAATCAATATTAGGCAAGGGATCAACCTGCCCCGGTTGCATAGCCGGGATCATGGACAGCCACAAGCGAAGCTTGGCGATCTCCACGCTCCCGGGCTGGATGTCGACGCCGAAGAGGTTTCGCGTGATGATGTGGCGCTTGATCGCGTGGAGGGTCGATAAGTACTTGCCATCGCCGGGCTTGCACCAATTGTTACACGCGACGTGCAAGTCCACGAGGATCTTCTCGGCGGCGAGCAAGAACGCACCAGAACCGCACGCGTTATCGCAGATCGTGATGCCATATAGCACTTCCTCTCGGAACCACGAGATATGTTGCAGTTCATCCGCCAGCAACGACTCCTTATTCAAGATGTCGATAAATTTCTCGTATTTCGTCTTGAAATGCTCGTTCACGCGATCCGTGGCGAGCTTCGCGATGCATTCTCGGATGATGTAGTTGGTGACGTGATCCGGCGTGTAATAGCTGCCGGTCTCTTTTTGATTGCATTGCTTTTCGTAGATGTGGCCGAGAATTTCCGGTGTGATCGAGAATGTCTCGTCGCCGCTGGATTCCAATAGCGTCCACTCGTACCCGCCGAGCACGGCAAATATCTCGTCGAAGATCTCGTCGTCGATGGATATGGTATCGTGCATGATGCGCGTGCCTACCTTCTCGATCCCGTCTTTATACGCGAACAGCCCGCCGTTCAAGTACGGGATCTTGGCGAACTCGCCATCGTCGGCGCGGGATCGCGGGCCATCATTATTGAAGTGGTCGAACCACAGAATTGTCAAGCACCGATAGAACGGCTGCTTTGACCGAAGGTGGAGGCTTTGCATATACTCAGGTGGGATCACGGAATGGCCGGACGGTGCCGGCGTTTGCAAGAAGAACGTGAAGATGATGCGGTTCATGACCGTCGTGGCATACTCGTTACGTATAGCATCGGAAATGGCTATCGGGAAGGAGATAGCGGCCGCAAGCTTCTTGCGAAACTTTTCATAATCGGCGTAGAACTTGTCAACGAGCTCGTGCACGTTGAAGAACTTGCTGAACGCGTCTTGCTCGTCGAGTGTCTGGTATCGCAAGCCGTTGATCTTGGCGATGATATTCTTCTTGGTATCCTCCTTCTGTGACGATGCATTGTATACGACGCGGTACCGGTCGTTCCGTCCCCATGACGCCGGTGCCTTGGCGCGTTGGATCGCTATCCTCTGGAAATCGGCTTGCACGATCATCTGATACTGCGCGGTGGCCGTCGCCATCGAGAGTTTCTTGGCTTGCTCGTTCAAGACAGCGGATGACGCGTCGTCAACGATCATGACGTCGATCGTGTCGCCGGCCTCGCTAACACCGTAGACGTGTTCGCCGGTACCACTCGCAGGCGAAAATCCCCCGACGAGCTTGAACCCGCACGTCACGGACAAGAACTTATGAAGATCCTCCTGCGATCTGCATTGCTCGATCGTCATAGCGCGGGAAGTTCGTGACGCTTTTTTTGCCATTTTTAATCATTGACGGGTTTGGCGTGTTCCGGTGAACTGGTACAGATGTCTTTCAATCGGATCGAACGTCGTCATTTTTCATTTTCCCCATCCATTAGGTTTCAGTTTCCTTTACCATCCATTATTGGCAATATCACTCGGGACGGATGTTCGATGTCCCGCTCCACGGTCAACGTTGTGGTGCCCTCAGCAGGACAGCGCGAAAAACTATCTTTATCAGCTCCCCCGATGGCAATTCGTAGTCGCGAGCCTTTGCCGAGCAATATCGAAGTTGGGTAGAGGGCAACGGTCACTTCCATGAGTTCCCCGGGAACGACGGGAAGCGCATCTTTACGCTTGTATGAGTGGTAGGGAATCGGCAACGGGTAGGGCGGCGCGGCCGTCGACACCTTCCTGTGCATGAGCCGGATTTGGCCCTCGGTGATCATGTGGATGCCGCCCTTGGGATCAATGAATTCGAGATATGCGACGATCATCCCGTCATCACGCGTGGTCTTGACGAAGATGGTCAAGATTGGATGCCCCGTGATCTCCATTGGTGCTGTGATCGGTTCACTCGTGTAAACCAGCAGTTTTTGATCTTCTTGCGCGCGGTGGGGATACTTGATGGGAAGGGACAGCAAGGTGTACCACCGGTTTCTTATGCCCGTGCCAGTGTCGTGCCGGATCACGCACTCGTCCGAATAGTGCTCGCCGGCAGGTGCATCCTTCCCAAGGCCAGATCCTTCCTGGAAGTACCATGGCTCGTTCCTGGTTCCTGCCGGTGGCCACGTCGCCGTTTTTTTCCACCGTTCTTCGCCCATCGTGTAGTAATAGAGCATTTTTTCGTCCGGAAAGGATCCAGCGATCACGTCATCATAAAACAAGAGCCAATCCTTGGTCTGGTCGACGTGGTTCACGTTCGGCTTTGCAGCATGGGAAAAGAACGGGCTTGCCTTGTGGAGCCTAACATGATCCCAGTCGCCAATGACTGCTTTTTGCGGGTTCTTGAAGTGCAAGAACCTGCTTATCACGACATCGGCGGTCACCGAGTCTTGCCACGACCCGAATGCATACATAGGCACGCCGGTGGCCTCAATCTCGTCCTTGCGCGAGAAGATGCTGATTTGATCTGCCGTGACCCCTTCGTCGTTGATCGGATCATCTGAGAACGTGACCCGGCTCTCGTAATCGCTGGGATACGCGTTTTTCTCGTGAATACGTGCTGCATCCCGAAGCGACAGCAACGATCGGCCCAGGTCCACGGGTTTCACGCCGATCACGACGTTCGATACCAGTGTCGCAAACGCCGGATTGATCGGCTTCAACGCGAGCAGCGCCTTGCCGGTTGTTTGATCCAAGCCACGTCCGAGGTTTGACCAGAAGTCGATGAATTTCTTGTTGATGATACCGCCAGGCACGATCATTGCAAACATGTCCCACGGATTTTGCTTGCAGATCACTGCCTTGAGCGCCGGGTGCTTCGTCGTGGCAACAAGCTCTGCAGTGGAGCCGGAATAGGAGGTCCCATACGTGACTACCCGGCCGTTCGACCAGGGTTGCGTGATGATCCAGTTCATGATGTCGACAGCATCGTCCTCGTCACGGTCGAAGGGATAGGAAATAACCCCGCCCGATGCACCCGTGCCCCGGACGTCGACGTTAAGGAGGGCGTATCCATGTTCCGCGAAGACACGGGCGACTACCGGGTCGGTAGGATCCCTCATAAACCACTTTATCGGTGCCTTGAAGTTGTATGCCCTCCAGTATCGCGTCATGTGCATGATGGCAGTGACACGCTCGCTCCCGGGAAGGCCTTTTGGCAAGATAACGTCCACGGCGATCGGGACCCCATCCTTCGCAGCCACGTGGTAGCTCGTCGTGGTGAAGCCTTTGTACTTCGGCTTTTTTGCTGATATCCTTTTTGCATCAAACGGTTCAGCAGCGCGCTCTCTTGATGTGGCATCCATGATGATCCTGCCTTGTCAATTCGATGCAGCTCTTGTTTTTCACCTGGCCTTTCTCCCAGTCGAGGGTGGCACACCGAGAACGCCGGGACCACGCGCCTCGAATATGCTCGGGTACTGATGCACGATTGATATTCTATTTACATTCATAAATACATACTTGCCGCGCGAATCGAAAATTCAAGCCATATAATCGATATTGGAGTCATCATTTCGCTTGAACGCTTAAATATGCGGTGATCGAATTGGTTAATCGACAAGGTTGAACCATTGCCTTGGATCAAAATGAATTGCATGAGGCGAGAATGACATGGACAAGCGTGCATACTACAAGAAAATGTTTTTCATCGGCGGGATCTGGAACCTCGCGGCCAGCCTTTCTATCTGGATCATGGCGTTGAGCGGGCCGGCAGCCTACGTGTTGTTCGGCATGGGCGTGCCCCCGACAATGTTCTTTTTCCACGCGATGATTTGGTTCGTCGTTGCCTTTGGCGTGGGATACTTTATCGTGAGCAAGGACATTACTAAGAACCACGGCATCGCCTTGATCGGGGCGTTCGCGAAAATCGCGTTTTTCATCGATTGCATCGTGACCGTCGCCTTGATGGAAGCAGGACCGATCATCATTATGTTCGGCGCGGTGGACTTGCTCTTCGCGGTGCTCTACATCGAGTTTTTGCTCTGGACCAAGAAGGGCAATGCGGGTTAATTGTATATATTTTTTTTCTATCAATCAATTTTTCCTTCATCTTTCAAAGTGGAGCTATCGCGATACCAATGACGCAGAGTGACAAGATCGAGCTTATATTAAAATTCAATCAAGAAAAAGAAGAAAAAATCAGATAATGATGCATCGCGATTGAAATGCAAATTATTCGGATTTACTACCAAGCACGTATTTTTAAATGCATACTCCTTCCCTGCAGAGGTAATCTGAAACCATTGAATAGTTAGTCTACCATTTGTTTTCAAACCTTGATTGCGTTGAGATTCTTGTTAAATAGTTTTGGAATCTCGTTCCAGAATGTCGAAATGGCAGCGGCAAGGAAGATGAACAGCCAATCCATGGCACCGAGCGTCACGGTCTTGAACAGCGGCTGCAAGGGGGGGAGCATAATGGCGATAAAGGTCACTCCAAATCCGAGCACACCCGACACGAGCATATTGCGGTTAGAAATCATGCCCAGCCTGAATAACGGGCGTTTCTCCGATCGATTGTTGACAGCCAAGAATATGATCGCGAGCACGAGCGTCGCGAAAGCCATAGTTCGAGCTTTCTCCACGGTGCCTCCGCTAGTAAACGTGGCCGAGAAAACGACCAGCACGCCTGAGGCAACCGTCACGCCATTTGCAAACACGCGAGCTTGGGTTCGCCGGTCCAGCACGAACACGCCCTTGATCCGTGGCGGCCGCGCCATCACGTCAGGTTCAGGCACCTCGGATTGGAATGCCGACGACGCCACGATGTCGGTTAAAACTTCCATCAAGATGATCTGGATGGGCAATAGCGGGATGGGCAGGCCCACGATCGTGGCGATAATGGCAGTGGCCATCACGGCAATTTTTGAAGCGATGTAATACCGCAGGGCTTTTTTCACGTTGTCAAAGATGCGGCGACCTTCCTTCATAGCATATACGATCGTCGCGAAATTATCGTCCGCAAGGACCATCGCCGCAGCATCCCTGGCCACGTCAGATCCCGATGCACCCATTGCAACGCCAATATCCGCTTCCTTGAGCGCCGGTGCGTCGTTGATACCATCGCCCGTCATAGCAACAATGTCGCCATGTTTCTTGAACGCTCGCACGATGCGAAGCTTGTGTTCAGGCACGACACGGGCAAACACGCTGATATCCTTGATGGTGTTTTCCAGCTGAAGATCGCTCATCCCGTCGAGTTCCTCGCCGGTGAGCGCTTTTTGTTTGCCATCGATGCCAACGGCCTTCGCGATGGCGATCGCTGTGTCCTTGTGATCGCCGGTGATCATAACGACTTTTACGCCTCCCTGGATGCACTCGGCGATGGCCGGGTTGGCTTCTGCACGCGGAACATCCGCCATACCGACTAAACCCACGAATATAATGCCTTGCTCGATCGTTGGGGTGTCCTTCGTCGTCTGGAACGATTCGAGAGGCTTATATCCGACCGATAGGACGCGCAATCCCGCGCTGGCCATTGATTTCTGGGTGTCCAGGATCATGGTCCGGGCTTCGTCATCGATGGGCACTATTGCATCCAATTTGGTTCCCGGCATCCATCTCGTGCTGCAAGAAATCAGCGATTCCGATGCACCCTTCATATATACATGGATTTCAGCGGTCGTGGCGGATTTGCAGATCACAGACATGCGCTTTCGCTTGCGATCAAATGGGACCTCGCCCAGGCGGGTAAATTGCTTGGACAATGCAAGGGGATCGAGGCCTTGGTCGATGCAGGCTTGTATCAGCGCAGTTTCTGTCGGATCGCCGATCACCTCCACACTCTCGGTCGCGGGATGCTCTATCCTGGCGTTGTTACTCAAGCACCCGATCTTCAAAACCATAGATGCAATGGCCGGAATCCCGCTCTTACTTCTCCCGAGTTTCGTGGTTGCGCCCCCGGCAAAAATATCGGTAACCGTCATCTTGTTCTGGGTCAACGTTCCCGTTTTATCCGTGCAGATGACCGTCGTCGTGCCAAGGGTCTCAACGGCATACAATCGCTTGATCAAGGCGTGCCGCTTGGCCATTCGCCGGACACCGATGACCAGGCATACGATAAGAATGATGGGCAAGTCCTCGGGAATCGTCGACACGGCCAAGCTTAACCCGAACAAGATGACATCAAGCGGAGGTTCACCTTTCACGATACCTACGATCACGACGAGAGCGCATAGAATCACGGAGATCAAGACGAACCAGAGCGTGAGCTGCTTCATCTTTTGCTGGAGGGGTGTGGGGCTCTCCTCGGCTTCCTGGACTGCCTTCGCGATTTTGCCGAGCTCCGTGCGCATGCCCGTGGCCACCACGATAGCCGATGCTTTTCCACGCATCACGGTCGTGCCGAAAAAAGCCATGGATTGTTGATCACCGATCACGGCATTCTCCTTGATCGTGGCATACGGGTCTTTCTCGACCGCCGTGGATTCACCCGTCAGTGCCGCCTCGCCGGTTTCAAGATCCAACGCATCGACAAGCCTCGCATCGGCAGGCACTTGATCCCCCGCTTCAAGCAAGATCAAGTCCCCCGGCACCAACTCGGTCCCGGCAAGCACGCGCTCCCGTCCATTGCGGATGCACTTGGCACGCGGCTTGATGGTTATCTTCAAACGCTTCACGGCCGATTCAGCCCTGCGTTCCTGGATAGTTTCCACGATGCCAATTATGACGATGATCGTGAAGATCGCGATGGCATCTTGCGGCTCGCCTAAGAAACTGTACAAGATGCCGGTTATGATGAGCAAGATCATCATGGGTTCCTTGAAAGGCTCTAATATTTCCTCGATCAATGATTCTTCCTTCTCCTCCAATTGATTGGGGCCAAACTGTTGCATGCGACGGCCGCTCTCGACCTCATCTAATCCTGTTTCCGCATTGGTTTCTAGTTTCTGCACCGTTTCTCGCGCCGATATTGAATGCCAAGCCATTTCAAATCCTCACCGCGACTCGTTGTTCATTTCACGGTTGCGCAAGGCGGGTCATAAAGGTAATTTAAACGGGCTAACCTTGGATCACCCATGGACTATTCAATAAATGATTTGAAGGGATTCCTCCACGGCCTAGCATGGTTCGGTGTAGAGGACTACGAATTGACAAGATTTCCAACGAGTGCCAAGCCCAAGCTTGACCCGGGCCTCTGGGAAATGGCACGAATGCCGTCTGGTGCCCGGATCAGGTTCAATGCGCGGTGCGACGTTCTCGTGCTCGATGTTGACAATTTCGTGGCGCTGCCCAGCCCGAGAATGGCCCAGATCGCGATTTGCGGGTTTGACGTTTATGCGGATGGTGAATACATCGATTCCTTCGTACCGCCGATCGGTAAAGAAAATCATTTCCTCGGTATGATGAACGTGGACGGGTCCCAACCGCACGATTATGAGATATACTTCCCCTATTGCAGCCCCGTGAAGCTCGCTGCATTGGCCATCGAGTCGCGTGCCCGTTCCGAGGACCCAACCATCACGCCATACTCGAAGCCGTTCGCCGTGCCTTATCCTATCGTTTTTTATGGCAGTTCCATCACGCACGGGGCGAGCGCCGACCGGCCCGGCATCACCTATCCCGCCCTCATCGCTCGTGCGCTGAACTTCGATTTCATCAACATGGGATTTGGAGGATCGGGCAAGGGTGAACCAGCTGTTGCCGATTTACTCGCCAGCATCCCGAATGTTGGTGCATACGTGCTCGATTGGGGCATCAACTTGTGCTCCCCACAAGAGGTCAATTTGATCCACGACCGGTACCACCCGTTGCTCAAGAAAGTCAAGAAGGCCCATCCTGATGTGCCCGTGCTCATCGTGAACCTCCAAGATGCAGGTCCGAAGGTCGATAAAACGATGCCGGTAACCCTGGAGATCATCCGCAAGGAGATCAAGCGGGTTTACGATGCTGAAATTGCAGCGGGCAATGACAACTTGTGGTACGTGGATGGCAGGGACATCATCGGCGGGCCCAAGGGCTTCGATCTCACGATCGATCGGGTGCATCCCCATCAAGGCGGTTTCTACCGGTACGCGGAAAAGTTGACGCCGGTCATCAAGGATATGCTCGGTCTATGATCTAGGAAAATGATTTAGCATGGACATAACGACAGAAAACGAGCTTGAATTGGACTTATCGGAGCCCTCCCCTTCTACCGTGGAAGCGATGAAACGCATAGACGGGGACATAGCGATTCTCGGCATCGGAGGAAAGATAGGGCCAAGTCTTGGTCGGATGGCAGCGCGTGCCATCGCGCAAGCCGGCGTGGACAAGAAAGTGTTCGGGATATCGAGATTCAGCGAAGCCGGCTTGAAAGAGAAGCTGGAATCGTGGAATGTGAAGACGATATCATGTGATTTGCTTGATCGTGACGACGTGGCAAAGCTCCCGCAAGTTCCCAATGTCATCTTCATGGCCGGCCGCAAATTCGGAACGACCGGTGCCGAAAGCTTGACTTGGGCCATGAACGTGCTGGTCCCGGCAAACGTCGCTAATCACTACCGGACAAGCCGGATCGTCGCGTTTTCCACTGGTTGCGTGTACCCGCAGGTGGAGCCATCGACCGGGGGTTGCACAGAACACGTGCGCCCAGAACCCGTCGGGGAGTATGCCCAGTCATGTCTTGGTCGCGAGCGGATGTTCGAATACCACGCGCAGCGTTTCGGGACCAAAACATTGCTATTTCGACTCAATTATGCTGTCGATCTCCGCTACGGTGTCCTCCACGACATCGCGACGAGCATATGGAACGATAATCCGGTTGTTAACGTCGTGGGTCACTTCAACGTCATCTGGCAAGGGGACGTGAATGACTGGGCACTTCAGAGCCTCGAACTTTGCGAATCCCCGCCCAGGTTCTTGAACGTGACGGGACCAGAAACCGCGTCGATTGTCTCGGTTGCCGAGATGATGGGCGCAATCATGAACAAGCAAGTACGATATTTACAGCAAATCCCGGGAAACCTATGCTATTTAAACAACGCGGCGGGGGCATTTTCCCGGTTCGGTTACCCGCGGGTGACCTTGCAGGATATGATCCGCCTCCAAGCACAGTGGATTATTGCCGGAAATCGCAGCTTAAACAAGCCAACTCATTTTGAAATAAATGATGGAACGTTTTAACGAAGAAAGAGGAGATTGAACGAATGAACGACGCCGGTTTGGATCATGAGTTGATGAAGCGGTTCCGCCAGGGCATGGTAATCCCGGCCATGCCACTTGCGCTTGATGAACAACGTAAGTTCCAGGAACCAAACCAGCGCGCGCTCGCGCGGTATTACATCGATGCCGGCGCGGGCGGCATCGCTGTCGGCGTGCATACGACCCAATTCGCTATCCGTGATCCGAGGTTCAACTTATTCGAAAAGGTCTTGTCCTCGGTTTCCAGCAGCATCGATGATTGGTCAAAAACTCGCGACGTGAAGATCTTCAAGATTTCAGGAATCTGTGGAAAAACGGATCAGGCATCACGGGAAGCGGAATTCGCCCGTTCTTGCGGCTACCACGCCGGGTTGCTCAGTCTATCGGCTTTTCACGATGCGAGCGAAGGAGAAATGCTTGAACATTGCCGGCGGATTGCAGCGTTGATGCCCATCATAGGATTTTACCTGCAACCTGCAATCGGTGGCCGCGTGCTTTCATGCTCATTCTGGCGGCAGTTCGCCGGCATCAAAAATGTCATTGGCATCAAGATAGCCCCTTTCAACCGGTACCAGACGCTTGATGTCATCCGAGGCGTTTGCGATGCGGGCAAGGACGCCGAAATACCGCTATACACGGGAAATGATGACAACATCGTCATCGACTTGCTAACCGAGTACCGGATAATGACGTCCGATGGTGAAAAACACGTCCGGATCAAGGGGGGGTTGCTCGGCCACTGGGCAGTGTGGACACGCAACGCCGTGCAGATGCTAAACCAAATCCATCAACTCGCAAAGGACGACAATATCCCCGGGAATATGCTCACCCTCGCCGCGCACATCACTGATTGCAATGCAGCGTTCTTCGACGCTGCAAACCAGTATGCCGGATGCATTCCCGGGATTCACGATGTGCTACGCCGGCAAGGTTTATTTCCGGGCACGTGGTGTCTCGATGCTCGCGAAGTACTCTCGCCGGGGCAAGCCAAGGAAATAGACCGGGTTTACAAGGTTTACCCTGATTTGAACGACGATGCTTTTGTCAAGACGAATCTAGACAAGTGGTTCGAGCGATAAGGAAGCCAATGCGAAAAAAAAGGGAAAGAATAACGTTCAGGAGATCATGTTAAATTTAACTCTTGTTTTCTCTGGAATCACGGTTTCCCGACCCGGATTCCTTTACTTTTCCAACCTTCACCTTCACCATGGAAAGGACGAACACGACGGCCATAATGATGGCTTGGACCAGGACCATTTCCGGATTCAAGAGCACGTCATACATGAATTCCGAGTTTGGGGGGAATAAGCCTCGGCGTCCGAATTCCGGTTCTAGGCTGGAAATCGGGTATTCGATCGTCTCGCTCGCGTTCCACGAGGTCGCGAGCTCCTCGAGCCTTTCCAGCCCGTAATAAGAGAAGAACCCGTTCCATTCGGGCGCCTCCGGAGGCTGGTACCTGTCAAAGTGGAAAACGCTCACGGTGCGGAAGCCCATAGCCTTACAGAACAAGATTTCCCGTTTCATGGCTGCCCAGCCGTCGATGCCATCAAGCGGGTACCCCAACGGTTCGTGGCCGAACTGGTTATACGTGCCGTTCAAATATCCATCCGCGAACCAGTCGACGCCGGTGAGCCCCACGATGGGTGCCGCTGCATCTGTCCCGATGTACCTTTCAGCCAAGAGCAGGTAATTGTAGAGCCACGATGGGCTGCTCGACCCGTACCGGTACATCATGAAGTGGTAACTTGACCAGCTCGACGGGGGTAGACCCAGATACCGGCCACGCACGTAATTGTCCTGGTCGCCATCTATGCAATCTTCAAGGGCTTTTTCCCCGGTGCAGAGTACCGTCTCGAACGTTTCCATCCGGGGATTCGGATTCCTGAGCGACGTGTTTGTCTTCACTTCCGTGAGAAAATCGTTGTATAATCCCACGTTATACCAATACTCATCCGGCGCGAGATCCGGGCTCGATTCGCTGTCCATGCAGATGCCAACCACGTTCGTGATATTGTTAACAAGGATAAATTCCAGCGTAGACCGTGCAGAGCCGATCCAATCCTCCGGATATGCCGAACCTGGAAAACCGCTATGGTTCTGGTACCAGATCGTCCAGCATACCGACAAGTTGTACGCGGCGAGCATTTTTAGTTTTGCAATCGTGATGTTTTGTTCCTCCGCAGTGCTGATGTACAGCTGCCCGAAAAACGTCGTGCTCATCGCCTTGAATGCCGTCATGGCACGTTGCTGCTCGGTCGTGAGCAAGGCCAAATCTATATCCCGACTCGTGCCATTCTGTGCGTTCCATGGTGGGAGATCCCACATAGCAAGCGAGCAATTCGTGTTCGTGTCGATGATCGTGATAGTGCGACTTATCACGGTTTTATCAAACACGCGGGAAGTCACGGGCTGCGCGAGGGCGAGGAGTAAAGCAGGAAGAATCGTGACCAAGACGGTCATCATCCTTTGCTTTTTAGGCCGGCGGCTGATGTTGATATTTTTACCGAAGAGCTTCACCAATGCTCCAATTCCGACGCCGATGACGTACACGGCGGATACCCCGAAGAGTAGCAGCCAAGCTATGAGCATCACCGATGCAGCGGGAAAGAAGAGCATCCCCGATTGGAAGGGTTCGATGATCTCGATCATCCCGATCCAGATGCTGATGCAAATGACGTCGATGACCAAGAAGGAAAGCCATTCTACCACGGGACCATGCTTTCCCGTTCCCGTAATCAAGACTAGGCAGAACCCGCCTGCACCCAAGAGGATATCGAACAGCACGGTTGGTAGCACTAGCTCGGGGATGACCCCGGCAAGGGCGAGTAATGTCGACGTGTAGAAGTGTAAAATCAGTATAAACGCGAACCCTCCCACCGATGCGAGCTTGGCAACGATTTCAAGAAAGACACGAGACACGTGGCGGTACCGGTGCGCGAGCATTGAACGTATCATAGTTTATGCAGCCATTAGATCGAATTTTTTCGCGATATCCAACATATTATCGGGTCGATGAACCAGCTTTTTTCGACCAAGAGCTCACCAAAGGTCGGTTTCACGCGATGGTGCATATACTTAGTCTAAGACGAAATCGGATATAAAAACTGAGATTTTAATACGATTTCCAATTCCTCAGTTTCGTGAACTCGCGAAAGGAGGTCTCACGATATCTTCGAGGCAAATATTTTGGAGGCACGCTTGTTTTTCTTTGCTATTTCGATCTGAGCAGTTGAAAACTTGTTTGTATCGATGATACACTTGAGCGATTGCCCTACTTTCATGGAAGCGCAACCGACGAGCATTTTTGCTTGGAAATTGGTGTCCATGCGCGCGACGTAATCGCGAAAAGTTTCAAGAATACCCAACTGTGCGCGTCCAGGTGCCTCGTTCCATGCATCGATAAGGGCTTTTTCGTTTACGCGCTGCCGCAATCCGTCAATCAAGTAGCGAGGGCCGCCGTGGACAAGGATCTCGACGATGGTTTTTGGCGACAATCGGTTCAGATATCCTTGTTGAGCGAGATAATTTTGCACGGGCTCGAAGTCGCTGTTCCAGCGTGACACGACCTCCCGCTCGAATTGAAGTTTCGCTTCGTTGTCACCTGCCAAGGCAAGAGCCCGTGCCAGAGGAAAGGCTAGGTTGACATGGAGCAAACGAGTATCATAATGATTTTCAGCCCAAGCTTGCAAAGCCGAGCAAAGACCCCAGAACTGATCCTTTGACGATAATTGTAATCCTTCATCATAACCTGGATGGTCCAAGGTGCCATGCTGTTTCCACAACATCGCGTCGAGCGTTCTGCTGGCCTTGCTCGGAACCTTAACTGGTTCATCGTCGGGATAATATTCGTCATCACCGAGATCCACGACAGGATACACGCATTGATCGAAAACCTTGCCGTTCACGTACATGTGAACCCTATCTTGCACGAGACGAACAACAAGATGATCGTTTATCTTGAACTCCTCGGTAAAAGAAGCAACGGCTTCTTCCTCGTCATCAATATCATAATCATCGTCATATCCGTCGGTAGGAATGTGATTTGCATCTTGCATGGATGATAGGCCTCCTTTGTTTCCATTATCGGAAAAAAGTATATAAATCACGAAAATAAACGCGTTCCGGATCTTTGGGAGAAAATTATTCGATAAAAAATAACAAGAAAGAGTACCGTTGCTTTTCTTTAGGTTCAGATCTTGTTTCTAGTTAAAAAGGAACCTAGGATATGTTGGATATTTTTATTTGAAACCGTGCATTAATAACCAGGTGCCGTCATCGATACAGTATCAATGGTTTTTGGTGTCTTCATGGTTTTTCAAAGCACGATGTTAATTGGGCTTTGGTTGAACATCATTTTTTACGCGAAGCTGGTTGATGTCGTCATTTCGATCACGCTGGCGATGAAAATTAAAAGGCTCTCATCCTACATCCTGAGCCGGTTGTTTTTTCTTGCCTATACCGGTTGGAGCGTCTTCATCGCGAGCGATGCAGTCTTGTTTGAAATCGCGATGCTGAGCCCGGCTTTTTTCGTAATGGCAAATATCCTCCGTGATATCAGTATCGTGATGATCTGCCTCGTGCCCGTGTGCTTCATCATCGGGGTGTTCGTTATTAAGGAAGGCGAGGAAATTGCTATTGAAAAAAAGAAAGGCCGATTGATATCACTATTCTTGATGAGCCTCATTATTACAACGGGAATCTTGTTGAACGATAAGATCGTCGTGTATGATATAACCGTGAATCCTATCGTTCCATTTGGCATCGACGAGCTCCCACCATTGCCTGGCACCTATCTCGTCAATTTTGATCAATCCACGGGATTTCCGCTCGTTTTTTATCTCATTTTCGTTGCGTGGTACGTCACCGGGACCATGCTCATGTTCTCCATCCAACACCGGGAATCGGGAATCAAAAAGATGAGAGCCCGGCGCATTATGTGGGGGATATTGATGATACCCGCAGGCATCGTGTACTTTGTCATTCTCGGATATCTATTTCCGGATACCGGGTCTCTCGAGCTCAGGGGCATCTTGACCGTTCTTGGACACGTGCTCTGGAATCTGTCGCCCACGCTCATTTTTCTCGGGTTGCGCATGAAGGAGAAAGAAAATGACACATCCAACACGTCGAATGATGCACCCGAGACAGATCCTGGTATTTTTTGAAATTCTGGACATAAACATTCAAGGGAGATCGGGCTGGATCTGTTTCAAGGCGAGATATATGGCTCGATCGACGATTTGTAACCAATCTTCCTGGGTCTTGGGATTCTTGGCGATAATCGAGGCCGCGCGTTTTTTTCCGATGCCGGGAATATGTTCCAGTTCATTCAAGGTCATTTTTTTCAAGGTACAAGGAAATTCAAGGCACGTTATCGACCGGAAACCGTGATCGACCACGATCAATGTATACTCTCGTTGCAGTGACAGCAGTTTTGGAACGTAGCACAAGATCGGGTAAGTCCCGGGCTGGCGAAGGAGCGTGCTATTTCCCTCGTGCAATTCAGCAAACACGCCATGCAATATTCTCCCGAACGGAAAAACAAGGCGAAGCATCGGCATATCAAAAGAATCCCGCACGAGATTTTTCCACGTGAAGTACAATTTCTCGTTCTTTTGAAGCTGCCGGTTGAAATCCCGGGAAGATACGCCGAGTTGTGCCAATTTTTTTGCCGGCGCAAGCAATTTTCGCAGATTAATCCGCCGGATCAGCAATTTTTCGCCAAGGATTTTCTGCAAGAAAGCAAGATTCGCGTCCAGGGTAGCTTTCGTTTCGCCTGGCAAACCCATGATGAAGTTCAAGCCGGGGAGAAAGCATGGGTTTCCATTGAGCCCGATCCCCGCACCGAGTTCGTTGATTATGCGGATCGCGGTCAATATCTCATCAGGGGTGCATTTCAGATTGTTTTTCGCGATCACGGCAGGATCGACGGATTCAACGCCGATCGCTGCCACGTTACCCGCAGTGCAGTATTCGACGATGGCTTCCGTTATTTGGCGTGCTTCTACCGGGTACAGTGCAAAGTTCAGCGCGTTGACATTGTCGATGTGCAATGTCTTTAGATCCGGACACCTGTCCCGTATTCCTTTCAAGAGATGCCGTATCGCTTCGGGATTCGGGCGCGGGTACCGTTCATCGTCATAGGAACCGTGCCGGTACGCGTAGAAATCCGTTTGGTTACCCAATCGAAAATGCCGGGCACCATGGCGGTAGAGGGTGGCGACCTCGTCGATGATCGCCTCGATGCGCCTGTGGATCGGTTGTCCTTTTTCCGGTTCGATGCAGAAGGAGCAACCGCCGGATCTATAACGTGGACATCCCTGGAATGTCTCGATCTCGCATACCAGGTTGCCACCGTCGCGATCGTTGAAGTTTGGATGCTGCAATATGGCCTGCGCCCCGAGGATGGCAAATCCGGCGATGCTATCCATATCCGAGCGCAGGAGCGATGCAAGCTCCCGAATTTTCGGGAGCATGCCGGGAGTAAGGGGATAGTATTCGGAAAGTATTCGCGAAATAACGATTTCAGCATCCCCGGTTATGACCAGGTCGAACACAGGCACGAGGGAATCCACGGGAATGCTTGGCTTTCCCCCCTCTTCGCCGATCCCGAAACGAGTTGCAGGTCCGCAAAGGATCTTGAAACTATCCGTGAACATGCTAGCATATTTTTGAATCTCGGAATACCGGATGGGTGTTCCCCCGATGTAATTTCCGGGCACGGACACGCCGGTTATCATGATGACCCAATCATATTTCATCGCGAGAACCCGGGAATGAACGTCCTTCTGCTGTGAATTCATATCACGCGATTCTGTCCTGAGCTGGTCGATCGTGGCATAGGTGATTCTTGCAAAACGTTCCGAATGCAATGCTGCACCATAAATATACCGCGGATAAGGGGCGATGTACGGCGGAACACCCAGGCAACCGGGTTCATCGACGTAGCCATCGATGATGAGCAAGTTCACTGAATCACTATCCATGCTCTGCCACGCGTAAATCAATTTCCTTTCATGTAAATCGTGAAAACTGCGATGTCATACTTCGCGATTAT